>NZ_JBHGZU010000006.1:0-379183 GCF_042610415.1 Pseudomonas sp. MD330_10
CCGAGGGACACATCCGGCGGGCAGATCACAAAACCCTTGGCGCCATTGGCGGCCAGGCTGTCGATGGCCGACAGGGTCTTCTCGCCGTCGGGCACGGCGATCTTGATCAACTCAAACCCCTTGTCCTTGGCGGCTTTTTCAGCGAAGGCCCACTCGGTCTGAAACCAAGGTTCCTCGGCTTGTTTGACCAGGAAGCCGATTTTGACTGTATCAGCGGCCAGGGCGAAGGAGCTGAGGCTGCTGAACGCCACGGCGGTAGCGAGAACACGTAAGGCTTTTTTCATGAACGGCACCTCTTGTTGTTATTGGAGAGCGGCAGGTTCTAGTCGTGGTACATCACAGACCGCCCGCCATCGATCATCAGGCAGGTGGCATTGATAAAAGGCGCTTCGTCGGTGGCCAGGAACAGCGCCGTCATCGCCACCTCGACCGGTTGGCCGATGCGCTTGGGCGGGTGCAGGTCGAAGGCGCGCTGGCGTTCGGCGTGGGGGTCGGGGAAACCGTTCCAGTAATCGACATTCAGCTGGGTTTCGATATAGCCCGGCGCAATCGCATTCACGCGGATGCCTTTGGGCGCGTATTCGATACCCAGAGCGCGGGTCAGGCCGAGTAGGCCATGTTTGGCCACCGGGTACGGAAAGCACCCGGGAATGATGTGGCTGGAATGGGTGGAGGCGATGTTGATGATATTGCCGATGCCCTGCTCGATCATGTGCGGCAACACCGTGCGACAGCCGAACCAGGCACCGTCGAGATCGATGGCGAAGCAGCGGCGCCAGTCTTCGTCGCTCATTTCCAGCGGGTCGCGGAACACATTGACCCCGGCGCAATTGACCAGCACATCCACACGCCCGAAGCGCTCGATGGCCAGGTTGACCAGCGCCTGCCACTGTTCCTTGGCGGTGATATCGATAGGAAGTGCATGGATCTGGGCGCCGCGTTCGCGCCAGTGAGCGGCAACGGCCTCGACCTTGTCGCCCAGGATATCGCCGATCACCAACTGCGCCTGCTGGGCTTGAAAGCACGCGACGATCGCCTCGCCAATGCCTTGAGCGGCACCGGTGATCACGACCACCTTGCCTTTGAGACGCTCGCCGTAAGTAGGCTCGGGCACCCTGGGCAACGACAACGGTTGTGCCTGCATCGCTTCACCTGTTTTATTTTTGGTAGTGAGTGCTGATGCCGCCGACTATAAACCTAGAACTTGAAATATCTCAATATATAAATTTACATCCCATATTGTGAGAACAGATGTAAAAAAACCGGCACATTCATGCCGGTTATTGATCAAGCCATGGACGACTTTCAGCCTCAACCCAAGGCAAAGTCACGCAACGCATCGCCTTCCATGCGGTACCGCACCCACTCTTCCTGCGGCTGTGCGCCAATGGATTTGTAGAAGGCAATCGCCGGCTCGTTCCAGTCCAACACGCTCCACTCAAAGCGCCCGCAGCCATTGTCGAACGCGATCTTGGCCAGGTGGCGCAACAACTTCTTGCCCGCCCCGCCGCCACGTTGTTCCGGGTTGATGTAGAGGTCTTCGAGGTACAGGCAGTTACTGCCAAGCCAGGTGGAGTAGCTGAAGAAGAACACTGCAAAACCGATGGGCACGCCGTCCCGCGAGCAAATCAGACCATGGGCGGTGGCGCCCTCGCTGAACAGGCTACGTTCGATGTCCACCACACTGGCGATCACTTCATGCCGGGCTTTTTCGTACTCCGCAAGCTCGGTGATAAAAGTCAGGATCTGCGCAGCGTCACTGGGCACGGCGGGACGAATCTCGATGGTCATGGGCGAGCCTTGGCAATGTCAAAGCCCACATACTAAGGCGCTTTGATGACTGATTGCAGCGCAATTTTATGGGCTACGAGGTGGCGTCGTTGTGGCCCGGTGCGCTGACACACAAATTTTTACAGGCAACTTGATACCGTTCGTCGCCATCGAGGCACGATCAATAAACGTCGGCTGACCAACAAAGGGTAAGGACATTAATCATAAGGAGACACCCTCATGAACCATTCCAAATGTGCTGCCCTCGCCCTCGCCGGTCTGCTGTCCGCGGTTTCCCTGAGCAGCTTCGCCGCGACCTCGTCCACCGGCCCGACCAACCCGGACGCCACCACCGAGTCGCAGAAGTCCATGGGCACTGGCCTGGACACCAATGGCGGCGCGGTGATCGATAACACCAACGCGGCCGACCCGCACACTCAAGGCCATGACACCCAGCGCCAGGCACCGGCTGCGGTAGGTAACGGCAAGATGGGCCCGTCGGTCGATGAGCCCAAGGTCAACAAAGGCGACGACTCGAACCTGCCGGGCGCGCCGAAACAAACTGCACCTTGATTCATCGCACGCGAGACGAACACCCGATCATTTTCCCATGAAGAGGTACGCATGAACGTCGATAAGAACCTTGAGAGAGAAGTCCTCACCCGCCTGTTGCACGCCCATCCCCATGGTTTGGGCAAGGAGGTACTGGACAACTACCGCGGCGAGAAAGTAGTCGCCAGTGCCTTGGCGTTCCTTCAAGACCGTGGGCTTATCAAGGACGGTCACGTGACCACCGACGCTGCCGGTGAATATGCCTTGAACCTGCCGATCAAGCTGACCGCGTCGGGTGTCGATGAGGCGCGCAAGCTGGAAAGTGCCGACCCTCAGTAATTCATTTTGTCTGGTCTGGCCCTGGCGACAGGGCCAGTAGGAGTATCGCAATGCCTCTTGGAAGCAAAGCCAAATACACCGCCGCACAGAAGCGTAAAGCCTCCCGTATCGAACAGAGTTACGAGGACAAAGGCGTGCCCAAATCCGAAGCCGAAGCCCGTGCGTGGGCCACCGTCAACAAGCAGTCCGGCGGGGGCGAAAAGGCCGGCGGCTCGGGTCAGCGCAAGGCCCCGGCGAAGAAGGCCCAGGATCGTCATGACTCGGCCAAGCGGGCTGCCGCCAGCCGTGAAGGGCATCCGCGCAACAGCCGTGTGTCCTTAAGCACCCAGACCAAGGAAAGCCTGCTCAAGGAAGCCCGAGCGAAAGATATCCGCGGGCGTTCGAGCATGCGTAAAGATCAGTTGATCGAAGCGTTGAAGAAGGCAAGTTGACCCCTGCCTGACAACGGTGGGAGGACGTCCGCGTCCTGCCACCGTTGGTTGTCATGATTTGAGGAAGGCGTCGACTTCAGCACCGGTCGGCGCAGTGGCCGGGCCCCAGCGCGTCACCGCCAACGCCGCCGCCGCATTTGCACGGCGCGCCGATTCCACCGGTTCGAGGCCTTGGGCCAGACCGGCAATCATCACCCCCGCGTGCGCGTCCCCGGCGCCATTGCTATCTACCGCCTGCACCGTGAACCCCGGCACATGTTCGATCCGAGCCCCCCGCCCCACCCAGCAGCCATTCGGACCATCGCGTACCACCAACAGCGTGTCAGCGGGTAAGTGGCGAGCGAGGTCGGTCAACGCCTGCGCAATATCCGCCGCCCCGGTGAATGCCAGCGCTTCTGGCCCGTTGCTGGTCCAGATATCGATGCGCGGCAGCAAGGCAAGCATCAGTGCCGAATTCGGCCCCTTGGCCAGCGGCCCCGGATCGAACACCACCGCGATGGGCCGCGGTAAGGCCAGCAGCCAGTCGATCAGCGGCTGGGCCTTGCCTTCCAGCAGCAGGCTGTAGCCGCTGACATACACGTAGTCATCGGCACATGGCACCACGCGGGCCAAATCTTCGGCGCTCAGTTCGCCCTCTGCCCCAAGGCGTGAAATAAAAGTGCGCTCCGTGGACGCCTCGGTCAGGGCCACGCATAGGCCTGTGTCCCTGCCGCTGCTCGGTGCCAGGGCTATGTCGATGCCGTCCGCCTGCATCGCCGCTCGGGCCAGATCGCCGAAGCGCCCGGTGCCATGGCGCCCCAAGTACACCACCGGCATGCCGTTGCGTCGCGCGGCGGCCATCACATTGAAGCCGCCGCCGGTTTCGAAACTGGCCGATTGCGCCAATACGTCGCCCCCAGTGGCGGGCAACGTATCGAGGGCCATGACCAGGTCGACGATGACCTGCCCCGTGTGCAGCAATCTAGACATGTGCGCCCTCGACCAGCGCCGGGCGTCGATCAGATGCACCACCCAGCACGGCGTAGATCCCACCCGCGACCAAGAACGTGATAATCCAACCCAAGCCGTTATGGCCCAGCCAGGAGTCGGACAACGGCCCGGCGAACCAGATGTTGTCGGCGGTAGTACCGATGGTGGTGAAGCTAAAACCCAGCACGATCGCCACGGCCCACGCGCCGAATGCGCGCCATTCCACGCCGCCGCGATACCAGTAGGCACTGCTGGGGCTGACGTCCAGCAGATCCTGGGCGCTGTAGTAGTGACGGTGGATCAAGTCGACCACGAAGATGCCGACCCACGCGGTAATCGGCACCGCCAGCAGCGAAATGAAGGTAATAAACGGGCCGTAGAAACTGTCGGCAATCAGCATGAAGTAAATCGAACCGGCGAAGATCGCCACGATATCGACGATCACCGCATGTACGCGCTTGACCTTCAAACCGAGGGTCAGGGTGGTCAGGCCCGCCGAATACACCGACAGGTTATTCGACAGCAATAGCCCACCGAACGCCGTGATCAGGTACGGCACCGCCATCCAGGTGGGCAGCATGTCGCGGATCGCGATGATCGGGTCCGTGGCCGCCGCCAGGTCGTTATTGCCCACCGACAATAGGCCGCCCAGGGTGATCAACAGCACCAGCGGAATGCCCGCGCCAAAGGCGGCGGACGCCACCAGTCGCGCGGCCTTGACGCTGCGGTGCTGGTAACGCGACATATCGGCACCGGCGTTGGCCCAGCCGATACCGGTACCGGCCGCCATGGTGCCGATGCCGATGATCATCGCGCTCAGCGGTGCCGGCGTGGCATTGAACACGGCGTTCCAGTCGATGGTGGCGCAGAGAAAACCACCCACTAGGATATTCAGCGCGCCAAACACGTAAGTGGCCCATTTCTGGATCACCAACAACGTGGCGTGGCCCAGGCCGGAGACCGCCAGGGTCAGCAGCACGAAGATGCCGATAAAGATCAGGGTCAGCACCGGCGCGCTTTTGGCCTCGACCGCCGTGCCGAACAGGATTGAGCACAGCGACAGCAGCACAAACGCAGCGGTGGTGGTGTTGACGGTTTCCCAGCCCAGGCGCGACATCAGCGAAACCAAAGTCGGACCGATATTACCGCGCACGCCGAAGATGGCGCGCGACAGCGTCAGGCTGGGTGCGCGGCCGCGTCGGCCGGCGATGGAGATGATGCCCACCACAGCAAAGGAACCGGCGGCGCCGAGGATCGCCACGATCACCGCCTGCCAGATCGCCAAGCCGCGAAACGCCACCAACGTGGCACCCAGCGGCAGGCCGAGGATGCTGATATTGGCGGCGAACCATACCCAGAACAGCTGCAGCGGATGACCATTGCACTCCGCTTCGGGGACCGGTTCGATACCGCGTGTTTCCAATTGCCCGGCGTTTTGGCCGGCAGACGTGCTGCTCATGGTGCTGCTCCTGGTGCCTGTATTTGTTGTGGTGATGGCAAATAGTTAAAGGGTTAACCCGTCATCCTGACTGTGTTCAGCAACGCACGTCGCAACGCGCGCTTAACGCAAGGCGAGCAGCCCCTGGACCAAGGGTTGCAAATCCAGCCCATTGACCCGTTTGACCTGCTCGATCATCGCTGGTGGCCAGCACTGCATGCCCAGACAAGCGCCAAGCATGGCGCCCAGCATCGCTGCAATGGTGTCGGTATCGCCGCCGAGGCTGGCGGCCAGGCACAACGCGTCCAGCGCCGTCAGCTCACCCACCGCTACCCGCTGCGCGAGGGCGAACGACACCACCACCGACTCCTGGGAGGCCACGGAGGTGCCGATCAACTCATACAACAGGTCAGCGAACAGCGCGGTATCGCCGCTGCCAACGCTCAAGGTGCGGGCCCAACTGATGCGCGTGGAAATCCGCCCACCCGCCACCCAATGACCATGGCTCTCGGTTTGTTGGGCAATCTGGGTGCCGATGCTTAACGCTTCGCCCAGATCCACGCCGTTGATACCGGCCGAAACCACCGCAGCCACCGCTGCCGCGCTGGAGATGCCCAGGGTCGTGTTGTGGGTGACTTGGCACGCCTGAATCACCGACTGGACAAATCGAACCGAGTCGTTGACATCGGCGGCAATGCCCACGGGGGTGATACGCATGGCCGCGCCGTTGGTGGTGCCATAACGCCCGGATTCCTCTGGAGTATGGCCGGCGAGGATCATGTCGATCGCGCGCTTGGTGGAGGGACCGAGCAAGTCCTGGGAGCCCTTGGCGCGCATGCTCGCTTCCCAGTCGATCAGGCGCTGGGCGAGGATCGCAGGCTCGATCGTGCCCTGGCCCTGCACCAGTAACTCGCCCACCAGAATCGCTTGCTCGGTGTCATCGGTGACCGAGCCGGCGGGCATGTTGGGGGCAATGGGTTGGTCGGCGTGGGCATCGACCAGCGCCGTGATCGCGCCGAAACGCGCGCGTACCTGCTCGCGGTTGAGCGACTGGGTCGGCATGCCGAGGGCATCGCCCAGGGCCAGGCCGTAAAAGGCGCCGAGGGCGCGATTATGCGGGGTCATTTGGCGGTTCCGAATTGCAGGTGCAGGCGAAAGTGCACAGGGTCAAGCACGCTTTCGAGGTACTCCATAAAACGTCCGCGACGGTCGAAAGTGGTTCGCGACGCCTTCAAAAACACCGTGCCGACTGGGCGCCCCAGCAGCTCGGCGTCTTCGTCGCTCAATGGCTCGGCACCGATCCACTGGTCGCCATCAGCGCCGACATAGCCATAGGCCGCCAGGGTAATGGTCAGAGAATTGTCGATCAGGCCGACCCGGGGCAGGCTCTCAAGACTGCCAGAGGCGGGCATCAACGAGCGTTCCAGGGACACGGCAGTGCCATCGGTGGTCCGACGGCGCCGGTCGAGGGCGATGAACTGATCGCTGCCGAAGCGGTTGAGCAAGTCCGAGCGGGTTACCGCTTCCAGGCGCAGGACGTCAGTGGTGATCAACGCCCCCGTATCGGCCAGGGCCTGCGCCCAGCCGCTGGCTTGATCGAGCACCATGCCGTCAAAGGTGACAATGGAGCCGACCCCGCTCTGGGTGGCGATGTAATTACGGCGCTTCAGCTCGGCCAGAGCCTCGCGCAAGGTGCCTCGGCTGACCCCGAACTCTTCGGCCAATTGGTGCTCGCCCGGCAGCAGGAAACCGTCGGCCATCATGCCACCTTCAATGCGGCGGATGAGTTCGTCGACGACGCGTTTTTTCTTATCGAATCGCACATGTCTAATCATGTACAAATTGATAACCGAAAGGCCCGGTGAGCGGCAAGCGAATTATGTCAGGGCTTGGTAATAAGCGGCCTCAGGGCTCCAGGCCAATCGGGAAAAACTCCCCGCCGCTCCACACACCCAGCCAATTTCGCCCGTTGATCGGACGACTCACCGCCAACTCGACCAATTGATAGAACACGTTGCGATGCACCAGGGCTTCGAGGTTAGCGCGCACGCGCAGATAAGGCGATGGCTCTTCGGTGACCGGGTCAATCACCACCCGTAGGGGATGTTCGAGACCCGCCTCGATCTGCTCGTCGATGTTGGTGGTCAAGCGCAGCCGCTGACTTTCGCCCTCGCCTTCCACCTCCAATGTCACCGCAACGAACGGCGCGTCGTCGACCACGATCCCGACTTTTTCCACCGGGGTAACCAGGAAGTAATCATCGCCATCGCGGCGAATGATATTGGAGAACAATTTGACCATCGGCTTTCGCCCGATCGGCGTACCTTGGTAAAACCAGGTGCCGTCGCGGGCGATGCGCATGTCGATATTGCCGCAGAAATCCGGGTTCCACAGATGCACCGGTGCCGGGCCCTTGCCTTTAGGCAGTTGCGCCAACAGATCGTTGGCCTTGGCGGAATCGGTCATGGGTTCTCCCTTGTTTACGTGCCGGACCTACTGATCACTCATCCCCAGCAAGCCTCGTGCGTACTGCGCCAGGGGGCGGGCAATCAGGTCTTGTGGCTTGTTGTCGTGGAATGTCAGTAAACCGCCACGACTGCGAATACGTGCAGTATCAATCAAATATTGGGTGCTGGTCTCGATCAACATGATCTGGATAACGCCGCTGTCCAGGCCAACACGGTCGAGCGCCTCTTGATCGGCCCACTCATCGGCATTACCGATACGGTCGTCGGCCTTGGCGAAGCGGCAGTACAGCAGGTAATGAGCGCCCGCCGCACGGGCTTCGGCCATGGCTTGCTCAAGGCCTTCAGGTTGGCGGGCGCGACGCACCATGGGGAAATATTCGACGAAACCATTGAAGGCTTCCTCAGCCACTACGTTCGGACGCGGATAGGCACTGCCCGGCGGCACAAACGCGCCCTGGGCGATAAAAATAAAGGAATCCGGCTGCACACGAATCGACGCCGTGCGGCGAGTGTCGCTGTGATCCAGCAACCCGGCGTCACTCATCTGATAGCGGGTGCCTTCGGCCATATCGCTGACGGTCATGCAACCACTCAGCGTCAACGACGCCAGCAACAAAACCAGACTACGCATCCTATTCCTCCAGAAGCCGGTGACGGAAAACCGGCGAATGGGCACGAGATGCAGAATCTGGGCCAGGGGAGGCGCGCGCATGCGGCATTAGCCGCCGATGATTTTCATGATGGTTGCGCCGCCGGAGAACGCCACTTCCTGCTTATCACCCAGGGCTTTCATCAACAAACCCTGCAAGGCCGGCAGCGCCTGATGACGGGGCTTGTCGAGCAAGTCGCCGACATAGTGGCGGTTGCTCGACGACAGGCAGCCATGCAACCAACCGGTGGACGACAGCCGCAACCGCGAGCAAGTACGGCAGAACGGCACGCTTTCGTTGGCGATCACGCCGAAATGGCCTTTGCCCGGCACTTCATAGCGCACCGCCGTGGCGTCCACTGGGGCATTGGCTTGCAAGTATTCGTAGCGTTCGCCGATCAGGCTCAACAGTTGTTGCAGGCTGACGAACTGCTGCAGAAAGGCGTTGGAATCCCTGGCCAGGTGGCCCATGCGCATCAACTCGATAAAGCGCAACTCGTAGCCGCGCTCCAAACAGTAATCAAGCAGCGGCATCACCTGATCCAGGTTCTGGCCGCGCAATGGCACCATATTGACCTTAATCTTGAGCCCGGCGGCGCGAGCCTGATCCATGCCATCGAGCACGGTGGCCAGGTCGCCGCCACGGGCAATGCTGCGGAACGCGCCGGCGTCCAGGGTATCGAGGGAGACGTTGATACGACGGATGCCGGCATCCACCAGCAGCGGCAATTTGCGAGCGAGCAGTTGGCCATTGGTGGTCAGGCTGATATCGCCCAGCCCCAACTGGCCCACGGCACCGAGGAAAGCTTCCAGCTTGGGACTGACCAGCGGCTCACCGCCAGTGATGCGCAAACGCTCGATGCCGGCCGCTTCAATCAGGTACGCAACGCCACGGGCCATGGCCTCGGCCGAGAGTTCGTCCTGGGCAGCCACCAGCCGCTTGCCATCAGGCACGCAGTAGGTACACGCGTAATTGCAGGCTGAGGTCAGGCTGATCCGCAAATTGCGAAAACGCCTGCCTTGACGATCAACGATCATGGATCACTCCGGCAGAGGATAATTCGGGCGCACTGAAAGCTGACCTATAAATCAGCTTTTAGCAAGATCCTTGCCTGAGTATATTCCTGGGTTACTGCGCCTGGCAGCTAATCTTGACTGGCGGGCGTGGCTTCAAGCGCCGGTTCGGAACTGTGCTTGCGCTTGTTGCCCATACGCACACCGATATCCATCAGGAACTGGAAAAACCCTTCCTGATCTTCCAGCACATTGCTCCAGAACGGCGAGTGATACAGCGCCACGGCGCCGTGCACCAACGCCCAGGCGGCGCAATAGTGGAAATACGGCGGTACATCCTCCAGCTTGCCTTCGCTGATACGGCCTTTGATCAGGAGGGTCAGGCGTTCGAAGTTCGAGGCGCGGATCTTGTGCAACTCCTCAACCATTTCCGGTACCTGATGGCCTTTGACCACCTTCTCTTCCAGACGGTCGAAGAGGCGGTAGCGCTGGGGGTCACGCATACGGAATTCGAAGTAGGCGCGGGACAGGGCTTCCTTGTCCTTGTCCACGTCGGCCGAATGCAGCAACTCGTTCAAATCGCGCTCGTAGTCGAGCATCAGGCGCAGGTAGATCTCGGCCTTGGACTTGAAATGTTTGTAGATGGTGCCTTTGCCGATACCCACGGCATCCGCAATCATCTCGACGGTGACGCTGTCTTCACCTTGTTCGAGGAACAACTTGAGCGCGGTGTCGAGAATTTCCTGCTCTCGGCGGCGAAACTCACGGACCTTACGGGGTTCTTTGTGCATGAGGAAGAGGTCTGCAGAGGTCGGTAGAGGGAGGGCCATGCAAGGCCACGGATACGTGGCGATACGATTTAGCCGATGCGAGGGATTATCCCGACTGAACGGTCGTTGGGCAACGCCTATGTGAACCCACTCTGCACTTTAATGACAGCATGCCAACGAATCAGCGGTTATCAGTCAGAAATAATACGCAACACGCACCCATGACCATGGCGTCGATGAGAACTCAACTGAAGCGCACGTATTCCAAATCTGTTTAAAAAACGATCAGGGGCGACTGGACTGAATCGGATACTGATCAATACTTCAACTGTCGGCGTGACATCTCCCCCAAGTGAAACGCCGATCTGGGTACCGACGGACTGCGTGCCCTTGTTTACTCCTAATGGTCTTAGCCCGGATTCACCCCCCAGAACCCGGGTTTTTTTTGCCTGGGATTTGTTCCCTCAAGCGGCGACATGAGCCAACGGGAACAGGCGTTTGAAGTTCTCGGTGGTCTGCTCGGCGAACCGCTCGTAGGGCACGCCGCGCAGCATCGCCAGGTAATCCGCCACATCGCGTACGTACTCCGGCAGGTTCGGCTTACCGCGATGGGGGATAGGGGCCAGATACGGCGAGTCGGTTTCCACCAGCAGACGGTCGGCCGGTACTTGTCGCGCCACGTCGCGCAGGGCATCGGCATTGCGGAACGTGACAATCCCCGACAAGGAGATATAGAAACCCAGGTCCAGGGCGGCCTTGGCCATGTCCCAGTCCTCGGTGAAGCAATGCAGCACACCGGCCTGGGGCAAGGCGGCTTCGCGCAGCAGCGTCAATGTGTCGGCACGGGCGCCACGGGTATGGACGATCACCGGTTTACCGGTCTGCTGGGCGGCTTGCAGGTGCAAACGGAAGGACGCCTGCTGCAACTCGGCGGCTTCGGGCTCGTAGTGGTAATCCAGGCCGGTCTCGCCAATGGCCACCACGCGTGGATGATTGAGCTCTGTCAGCAGCCAATCGAGCGCTGGCGCTTCACCAGGCTTGAGGTCCAGCGGGTGGATACCCACCGAACAATCCACATCGGCGTAGCGCTCGGCGAGGGCTTTGACATCAGCGGCGTTTTCGGCGCTGACGCCGATGCACAGGAAATGCCCTACCCCGCGCTGGCGCGCGGCTTCAAGCGCAGCGTCAAGGGACCCGGCATGCTGGGCGAGGTCAAGGCGGTCAAGGTGGCAATGGGAATCTACGAGCATAAGAAGGTACGACTTAAGTCACGGTAAATGTCTGACCAACGATACACCCGTCGGCCATCGAAGGATCAACGGCGCCCGAGCAGGCCAACCCATTGCACCAGCAGCGCTTCAAGCAGCAGCACACGGTTGAGGTTGGCTTTGCCGAGGACTTTCTGGCGCTGGGCAAGGATCCAGTCTTGGATAGTCAGCACCTTGGCCTGGGGGCTTTTCTGCGCGAGGTATTGCACCACTTTGCGCATATCCGGCAGACCCAGGCCGGCTTCGTCCTGGGTCAGTTGGTAGCGCAGGATCAGACTGGACCAGTCGCAGAACCAGTCGAACAACAGCAGCAGAGGGATATCCTTCCAGGCCGTCTCGGCCAACTGAGTGGCGGACAGCTCCTGCTTGAGCAGTTTCTTCACTCCATCGACCACCAGGGCCCGCTGCTCACGCACGCCTTGGGCCTGCAGCTTGACGGCCGCCAGTGGCGAGCCGGCCGCCAGGGTCAGCAACTCCACGCGCTCCTCAGCGGAGCAATCCGGCAGGGCCTGCGCCAGCCATTGCACACTCATCGCCTCGCTTGGCAGAGGGCAAGCCTGCTGCACGCAGCGGCTGCGAATGGTGGGCAACAAGCGGCTGGACTGGTGACTCACCAACAACAGAACAGTGTCGCCGGAAGGCTCTTCGAGGCTTTTAAGCAGGGCATTGGCAGCATTGATGTTCATCGCCTCCACCGGCTCGATCAGCACCACTTTGCGCCCGCCCATCTGCGCGGTCTGCACCACGAAGCTGACCAGATCGCGCACTTGGTCGACCTTGATCGCCTTGTCGGCCTCCTCCGGTTCGAGCAGGTAGTTATCCGGATGACTGCCCGCCTTGAGCAACAAGCAGGATTTGCACTCGCCGCAAGCCTCCAGATTGACCGGCCGTTGGCACAACAGACTGGCCATCAAGCGCTCGGCCAGATGGCGCTTACCGATGCCCGCCGGCCCATGCAGCAAATAGGCATGGGCATGCTGGGCACGTCCGGCCAACTGCTGCCAAAGGCTGTCTTGCCACGGATAGGCTTCAGCCACGGGCGCGCTCCAGCAGCGCGGGCAACAGCGCATCGATGGCCTGTTGCACATTGGCCAACGGTTGCGCCGCATCCAGCAGGTGATAGCGCGCAGGTTCGGCCTTGGCGCGCGCGAGGAAAGCGCGACGCACGGCGTCGAAGAACACCTGGCCTTCCAGCTCGAAACGGTCCAGACGGCCACGGGCACTGGCGCGCGCCATGCCCACTTCCACCGGCAGATCGAACAACAGGGTCAGGTCCGGGCGCAGGCTGCCCTGTACAAAGGTTTCCAGCGTGGCTATGCGCTCCAGGGGTAAGCCGCGACCACCGCCCTGGTAGGCGTAGGTCGAATCGGTGAAACGATCGCAGATCACCACGGCGCCGCGGGCCAGGGCCGGACGGATCACTTCGGCAAGATGCTGGGCGCGGGCGGCGAATACCAGCAGC
Source organism: Pseudomonas sp. MD330_10 (assembly GCF_042610415.1). Classification (NCBI taxonomy): domain Bacteria; kingdom Pseudomonadati; phylum Pseudomonadota; class Gammaproteobacteria; order Pseudomonadales; family Pseudomonadaceae; genus Pseudomonas; species Pseudomonas sp. MD330_10. The sequence continues at coordinate 13,131 of NZ_JBHGZU010000006.1, forward strand.
AGCTCGGTGTCCGGATTCATCTGTTCTTCGCCCGGGGCCAACAGCACTTCACGGATGCGTTCGGCCAGAGGCGTACCGCCAGGCTCACGGGTCAACACCACCTCGATCCCTTCGGTGCGCAAGCGCTCGGCCAAGTAGTCGCGGTTGGTACTTTTGCCGGCGCCTTCCGGGCCTTCCAGGGTAATAAACAAGCCAGTCACAGGCGGTCCTTAGTCAGAGTCATTGCGGGCTTTGCGGCGCGGCGGTGTCCGGCACCGCCTCGGCCGGAGGTGCCGCCTCTTCCGGCGGCTTCACCACCGGTGCCGGGCTGGAGCGGTAATCGGCCCGACGCTTGAGCTGAAACTCGCGCACGGCCGCATTATGCGCATCCAGATCATCCGAGAAAATATGGCTGCCATCGCCACGCGCGACAAAATACAGGCTACTGCCCGGTGCGGGGTTCAACGCCGCATGGATCGCCTCACGGCCGACCATGGCGATCGGTGTCGGCGGCAACCCGGCCACCATGTAAGTGTTGTAGGGGTTGGCTTCCTTGAGATGGGCGCGGGTCAATTTGCCGTTGTAGCGCTCGCCCAGGCCGTAGATCACCGTGGGATCGGTCTGCAGCAACATGCCGATCTTCAAGCGGCGCACAAACACACCGGCAATCTGACCGCGCTCCTCCGGTACGCCGGTTTCCTTCTCCACCAAAGACGCCATGATCAGCGCCTGGTAAGGATCGGTGTAGGGCGCATCAGCGGCGCGCTTACTCCACTCCTGAGCCAGGACATCGTCCAAGCGGTTATAGGCTTTTTTCAGGAATTCGACGTCAGTCATGCCCCGCACAAAGCGGTAGGTATCGGGAAAGAATCGCCCTTCGGGGAATACACCAGGATGACCGAGCTTATCCATGACTTCGCTGTCGGTCAGGCCCGCCAAGGTCTGTACGATCTTTTCGTGCTTGGCCAACGCCGCCCGCACCTGACGAAAGTTCCAGCCTTCCACCAACGTGAGGCTGTATTGCACCACTTCGCCACGCTGCCACAAACCGATCAGCCCCTGGGCAGTCATGCCGGGGGTCATGCGATATTCACCGCTATGCAGCGGTTGGCCGTCCAGGTTGAAGCGCCAGTACAAGCGCAACCAAAAGGCGTCGTCGAGCACACCGTCGGCTTCGAGGCGATTGAAGGTACCGGTGGGGGTTGCCCCGGCCGGTACATCAAGCAATTGCTCCTGGGTCAGCTTCAAGGGCTGCTTGAGGGCAGAGTCGAGTTTCCAGGCAGAAAAGCCCAACAGCAGACCGGCGGAAAACAGACCGATCAGCAGCAGTACAACCAGTTTTCGTATCAACTCAAATATCCAATAGGGCGCGAACAATGCCCTGCAGTTTACGGGTGAGCGGGCCAACCGACCAGCTCATCGCCGCGCACTCACGCACCGGCCAAATGCCATAAACGCTGTTGCAGACGAAGACTTCGTCCGCCTGCCGTAACTGCTCGACATTGATGTCGGCCACGGCCACCGGGATGCCCAGCGCTTCGGCCTGAGCCAGAATCTCGGCACGCATGACGCCAGCAACCCCGCAACGCTTCAGATCGGCGGTTAGTAACAAACCGTTGCTTACGATAAATAAATTACTGAACACGCCTTCGATGACACGTTCGGACATATCCAGCATCAAGCCTTCGGCATGCTCGGGGTCCTGCCATTCGGCACGGGCAATCACTTGTTCCAGCCGGTTCAGGTGTTTGAGACCGGCCAATAGCGGTTGCTCGGCCAGACGAGTAGCACACGAAAACAAACGAATGCCGTCGATTCCATGGGCCAGGGGATAGGAGGCGGGCGGGCTGCCCTGCACAATGCGACGCACCGCTGCGTCAGGGTTCATGCCGTAACCGCGCAGGCTGTCGCCACGGGTGAGAATCAACTTGAGAACGCCTTCGCCGAGGCCGGCGGCGTAGGCCAGCACTTCATTGCGTACAAGGCGGTGGTCGACCTTTAAAGCGAGGCGCCGGCAACCCTCTTCCAGGCGCTGCAGATGTCGGTCGAGCAGCACGGGCCGCCCGGCCTTGACGGCAATGGTCTCGAATAGACCATCGCCGTATGCCAGGCCCCGGTCTTTCAGGGGCACGGTGTCCGCTGGCTGACCGTCGACCCAGCAGTGCATCACTCGGCGAACCGGCGGAACACCAGGGAGCCGTTGGTGCCACCAAAGCCAAACGAGTTGGAGATGGCGACATCGATCGGCATCGGCTGGGCTTCGTGAGGCACGAAGTTCAGGTCGCAGCCTTCGTCCGGCTCATCCAGGTTGATGGTCGGCGGTGCGACCTGATCCTTGATGGCCATCACGCTGAAGATCGCCTCAACCGCGCCCGCCGCACCCAAGAGGTGACCGGTCATGGACTTGGTGGAGCTGACCGCCAGCTTGTAGGCGTGCTCGCCGAACACCGACTTGATGGCCTCGGCTTCCGCCAGGTCGCCGGTCGGGGTCGAGGTACCATGAGCGTTGATGTACTGCACCTGGTCGGCATTGACCTTTGCATCACGCAACGCATTGGTGATGCAGCGCGCGGCGCCAGCACCATCGGACGGTGGCGAAGTCATGTGGTAGGCGTCGCCACTCATGCCAAAGCCAATCAGTTCGGCATAGATGGTGGCACCACGCGCCTTGGCGTGTTCCAGCTCTTCCAATACCAAGGCACCGGCACCGTCGGACAGCACGAAGCCATCACGGCCCTTGTCCCAGGGACGACTGGCGCGGGTCGGCTCATCGTTGCGGGTCGACAGCGCACGAGAGGCACCGAAGCCACCCATGCCAAGGCCGCAGGCGGCCATTTCGGCGCCGCCGGCAATCATCACGTCCGCCTCGTCATAGGCAATGTTGCGCGCCGCCATGCCGATGCAGTGGGTGCCCGTGGTGCAGGCCGTGGCAATTGCGTAGTTGGGTCCCTGTGCGCCCAGGTGGATGGACAGGAAGCCGGAAATCATATTGATGATCGAGCCTGGCACGAAGAACGGCGAAATCCGACGTGGGCCCGTCTCATGCAGCGTGCGGCTGGTTTCTTCGATATTGGTCAAACCGCCAATGCCCGAACCCATGGCTACGCCGATACGCTCACGGTTGGCGTCAGTGACTTCCAAGCCAGCATTACGCACTGCCTGAAAACCAGCGGCCAAACCGTATTGAATGAACAGGTCGAGTTTGCGGGACTCTTTGATCGAGAGATATTCCTCGACGTTGAACCCCTTTACCGAGCCGCCAAAACGGGTGGAATAGGCAGAAAGGTCCGTGTGTTCGATCAGACCAATACCACTGCGGCCAGCCAGAATGCCCTGCCAACTGCTCGGCACATCTGTACCCAGTGGCGACAACATACCCATACCGGTGACTACGACGCGTCTACGCGACACAGCACTCTCCTTTTTCTTGATGACGACACTTTGCTTCAGCGCTCACTTTTCATTGGAGCTAAAGAAAAAACCGCACGCCGTTACAGCAGTGCGGTTTTTCCCTGACAGCAAGCGACGACTACAAACTATTACGCCTGGTGGGCAGTAACGTAGTCGATAGCAGCTTGAACAGTAGTGATTTTTTCAGCTTCTTCGTCCGGGATTTCGGTCTCGAATTCCTCTTCCAGAGCCATCACCAGCTCAACGGTGTCAAGGGAGTCGGCACCCAGGTCTTCAACGAAGGAAGCGCTGTTGGTCACTTCTTCTTCTTTAACACCCAGTTGCTCGGCAACGATTTTCTTGACGCGCTCTTCGATGGTGCTCATACCTTGTTTTCACTCCTAATGGACAAATTCAGGCAGCTGGCCAGTGGGTAAGTGTATAGAAAGCCTTTTCAGCTTTTCAACTGAAAGCTTCACCCTGTACCCCGAACGACCCTCTGCCTATAAATTAAGTTGCAGCTTTATAACGGATTTTAGACAGCTCGTATGACATTTTTTTGAAGCGATCCGTCACAATTTAACTCATGTACATCCCGCCGTTCACCGGGATTGTAGCCCCAGTCACGTATGCCGCACCGTCAGATGCCAGGAAAGTGACCACATTCGCGATCTCTTGAGCCTGGCCCAGACGGCCCAGCGGAATCTGCGTCAGCAAGGCTTCACGCTGTGCTTCCGGCAGTTCGCGTGTCATATCGGTGTCGATGAACCCTGGGGCTACCGAGTTGACCGTAATCGAGCGCGAACCGACTTCACGCGCCAGTGCGCGGCTGAAACCTTCCAGGCCGGCCTTGGCGGCTGCGTAGTTTACTTGGCCTGCGTTGCCCATGGCACCCACTACGGAACCAATATTGATAATTCGGCCCCAGCGCGCCTTGGTCATGCCGCGCAAAACGCCCTTGGACAGGCGGAACAGACTGTTCAAGTTGGTATCGACCACGTCGTACCACTCGTCGTCTTTCATGCGCATCATCAGGTTGTCGCGGGTGATACCGGCGTTGTTTACCAGGATCGACGGCGCACCGAACTGTGCAGTGATCTCGGCCAGTACAGCAGCCACGGACTCATCATTGGTCACGTTCAGTTCAAGGCCAGTGCCCTGAACGCCGTTTTCCTTCAGGGTCGCGGCAATACGCTCGGCGCCCGAAGCGGAAGTGGCGGTGCCGATCACGACGGCGCCCTGACGGCCCAGTTCCAGGGCGATCGCCTGACCAATGCCACGGCTTGCGCCGGTAACCAGTGCAACTTTACCTTGCAGACTCATGCAGGCTTCTCCTAAGTTCGGAATTCAGGGTTCAGGCCAGTGCCGCGCGAGCGGCAGCGAAGGCATCCGGGGTATTGAGGTTGGATGTCGAGACGCCATCGGCGCAGCGCTTGTTCAGGCCAGCCAGGACCTTGCCCGGACCGCACTCAACCAGCTCGGTGGCGCCGTTGGCGGCCAGGGTCTGAACCGACTCAACCCAACGCACCGGCTTGTAGAGCTGCTCCAGCAGGTCGCGCTTGAGGGTGTCGAGGTCGGCCACTACCGCTGCGCTGACGTTCTGTACCAACGGGATCTGCGGCGCCTGCCAGTTGATCGCAGCGATGGACTCGGCAAAACGCTCGGCCGCCGGACGCATCAGCTCGCAATGGGACGGCACGCTCACCGGCAACGGCAGCGCACGCTTGGCACCACGCGCCTTGCAACCCTCAATGGCGCGCTCGACGGCGGCCTTGGCACCGGCAATCACCACCTGGCCAGGGGAATTGAAGTTGACAGCGCTGACCACTTCGCCCTGAGCGGCTTCGGCGCAGGCTTCGATCACCACCGCGTCTTCCAGACCCAGGATAGCGGCCATGCCGCCCTGCCCGGCCGGAACGGCCTCTTGCATCAACTGGCCACGACGCTCGACCAGCTTGACCGCTTCACCGAGGGTCAGGCTGCCCGCCGCCACCAGCGCGCTGTATTCGCCCAGACTGTGACCGGCGACGAATGCGGGACGCGCGCCGCCCTCTGACAGCCACAAGCGCCACAGGGCAACCGAGGCAGTCAGAATCGCCGGTTGGGTTTTATCGGTTTGATTGAGTTGCTCTTCCGGCCCCTGTTGGGTCAGTGCCCACAGGTCGTAACCCAGGGCATCGGAAGCTTCCTTGAAAGTGTCCAGGATCAACGGGTATTGCGCGCCCAGCTCGGCCAACATGCCGAGGGACTGCGAACCCTGCCCTGGAAAGACGAATGCGAGGGATGTAGACATGTAACAAGCCCCTAATGATCTGGTCGTCGGAAAATGATCGCTCCTACGGTGGGAGCGCACGAAACTGACAGATTGGATGGTCAATTGAACTGGTCGGTCACATTTAAGCATTCCTGGGCCAATTCGCCTAAGGCAACAGATCCCCGAGACGGCCGTGCAGGCGTTGCGGCAGGTTTTCCTGGATCTCGATCACCGCGCGGGCAATCGCACTCTGAAAACCTTCCACCCCCGCCGAACCGTGACTTTTCACCACAATGCCTTGCAAGCCCAGAAAACTCGCACCGTTATGCCGCGCCGGCGCCAGATCAGCCTGCAGGCGACGCATCAATGGCAGCGCTAAAACGCCCACCAGACGCGAGACCAGGCTCTGTCTGAACAACGACTCGATGCGTGTGGCAATCATAGTCGCCAGCCCTTCGCTGGATTTAAGCAGGATGTTACCCACAAAGCCGTCGCACACCACCACGTCCGCTTCGCCCCGGTACAAACCGTCACCTTCGACGAAACCGATGTAATTCAAGCCCCGCGCTTGTTGCAACAAGGCCGCGGCGAGCTTGACCTGCTGGTTGCCCTTGATGTCTTCGGTGCCGATGTTCAACAGCGCCACGCGCGGGCGGGCCACTCCCAGGGCCTCCGCCGCCACCGAGCCCATCACAGAGAACTGGAACAGGTGCTCAGCAGTGCAATCCACATTTGCCCCGAGGTCCAGCAACTGGCAATAGCCTGTTTGCGTGGGAATCGCCGCCACCATGGCGGGCCGGTCGATCCCAGGCAAAGTCTTGAGCACATGCCGCGACAACGCCATCAAGGCCCCGGTATTGCCGGCGCTGACACAGGCCTGCACCTTGCCGTCGCGCAACAATTCCAGGGCCACCCGCATCGAAGAGTCAGGTTTACCGCGCAGGGCCGCCGCCGGTTTTTCATCCATCGTGATGGTTTCGCTGGCCGGCACAATGCTCAGGCGCGCGCGATCCACCGCCGGATGGCTGGCAATCAGTTCTTCAAGAAGGGAGGGTTGACCGACAAGGGTCAGGTGCAGCGAGGGTGTTGCAGACAGGCTGGCAACGCAGGCCTGAACAATGCTGCGGGGACCGAAGTCCCCGCCCATTGCGTCAATCGCGATGACGAGAGCAGACAAGTGATTACTCGTCAGCGCCCTTGTCGATCACTTTACGGCCACGGTATACGCCTTCTGGCGATACGTGGTGACGCAGGTGAACTTCACCAGTGGTCTTTTCCACGGACAGAGTGCTTGCCTCGAGAGCGTCGTGCGAACGGCGCATGTCACGAGCGGAGCGGGATTTTTTGTTCTGCTGAACAGCCATAATTGATTAACTCCTAAACGTTTGGGTCACGCTTTAACTGCGCCAATACACTGAACGGGTTGGACCGCGTTACCTCGTCCTCGCTCGGTTCGGGCTCGTCATCGAGGCCCGCCGGCTGCTGGCATTCTTCCGGATGATGAGCAGGCACAATGGGCAAGGCGAGCAGAAGCTCCTCCTCGATCAGTGCATGCAGATCCAAAGGATCTTCGCCCAGTTCCAGCACGTCATAACCTTTCGGCAACGACTGGGTATTCGCACCCTCCTTCACCACGGCGTAACTGCATTCGCTGTGGATCGGCAGGGTGACCAGCTCAAGACAACGCTGGCAAACCATTTTGACTTCGGTGTCGATAAAGCTGTGAATTACCACAGATTTACGTTCATCTCGTTCAAAAACGAATTTGGCCTGCACCGTACCGACAGTGTCGGAAAGCGGGTCGCAGAGTCTCTCCAAATCGGCCAGCAGCACTTCACCTTGAAGGGAGGTGCCACGATCAGCCAATTTGCGCGGGTCAACGTGAGGTGGAATCGGGTCATTCAACATAGGCGCAGCATTATAGGGATGCACCCGGCCATGTCAAAGGAAATTCAGCCCTGTGCGTCAGCCGGTCACCCCGCTAGAATCCCGGCCTGCCCTGAGGAGTCGCCCATGCTGCCTTTATTACTCGCATCCAGCTCGGTTTATCGCCAGCAATTGTTGAACCGCCTGCACCTACCGTTCATCTGCAGCTCTCCGGATATCGATGAAAGCCATCGTCCAAATGAGCCGGCGGTGGAGCTGGTCAAACGCCTGGCCGAAGAGAAGGCCCGAGCGTTGGCCGCCAGCTATCCGGGGCATTTGATTATCGGTTCGGACCAGGTGGCCGCGCTCGACGACCGGATCATCGGCAAGCCGCATACATTCGAAAACGCCCGCGAGCAGTTGCTGGCGGCAAGCGGCAAGCGTGTCAGCTTTCTTACCGGACTGGCATTGCTCAACAGCGAAACCGGCCACTGCCAAGTCGACTGCGTGCCTTTTACCGTGCATATGCGCGAGCTGGACATTGAGCGCATCGAGCGCTACCTGCGCATCGAGCAACCATTTGACTGCGCGGGCAGCTTCAAAGCTGAAGGCTTGGGCGTGAGCCTGTTCCAGAGCACCGAAGGGCCGGATGCCACCAGCCTCGTCGGTTTACCCCTGATTCGACTGGTGGACATGCTGCTCAGCGAAGGGGTGCAGGTCCCTTAAGAACACCGCAAAACCCATTGTGAGAGGGAGCTTTCTCCCGACAGTATTGGATCAGCCAATCTGTCTGTAGCACCACAGCAATCAGGGGCAAGCCCTCCCCCTCCCACATCTTGGCTATGTCAGCCTGACTATCTCAACGCAACGTTGGACCTTGAAAGCCCATATAGAGCGCCAGTTTTTCAGCCACGCTGGCGCCGAGCTTTTTGGAAAACCGATCGAATGGCGATTCCTCAACGGTGAAGTCCACCAGTTCTTTCTCACCAATCACATCCCGCGCCACCGAACTGGCACTGCCCAAGCCGTCGATCAAGCCCAACGGCAACGCCTGCTCGCCGGACCAGACCAGGCCGGAAAACAACTCAGGGTGCTCCTTGTCCTTCAGACGATCGCCTCGGCCCTGCTTGACGCTGGCAATGAACTGGCGATGAGTGGTATCAAGCACGCTCTGCCAGAACTGCGTTTCATCGGGCTTCTGCGGCTGAAACGGGTCAAGAAACGCTTTGTGCTCACCCGAGGTGTAGGTACGGCGCTCCACGCCAAGCTTCTCCATGGTGCCGACAAACCCGTAACCGGCCGCCGTCACGCCTATGGAGCCCACTAGACTGGCCTTGTCGGCGTAAATCTGGTCAGCCGCGCTGGCAATGTAGTAGGCACCGGAGGCGCCAAGATCAGAGATCACCGCGTACAGCTTGATGTCCGGATGCAGAGCGCGCAGACGACGAATCTCGTCATACACATAGCCCGACTGCACAGGACTGCCGCCCGGGCTATTGATGCGCAGGATCACACCCTTGACCTTGGTGTCTTCGAACGCGGCGCGCAGACTGCTGACAATATTGTCTGCACTGGCAGGCTCTTTATCGGCAATCACCCCACGCACTTCGATCAGCGCGGTGTAGTTGGCACTACGGGTCGCGCTTTTCTCCATATCCATTAATGGACTGAACAGCGCCAGCATGATCAACAAGTAAGTGAAGGTCAGCAGCTTGAAGAAAATCCCCCAGCGCCGCGAGCGACGCTGCTCCTGCACACTGGCCAGCAGGGTTTTCTCCAGCAGTTTCCAGCTTTTGTCGTCGCTGCTTTCAGCCTTTTCGGGCGCTTTCCACTCGTCACTCATGCCATAAACCCCAGCAAAGACTTATTGAGCCCGATTGAGCCAGGCGTGCAATTCAGAAAAATGATCGATCGTGACCCTGGGCTCGTACTGCTGCAACGCCTCGGGCGACTGCGCGCCGTAACTGACGGCCACACTGTCCATACCCGCATTGCGCGCCATCATCAGGTCAAATGACGCATCCCCCACCATCAACGCCTCACGCGGGGAAACAGCGCAATGGGCCAGAATCTCCTCCAACATCAGAGGGTGAGGCTTGCTGGCGGTTTCATCGGCTGCGCGGGTGATATCGAAATAATCTTCAAAACCGTGGGCCTTGAGTACCCGATCCAAACCGCGACGGGCCTTTCCGGTGGCGACAGCCAAGTGGTAGCCATCGGCACGGAACGCCTCCAGGGATTGGCGCACACCCTCGAACAAAGGCGAAGGCTCGGCCTCCAGCGCAATGTAGTGATCGGCGTAGTGCTCACGGAATGCGAGCAACTCTTGATCGGCGATCTGCGGATACAAGGTACGAATCGCCTCAGGCAAGCCCAGGCCGATGATGCCTTTGACCGCCAGGTCGCTGCACAGCTCGAACCCCGAGCGGGTCGAGGCCATGTGCATCGATTCGACGATGCGACCAATGGAGTTGGCCAGGGTCCCATCCCAATCGAAAATCAGCAGTTTGTAGTCACGGTGCGACACTCAAACGCTCCACGGTCTTGGCCCACATCTCATCAACCGGCGCCTGCAGCTTGAGCTCACCGCCATCGGGCAGCGGCACGGTCAGCATATAGGCGTGAAGGAACAGGCGTTTACCGCCCAGATCGCGAATTTCCTTGGAAAAATCTTCATCGCCATACTTGGTGTCACCGGCAATGCAGTGACCAGCGTGCAGGGTGTGCACGCGGATCTGGTGGGTACGCCCGGTAACGGGTTTGGCCTCCACCAGCGTGGCGAAGTCGCCGAAGCGGCGCAGCACCTTGAACAGAGTCAGCGCCTCTTTGCCCTCCTCGTCCACCTCCACCATGCGCTCGCCGGAGCGCAAGTTGCTCTTCTGCAACGGCGCACGAACGCTCTTGATCGAACTGGCCCAGTGGCCCCGCACCAGCGCCATGTAGCGCTTATCCACGCCATCGCCGCGCAGAGCGGTATGCAGATGACGCAGCATGCTGCGTTTTTTGGCGATCATCAGCAGGCCAGAGGTGTCGCGGTCCAGACGGTGCACCAATTCCAACTCCTTGGCATCCGGGCGCAACTGACGAAAGGCTTCGATCACGCCGAAATTCAGGCCGCTGCCGCCGTGCACCGCAATGCCGCAGGGCTTGTTGATCACGATCAGCTTGTTGTCTTCGAAGACTATCGATGCTTCCAAGCGCTGAAGCAGGCCTTGTGCCAGCGGCACCGGCTCGTCGCGCTCAGGCACCCGAACCGGCGGCACACGGACGATATCGCCCGCCTGCAATTTATACTCGGGCTTGATCCGCCCCTTGTTCACGCGCACTTCGCCTTTACGCAAGATGCGGTAAATCAAGGTCTTGGGCACGCCTTTGAGCCTGGCCAGGAGAAAATTGTCGATGCGTTGGCCGGCATATTCCGGCGAGACCTCAAGCAGCTGAACGCTGGGGGTCGGGGGGGCGGTAGTCGTCATGGCGGCGATGATAACAATTTTTTATGGAATTGAAGCACTTAATCATTACTGCTATAGTCGCGAACGCCGCCAAAAGCGGCCTGGCCAGAGGACTTGCGGCAGACTGCCGGCCCTGACCATCGCAATTCATCAGGACGCGAGGCCGTCCTACGGGGCGTTTGCCACCCTGGAAAGCTCAAAGTTGTAACAAGCGCAGGTGACATGAGGCCTGAAGCGAGTGCCAAAAGCAGAGTGAATACTCGCGTTTGGCGCCGATATTTACGGCCAGTTCACAAAGTGCAGTCAGTTTTGAGCCAGACCATGGCGAATGCTTCGGAAACAACGCCTGTTAAGAGCTGAGTGAGAGCGCAGTCGTTTTCATTCAGGCCTGTTTAGCCATGAGCGTGGACTCCCCATTGGAGAACACGGTAAATGCCAACCCGCTGCGGATTCTGCGCGCGGCAGCACCCGAATTATCAGGGATACGTGTAGGGTGGAGATGCACAACCGTCGGACCGTGTAGCACTAGGCTTATATTTAGACGCTTCATCTCGTCCACAGTCGCCGGTTGATTCCTCCTCCTGACCTTAGCTTTTGTTGAAGCGGTGCCTTTGTCACCGCCGCTAACAAGCAGGACGCGTCCGTCGCGACTCCCGCCCAATTGGCAGGTTTTGCTGGACACTGGAGTGGCCAACCACTCTTGACGCACCTGACACCGACCGTGAGAAGTCGTGTGTGCCGAACGCCGTTTCCGGCAGCCCGGAAACCGACGGTACAACATGAAAAGAATGCTGATTAACGCAACTCAACCCGAAGAGTTGCGTGTTGCACTGGTAGATGGCCAACGCCTCTACGACCTGGACATCGAATCCGGTGCACGCGAGCAAAAAAAGGCCAACATCTATAAAGGCCGTATTACTCGCATCGAACCAAGCCTTGAGGCTGCCTTTGTCGATTTCGGCTCCGAGCGCCACGGCTTCCTGCCCCTCAAAGAAATCTCCCGCGAATACTTCAAGAAAGCCCCAGAAGGCCGCGTGAACATCAAGGACGTCCTGAGCGAAGGCCAGGAAGTCATCGTTCAGGTGGAAAAAGAAGAACGTGGCAACAAGGGCGCCGCCCTGACCACCTTCATCAGCCTGGCCGGCCGCTACTTGGTACTGATGCCGAACAATCCGCGTGCCGGCGGCATCTCCCGCCGCATCGAAGGCGAAGAGCGCAACGAACTGCGTGAAGCGCTCAACGGCCTGATCGCCCCGGCCGACATGGGCCTGATCGTGCGCACTGCCGGCCTGGGTCGCAGCAGCGAAGAGATGCAGTGGGACCTCGATTACCTGCTGCAACTGTGGACTGCCATCAAGGAAGCCTCGCTGGATCGTTCCGCGCCGTTCCTGATCTACCAGGAAAGCAACGTAATCATCCGCGCCATCCGCGACTACCTGCGCCAGGACATCGGCGAAGTGCTGATCGACAGCGTCGAAGCACAAGACGAAGCCCTGACCTTCATCCGCCAGGTGATGCCGCAGTACGCCAGCAAGATCAAGCTGTACGAAGACAGCGTCCCACTGTTCAACCGTTTCCAGATCGAAAGCCAGATCGAGACCGCTTTCCAGCGCGTGGTCGAACTGCCTTCCGGCGGCTCCATCGTGATCGACCCGACCGAAGCCCTGGTGTCCATCGACATCAACTCGGCGCGCGCCACGAAAGGTAGCGACATCGAAGAAACCGCCCTGCAGACCAACCTGGAAGCGGCCGAAGAAATTGCCCGCCAGCTGCGCCTGCGCGACATCGGCGGCCTGATCGTGATCGACTTCATCGACATGACCCCGGCCAAGAACCAGCGCGCCGTGGAAGAAAAAGTCCGCGAATGCCTCGAAGCCGACCGTGCCCGCGTGCAAGTGGGCCGCATCTCGCGCTTCGGCCTGCTGGAAATGTCCCGTCAGCGCCTGCGTCCTTCCCTGGGCGAGAGCAGCGGCATCGTCTGCCCGCGTTGCAACGGCACCGGCATCATCCGTGACGTTGAATCGCTGTCGCTAGCAATCCTGCGCCTTATCGAAGAAGAAGCCCTGAAGGACCGTACCGCCGAAGTCCGCGCCCAGGTGCCGATCCCGGTGGCCGCGTTCCTGCTCAACGAAAAACGCAACTCGATCACTAAGATCGAACTGCGTACCCGCGCTCGTATCGTGATCCTGCCGAACGACCATCTCGAAACGCCGCACTTCGAAGTGCAGCGTCTGCGTGATGACAGCCCGGAAGCCCACAGCGGTCAGTCCAGCTACGAAATCGCTGCTGCCGCTGCCGAGGTGGAAGAAGTCCAGCCAGCCGCCGCAACCCGCACCCTGGTCCGCCAGGAAGCCGCCGTGAAGACCGCTCCAGCCCGTGCCAACGCACCGGTTCCGGTTGAGGCCGCTGCACCGGTTGCCGCACCAGCCGCGATGCCTGAACCAAGCCTGTTCAAAGGCCTGGTGAAATCCCTGGTTAGCTTGTTCGCCACCAAGGAAGAGCCTGTCGCACCGGTCGTCGTCGAAAAACCTGCCGCCGAGCGCCCAGCGCGCAACGAAGAGCGTCGCAACGGTCGCCAGCAAAGCCGTAACCGCAACGGTCGCCGTGACGAAGAGCGCAAGCCTCGCGAAGAGCGTGCACCGCGTGAAGAACGTGCGCCGCGTGAAGAGCGTCAGCCTCGTGAAGCCCGCGAAGACACTCCGACCGTAGCCCGCGAAGAGCGTGCACCGCGTGAAGAGCGCGCGCCACGTACGCCGCGTGCCCCGCGTGAAGATCGCAAGCCTCGCGGTGAGCGTGAAGAGCGTGTGCGTGAACTGCGCGAGCCTCTGGATGCCGCCCCGGCCGTTGCCGCTGCTGCTGCCACCGAAGAACGCCCAGCCCGTGCGCCTCGCGAAGAGCGTGCGCCACGAGAAGAACGCCAGCCTCGTGCCCCGCGTGAAGAGCGTCAACCGCGCGCCGAGCAGGCCGCTGCCGCAAGCGAAGAGGAAGTGCTGACCGGCGAAGAGCAGCTGCAGGAAGACGGTCAGGACAACGCCGAAGGCGATCGTCCACGCCGCCGCTCCCGTGGCCAGCGTCGTCGCAGCAACCGTCGTGAGCGTCAGCGTGATGCCAACGGCAATGTGATCGAAGGCTCGGAAGAGACCGGCGAGAACACCGAAGGCGCCAACAGCGAGCCGACCACTACTGAACTGGCTGCAGGTCTGGCCGTTACCGCAGCGGTTGCCAGCTCGGTTATCAGTGCACCGGCTGAAGCCCAGGCTCATCAGCAGGCTGAACGCGCTACCGCCGCTGTCGAGGACACCGTTGTCGCCGAAACGCCTGTGGTGCAGACCCCAGCAGTTGAAGCGCCGGTAGTAGAAGCAACAACTCCGATCGAAGCCCCCGTGGTACCGGAAGTGGAAGTCGCACCGGTTCGCGACGCCCAGCCAGTGACCGACGTGGTTGCGGTTGAAGTGGCGCCAGTGGCTGAGCCTGAACCCGTGGTTGAAGCCGCTGCACAAGCGCCGGCTGTAGAAGAAGCCGCCCCGGCAGTGCGCGAAGTTCGTGAAGAACAGACCGCCTTCCAGTGGACCGCCGAACCTGCTGCGCCGGTTGAAGCGCCTGCGCCGGCGGCGGAAGAAGCACCGGCACCGGTTGCCGAAGTGGTAGTTGCCGAGCCTGCACCCGTGGTGGAGGCCGCTCCGGTGGCTGAACCTGCGCCTGTGGTTGAAGCGCCCGTGGTTGCCGAAGTCGCCGCGCCGGTAGTTGAAGCCTCACCGGCCAGCGCCTTGACCGAAAACGGCCGTGCGCCGAACGACCCGCGTGAAGTGCGTCGTCGTCGCAAGGAAGCCGAGGCGGCCGCCGCTGCGGCAGCTGCTGCACCGGCTGTGGTTGAAGCTGTCGAGGCGCCAGCCCCGGCTGCAGAAACCGTGACTGAGCACTCTGCTGTCGAAGAAGTGGCCGAGCGCAAGGTTCAGGAAGAAGAACACGAGCCTAAACCTCTCGTCTGATTCCAACTGCTACTAAAAAGCCCCGCCTGAGTGATCAGGCGGGGCTTTTTTATATCGGATCAGCGGTAATTAAGGCGCTCTGGTACATCTACATCCCATAACACGCCTGGGTCATTCACCGGCACCTCCCTCACAGCCGTCGGTGTAAACAAGAGCCTGGCACCTCGATCACCCGCTAACGCCTTCAACCCCGGCCCGAAGTCACGCCCAAACGCCACAGGGTGACCATAACGGCCCTCCTGCACTGGCACGCGAATGCCCTGCTCCGGCAGCCCCTGAATCACTTGCTCGATGCTGGATGACTGGATAAAGGGCATATCCCCCAGTACCACCAACCAACCTTCGGCCGTAGCGCTGGCCGCTACCGCCGCTGCGATACTGTCGCCCATGCCTGCTGACGTCAGTTGCAAAACCTTACAGCCATGTGCCTCGGCCAACTGAATCACCTCGGCACGCTCCGGCGACGTCACCAGCCAGCGCTCTACCACGCACGTCGGCAAATTCACCAACACCTGCTCGATCACCGGCCGCGTCACCCCGTCCAGCCCCAGGCAAGGCGCCAGCAATTTATCCTGATCAGCTCCCGCCTCGGCGCGGAAACGACTGCCCTGCCCCGCCGCCAGCACAATCGCGGTGACGGTCATTCGGCCACCACCGGCAGCGGCTTTTTCTGCATCGGTGCTACACCGTTTTTGATCGCGACAATTTCCGCCATCAGCGACAGTGCGATTTCCGACGGCGTATGACTGCCGATATGCAAGCCGATCGGCCCATGTAGCCGCGCTATCGCCTGCGCCGACAGGCCCAGCGCCGACAAGTTCTCCCGGCGCTTCTGACTGTTGACCCGCGAGCCCAGCGCGCCAATGTAGAACGCCCGGGAATCCAACGCCGTCAGCAGCGCCATATCGTCCAGGCGCGGGTCATGGGTCAGGCAAACGATGGCCGTACGCTCGTCGGTCTGGATAGACAGTACCGCTTCATCGGGCATACCGGGCACGAAGCGCCCGTGTTGCGCCTCCCAACCGTAGACGAACTCTTCGCGGGGGTCGCAGATAAGCACTTCGAAATCCAATAAGCGCGCCATTTCCGCCACGTACCGCGACAATTGCCCGGCGCCGATCAGCAGCAGACGCCAGCGCGGGCCATAGATGGCGCGCAAGCGTTCACCGTCGAAATTCAGGCCATCGGTCTTGGTGGCGCTGCTCAAGGTAACCTCGCCCGTGGCCAGGTTCAGTTCCCGCGCGACGATCTCATGGGCTTCGCAACGCGCCAACAGGTCGGCGACCCATTGCCAGTCCAGCACCCGCTCTTCGGTCAGGCGCAAGGTGCCGCCGCAGGGCAGGCCAAAACGCGCGGCCTCGTCCTGGGTCACGCCGTAGGTCACTAACTGCACCGGCGGCCCGTCGTCCGTCAGGCGGCCGTCGTGCAAGCGGGCTATCAGGTCATCTTCGATGCAACCACCAGACACCGAGCCGATGACGATACCATCGCCGCGCAGCGCCAACATGGCGCCCGGTGGACGCGGCGCGCTGCCCCAGGTCTGGACCACGCTGTACAACACCACTCGCTGCCCGGCACGACGCCACTCCAGCACACTGCGCAGCACATTCAGATCCACACTGTCCATCAAGCCTCCCGCGGGCAATATCGCGCTTACTGTAACCAAAAAATAACCCGGGTGCCGCGCGCCAGAAACGCAAACGCCCCGAACAAGTCGGGGCGTTTGCGCAGAGCTGGGGGCGTCAGTTCACGCCATTAGCGGCTTACTTGACCACCGGTGCAGGACCTTCGGCCACACCCAGGTCATCGAGTTCACGGGTTTCGGAAATACCGGTCCCGCCAGATGCCAGTTCGCTGTGCAGCTTGTCGGTATCCAGTTCTTTCACCCACTTGGCCACAACGATGGTGGCAACGGCGTTACCCACCAGGTTGGTCAGCGCACGGGCTTCGGACATGAAACGGTCGATACCCAGAATCAGCGCCAGACCGGCAACCGGCAGGTGGCCAACGGCCGACAGGGTTGCAGCCAGTACGATGAAACCACTACCAGTCACGCCCGCAGCACCTTTGGAGGACAGCAGCAGCACCAGCAGCAGGGTGATCTGGTGGGTGATGTCCATATGGGTGTCGGTCGCCTGAGCGATAAACACGGCCGCCATGGTCAGGTAGATCGAGGTACCGTCGAGATTGAAGGAGTAGCCGGTCGGGATCACCAGACCTACTACGGATTTCTTCGCACCCAGGCGCTCCATCTTGATCAGCATGCGTGGCAACGCGGATTCGGAGGAGGATGTACCCAGAACGATCAGCAGCTCTTCACGAATGTAGCGGATCAATTTCAGCACGCTGAAACCGTGAGCGCGGCAGATGGCGCCCAGCACCAGGACCACAAACAGCACGCAGGTGATGTAGAAGCAGATCATCAACTGGCCCAGTTGCACCAGGGAACCCACGCCGTAGGCACCGATGGTGAACGCCATGGCGCCCAGGGCACCGATCGGCGCCAGCTTCATGATCATATTGATGATGTTGAACATCACGTGAGCGAAGCGATCAATAAAGTCCAGCACCGGCTTGCCGTAAGCGCCCAAGCGGTGCAGGGCAAAGCCGAAGATCACCGAGAACATCAGCACTTGCAGAATGTCGCCGTTGGCGAAGGCGCCGACGATGGTGTTCGGGATCACGTTAAGAATAAAGCCGACAATGCTCTGGTCTTTACCGGCGGTGACGTAAGCAGCCACTTTGGACGCGTCCAGGGTCGACACGTCGATGTGCATGCCGGCGCCCGGTTGCACGACGTTGACGACGACCAGGCCGATCAGCAGGGCAATGGTGGAGACGATTTCGAAGTAGAGCAGCGCATAGCCACCGGTTTTGCCCACCGATTTCATGTTCTGCATGCCGGCGATGCCGCTGACAACGGTACAGAAGATGATTGGGGCGATGACCATTTTGATCAGTTTGATGAACCCGTCACCCAATGGCTTGAGGGCCACGCCGGTCTGCGGGTAGAAGTGACCGAGCAAAATACCGATAACGATTGCAACGATCACCTGGAAATACAGGGATTTGTAGAGTGGCTGACGAGTCGTCATTGCAAAATTCCTCAATCGTCCCGTGTGGCAAATATCCGCCATTGCCCACGACACTTGAATTGCGAACCCTCCTGCACTGGAGGGATTTGTTGTTTGCGAGGGCTGTGAGATAAGTCCTGCGCTGTCTTACCTATCGCAAACGTCGTGCCACTTTGCGCAAATCCGCTTTATGCCTTAAGACAGCGGGCCCTGCGTTTACAAGCGGCCCCTCCAAGTAGACGAGCACATGGCGGATTTCCGCCGTACCGACCGATAGCATCCTGCAATTTGGCGGATATCCGCCTTGTCGCTCCCACTCGGTGGTGGCTACCATCGGCCGTTCTATGGACGAGGGCCCCCTATGCGCGAACGTACCATCGCCAGCCACTTTGCCCGTGCAGCCCTGGGCGGTGCGCGGCGGGTCGGTTACGACTATTCGGCCCTGCTGCAGCAGGTGGGCATTGCCCAGGAGCTGCTGAGCGAACCACGCGCACGCATCGCACCGGAACAATTTACCCGACTGTTGCAATTGCTCTGGTTGGCGCTGGACGACGAATACCTGGGGTTTGCTGAAGGCCCCAGCAAACGCGGCACCTTCGCCATGATGTGCCACGCGCTGATCCACTGCCGTACCTTGGAGAAGGCTCTGGAACGCGGCTTGTTGTTTTATAGCCTGTTCCCGCAGGGGCCCCGCTGGCAGCTGACGCGTGAAGGGGAAATGGCGCACTTAAGCCTGGACCACACCCAACTCTGGGACCCGGACCACTTCCTCAGTGAATGCCTACTGGTCATCTGGCATCGGCTGGGCAGTTGGCTGATTGGCCAGCGCATTCGACTGCACCAGGCCACCTTCGCCTACCCGAAACCGGCCCACGCCAGCGAATATGATCTGCTGTTCCCGTGCCCTCAGGTATTCGGTGCACCGAACAGCAGCCTGGTGTTTCCGGTGCGCTATTTGAGCCTGCCACTGCTGCAGGACGAGCGTACCCTCAAGCATTTCCTCGAACGCTCCCCCGCCGACCTGCTCTCACGCCCGGACGAAGGCGACAGCCTGAGCAGCCAGTTGCGCCGCCTGCTGAGCCGCGACCGCACGCCTTGGCCGGACCTTGAAGCGGTTGCCCAGCACCTGCACATCAGCCCGCAGACCCTGCGCCGACATCTGCGCGAAGAAGGCACCAGTTTCCAGGCACTCAAGGATGAACTGCGGCGAGACATCGCCATTTTTCACTTGGGACGGGCGGACTTGTCATTGCAGGAAATTGCCGAACAGTTGGGATTCTCCGAGCCCTCGGCGTTTCATCGGGCGTTCAAGAAGTGGACAGGGCTGACGCCGGGCGCCTATCGCGAGCAGGAGAGTTAGAGAGGTGGTGTTGGTGCGCCTCATCGGGAGCAAGCTCCCTTCCCCATTTGTACGGGTTCGCGCATCAAAAATGCGGGCGAGCGAACCAGCTACAACTGATCACACGGCCGGAAAGTGAATCCTGAACGCCGCGCCGCCCAGGGGTGAATCGTCCAGGGTCAAGCGCGCGCCGTAACTTTCGATGATGTCTTTGACCACCGCCAGGCCGATGCCCTGACCCGGGTGTTGGCGGTCCAGACGCTCGCCACGTTGCAGGATGCGCGCACGTTGGTCCGGCGGCACACCGGGGCCGTCATCTTCGATGCACAACTCGGTGCCGTCGTCGCTTTCCACCAGGCTGACGCGCACCTGGCTCAGGCACAGGCGGTAGGCGTTTTCCAGCAGGTTGCCAAGTAGTTCGAGCAAGGCGCCCTTCTCGATGGGCACGTCACACTCCTCTGGTAGCTGGAAAGACACCGTCACCGCTTTGTCGCGGTACACCTTGCCCAGGGTATCGCAAAGGCTTTGCACTACCGGCTCCAGACGCACCTGATGGCGCACCAGGCCGCTTTTACGCAGGCTGGCGCGTTGCAACTGGTAGCTGATCTGTTGGCTCATGCGCTCGATCTGTGTTTGCAGCACCCTGGCCTGGTCGCGGTCCGCAGGGCGTTGAGCCATGTCTTCGCTCACGCCCTGCAAGACCGCCAGCGGGGTTTTCAAGCTATGGGCCAGGTCGTCGAGGGAGTCGCGGTAACGCGCCCGCTGTTCCCGTTCGCTGTGCAACAAGCGGTTGAGCGAGCCCGTCAGGCGCAGCAGCTCGCGGGGGTGCTGCTCGGACAAACTCTCGCGGGTGCCGCCTTCAATCTGGTCCAGTTCCTGGCTCAACCGCCGTAGCGCCTGCAAGCCCCAGGTCAGGCCCAGCCACAACAGAGTCAATAACACCAGCAATGCCGCGCCGAAGCCCAGATAGAGGTTTTCGCGCAGGCCTTCGAGGGTCAGTTGGTATTCGCGCACCGGTTGCAGGGCCACGATGCTGAACGCCGCGCTCTTGCCGCCGAGCAGCTTGACCTCGACGTCATACACGAAGAATTCCTGGCCGTTGTCTTCGCGAATCCGCGCAAACTCATTGCCGCGTCCGTCATAGCGCGGTTTGTAGTTGATGTTTTCTTCGCGGGTCGCGCGCGAGCGCCATACCAAATGGCCTTCGCGGTCGTAGATGTAACCCAGCAGCCGACTGTCGGCGAGGTTGAAGCGCTCATCGGGCAATTGCGCAGGCATCAGCAAGTGGTTGTTTTCCACCCGCGCGGCGGAGATCAGCGTGGTGACGTCCGACGCCAGGCGCTGCTCGATGGAATCCTGCAACGCCAGGCTGAAGGCGCCTTGCATCGCCGGCAGCAAACCGAGCATAAACAGCACGGCCAGGGTGGCGGCCGCCAGCATCAAGCGCACACGTAGCGAGCGAATCAACGGCAGCGCTCATTGAACAGATAGCCCAGGCCACGCACGGTGTCGATTGGCTTGAACCCGGCCGGGCCTTCCAATTTGCGGCGCAGGCGGCCGACCAGCACTTCGATGACATTCGGGTCGCGCTCGTCGTCGTCCGGGTACAACTGCTCCATCAAACGATCCTTGGCCACCACTTGCTGGTGATGGCGCATCAGGTATTCGAGGATGCGGTATTCGTAGGCGGTCAGCGCCAGGGGTTGCTCGTCGAGGGAGGCTTGCTTGCGGTTGATATCCAGCAGCAACGGCCCGGCGACGATGGTGGACTGGGTAAACCCGCTGGAGCGGCGCAACAACGCATTCATCCGCGCTTCCAGCTCTTCGAACTGGAAGGGTTTGACCACATAGTCGTCGGCGCCGGCGGCCAGGCCTTCGACCTTGTCCTGCCAGTTGCCGCGCGCGGTGAGGATCAGGATCGGGAACGTCTTGCCCTTGGCGCGCAACTGGCGAATCAGGTCCAGGCCGCCCATGCCGGGCAGGCCCAGGTCGATGATGGCCAGGTCGTGATTGAACTGGCCGGTCTGGTACAAGGCTTCCTCGGCGTTGGCCACAGCCTCGACCACATGGCCACTGTCGGTCAGGCGGGTAAACAGGTGATGGCGCAGCAGCGCCTCATCTTCCACCACCAGCAATTTCATAAGGCTCTCCAAAGCAAATCAACTGTCCGACTGGGTGACATCATAGCGGCCCTGCAGGTCTTGCGGGCGCAGTTTAATGCCATTGAATTGGCCGGTCAGGTGCGCATAACCGACGCGGTAGGCTGGCTGCGCGGCGGTGGCGCCCAAGGGTTGGCCCCAAGGCGAGGCTTGGCTGCTGACCTCTTCGAAGTTCACACGATGGATCAGGCTACTGGGCTTCCTGGTTTTCTCCCTGCCGAATTCGGCGAAAGCGCCTTCGGATGCCTGGGCGCCAGCGGTGGCACTCAGCAGGGTCAAGGCCAGCATCAGCTTTTTGATCGCAGTCATGGTGTTACCTCATACGCGTTTGGCTGTAGAGCCAGACTACGCAAGCGCCCCTGAACTCCCCCTGAACAGGCTCTGAACCCAACCTGAACCGGCGCGGGCTATCCTGTGGCGCGGCAACTGGGCAAAATAGCGCCCATGAATCCTCTACCCGCTTGCTGCACCCCACTTGACGCCCGCTGGCCGTTACCCGAACGCTTGCCGGGCACGGTATTCCTCAGCACCCGCTTCGATCCTGCGTCACTGGTAGCGGATGATTTCCAACGTTGCGCCGTGCCGCCGCCGGCCAGTATCCAGCGTTCGGTCGCCAAGCGTCAGGCCGAGTTCCTCGCCGGTCGTGCGTGCGCCCGCGCCGCGCTGCATCAGCTCGGTCACCACGACTGCATCCCGGCCATTGGCGAAGACCGCGCGCCGGTATGGCCCACGTCTATCAGCGGCTCCATCACCCACAGCACCGGCCACGCCGCCGCGATTGTCGGGCACAAGGCGCAGTGGCGCGGCCTGGGGATGGACTTGGAGAACCTGCTGAGCCTGGAGCGGGCGCAACGCCTGGCCGCGGAAATCCTGACCGCCGATGAGTTGCAACGCATGGTCGCCCTGGCGCCAGAGCAGGTCGCCCTGCTGGTGACCTTGACGTTTTCCATCAAGGAGAGCCTGTTCAAGGCGCTCTATCCGATTGTGCAGAAGCGCTTTTACTTTGAGCACGCCGAGTTGCTGGAGTGGTCCGAAACAGGCCAGGTGCGCCTGCGGTTGCTGACGGACCTGTCCCATGAGTGGTGCCAGGGCAAAGAGTTGCAGGGGCAGTTTGTGCTCGACGATGGTCAGCTCTTGAGCGTCGTGGCGGTATCCAACCAGCCCCATTGATCAATCTGCCGGTTTTTCTTGGCTCCGCGGCCAGCTCAGGCTGAAACACGCCCCGCCCAGGTTGTTGCTCTTACCGATCAACGCCCGCCCGCCGTGCCAATAAATGATGCGCCGTACGATAGACAGGCCCAAACCATGGCCTCCCGAAGCGCGGGTGCGACTGTCGTCCAGGCGCAGAAACGGCGTGAAGATACGCTCCCAAGCGCTTTGCGGCACGCCGGGGCCGTCATCCTCCACGTCGATGCGGCAACGTACCTGGCCTACCTGATAACTGATCAACACTTGCCCCTGGGCATGACGCATGGCATTGGACACCAGGTTCTGCAACGCGCGATGCAGATAGCGCGGCTCGGCATCGACCCAGGCGTCATCCCAATGCACCGATGACAGACAAATGCCACGACTGACGGTGATCTGCGGGCGCAGTGGCGACAATTCGCCGATCACCTGATCGAGCAACGCATTGAGGTCCACCCGCTGGAAATTCAGCGCCGGCGAGCCTTGCTCCAGGCGTGCGTAGGTGAGCATTTCGTCCACCAGTCCATCCAGATCCTGGATATCGCTGTCCATACCGTCCAGGTACTTGCGTCGCGCTTCCGGCGTGGCGGCATCGCCTAGCATCTCCAGGCCAAAGCGCAGGCGCGCCACTGGCGTGCGCAGTTCATGGGACACCGCACGCACCAGTTCGCGCTGGATCGCCAGCAATTGCTGCAAGTGCTCGGCCATGCCATTGAACGCCGCCGCCAAGCGCCCCACCGAGTCCGCGCCACGGGCCGGTACGCGCACTTGCAGATTGCCCTTGGCGATACGGGTAGCCGCCGCTTCCAGCCCTTTGAGCCGGCGCTCCAACTGACGGACTAAGAAATAGACGATTAAGCCGATCAGGGTCAGGCCGATCAACGCAATCAGGATCAGCCATTGCGCCGGGTACGGGTTCATTTGATACAACGGGCCGATTTCCAGCACCCAAGGCGTGCCGACCATACCGGCGAACACGCGGATCGAATCGCCGCCTTTGCCCAGGGCCATCACCGTGTCGCCCTCGGACACGCGCCGACGCTGATCATCGTCCATGTCGGCCTGGTCGAGGGTCATCAAATGCATGTCAAAGCCGAAACCCTTGGCTTCTTTGATATCCGCCAGCCGCTGCGGCTGCTCGGCCTCGGGATAGCGCACCAGCTCATCGACCAGTAAATAAATAGTCGCGCGGGCCAATTGCTCGCTGATCTGCTGCACTTCGCCGGTCAGTACCAGTTGTTCCTGCTCGCTGACCAGGCGCACCACCCGCGCCGCGTGGGGGCCGGTCTGTTCCACCAGAACTTGGCCGCGTTGCAGGCGCGTGCGCTGGCTGAGGTCCAGGCGGGCTTCGGCGAGGGTGCGCAACTCCAGAGGAATGCCTAACAGACGTTCCCATACCGCCAGGGCGCGCTGACGTTCAATGGCGCTCATGGGCTGCAGGTTGTCGCCCATCAAGGCAAACGTGCCGTGGGCCAAGCGTTCGCGATACTGACCACTGCGCACCTCATTAAGCAGGTGCAGCGCCAGCACGCCAAGCAACGCCACCAGGATCAGCGCGGCGCACATGCCGCCGTAGATACGCAGGAAGATCGAGTTCACAGCGGCATGTCAGCGGCGGCTTCGGGGACGAACAGATAGCCTTTACTACGGATGGTCTTGATCAGGCGTGGGTGGATCGGGTCGTCGCCGATTTTCGGGCGAATCCGCGAGATGCGCACATCGATGGAGCGATCCTGGCCGTCATAGCCGACGCCACGCAGGGCGATGAAGATTTCTTCGCGGGACAGGATGCGCCCGGCGTTGGCCACCAGCAGCCACAGCAGGTCGAACTCAGCGCTGGTCAGCTCGATACCGGTGTCATGCAGCCAGGCTTCGCGCAGGGCGTTGTCCACCACCAGCGGGCCGAACTGCAGGCGC
Organism: Pseudomonas sp. MD330_10; assembly: GCF_042610415.1. Taxonomy (NCBI): domain Bacteria; kingdom Pseudomonadati; phylum Pseudomonadota; class Gammaproteobacteria; order Pseudomonadales; family Pseudomonadaceae; genus Pseudomonas; species Pseudomonas sp. MD330_10. The sequence continues at coordinate 37,738 of NZ_JBHGZU010000006.1, forward strand.
CGTTGCAGCTCCACCGTCGCCGGTTCTGCCGGCTCGCTGCGGCGCAACAGCGCTTGGATACGCGCCAACAACAAGCGCGGACGCACGGGTTTGCACACATAATCGTCGGCGCCCAGGTCGAGGCCGAGCACTTGGTCCATGTCGTCGGTGCGCGCGGTGAGCATCAGGATCACGCCGTCATAGCGTTCGCGCACTTTGCGGCAGATGCTCAGGCCGTCTTCGCCAGGCAGCATCAGGTCGAGGATCACCAGGTCCGGTTGCTCGTCGATGATGCGCTCAGCCGCCAGCGCTCCATTGCCTTCCACCGCAACCCTCAGACCGTTGCTTTGCAGGTAATCACGGGTCAACTCGGCCAATCGCTCGTCGTCTTCGACGATCAGGATTTGCCAGGCGTCATGCTCCATCCGCTACCTCGGTTGTATTTATTGTTGGAGAAGCCCAAGGGGCCCGCGTCTATGCAAGATGCCAGGGTGATCGCCGAGCTCGTCTGCAGGAAGGCGCGCTCCTACAGCTGTCATCTGGCAAGGGCAAACTACCGCCGATTGTAGCCATGGGCCAGCCTTCAAACACAAGCCAGGAAATCCATTCGGTGATCACCTTTTTTTGTGATAGGGTTCGCGCCCTCAAAAATCCAACCGGCTGTTTTCATCTTGGAATATTCAGTGACAAACGGCTGAATCCAGCAGTGCTGCGGCCTACGCGGGCGTTCCACGTTTCATACACATTTTACCCACAGCGTTATCCACAGGCCGTGCGTTGCTAAGCCCTCCAAAACGCATTATCTTGTAGCTCGGCGCTAAAAAACCCCTACATGTAGGGTTTTAAGCGAAACCACCAAACACAGATCAGACAAGAAACTCAAGTCATTTCTTGCTCCCGTTTGGTTGAACCAAAGCAATTTTTGAAAGCCCAAACCGCGCACGCGGATGGCGACCGTTTTCAAGCTTCAACAGCGCAAAACGGTATGGGTGTTGCAGTGCTTGAATCCGGCAACTGTCACCTAACAGGAATACGGCCACGGGCATTGAGCCCCGAACCGAAGACTTCGGCATGGAAGCGGCGCGAACAGCCCCCTTCCTACTGTCCCGAAGTTGTTATGCCAGGCCCAGGCCTGCTGTAAGTGCTTCAGGACGGAACGGTGGGCACCGTGATGGTGCCCAAATAAATATAGAATGTGGAGACACCCCCCCATGCAAACCGACACAACTCGCGAGAACCCGCAGGGCTCCGTGCCGCAGGCCGCCGATTCAACTATGGATCTGTCCGCCACTGCACCTGGCCAACTGCGCGTGATCAAGCGTAACGGCACTGTCGTTCCTTACACCGATGACAAAATCACCGTCGCCATCACCAAAGCGTTTCTTGCAGTTGAAGGCGGCACCGCTGCCGCCTCGTCGCGTATCCACGACACCGTTGCCCGCCTGACCGAACAAGTCACCGCAACCTTCAAGCGTCGCATGCCCTCGGGCGGCACCATCCACATCGAAGAAATCCAGGATCAGGTCGAACTGGCCCTGATGCGTGCCGGCGAACAGAAAGTCGCCCGCGACTACGTGATCTACCGCGATTCGCGCGCCAAGGAACGTGCCGTGCGCACTCCCGCCGAAGAAGCAGCGGTACAAGCGCACCCGTCGATCCGCATCACCCTGGCCGACGGCAGCTTTGCGCCGCTGGACCTCGGCCGCCTGAACACCATCATCACCGAGGCCTGCGAAGGCCTGGAAGAAGTCGACGGCGACCTGATCCAACGCGAAACCCTGAAGAACCTGTACGACGGCGTGGCCCTGACCGACGTCAACACCGCGCTGGTGATGACTGCCCGTACCCTGGTTGAACGCGAGCCGAACTACTCGTTCGTGACCGCGCGCCTGCTGATGGACACCCTGCGTGCCGAAGGCCTGGGCTTCCTGAAAGTCGCCGAAAGCGCCACCCACCATGAAATGGCCGACCTGTACGCCAAGGCCCTGCCTGCGTACATCGCCAAGGGTATCGAATTCGAATTGCTGAACCCGGTCCTGGCCACTTTCGACCTGGAAAAGCTCGGCAAGGCCATCAACCACGAGCGTGACCAGCAGTTCACCTACCTGGGTCTGCAAACCCTGTACGACCGTTACTTCATCCACAAGGACGGTATCCGCTTCGAACTGCCGCAAGTGTTCTTCATGCGCGTGGCCATGGGCCTGGCGATCGAAGAGAAGCACAAAGAAGACCGCGCCATCGAGTTCTACAACTTGCTGTCGTCCTTCGACTACATGTCCTCGACACCGACGCTGTTCAACGCCGGCACCCTGCGCCCACAGCTGTCCAGCTGCTACCTGACCACCGTGCCGGACGACCTGTCGGGCATCTATCACGCGATCCACGACAACGCCATGTTGTCCAAATTCGCCGGTGGCCTGGGCAACGACTGGACGCCGGTGCGTGCACTGGGCTCCTACATCAAGGGCACCAACGGCAAGTCTCAGGGCGTCGTACCGTTCCTGAAAGTGGTGAACGACACCGCCGTCGCCGTTAACCAGGGTGGCAAGCGCAAAGGCGCTGTGTGTGCCTACCTGGAAACCTGGCACATGGACATCGAAGAGTTCATCGAGCTGCGCAAGAACACCGGTGACGACCGTCGTCGTACCCACGACATGAACACCGCCAACTGGATTCCTGACCTGTTCATGAAGCGCGTCTTCGATGACGGCAAGTGGACCCTGTTCTCGCCCTCCGAAGTACCGGACCTGCACGACCTGACCGGCAAGGCCTTCGAAGAGCGCTACGAGTACTACGAAGCCCTCACCGAGTACCCAGGCAAGGTCAAGCTGTTCAAGACCATCCAGGCCAAAGACCTGTGGCGCAAGATGCTGTCCATGCTGTTCGAAACCGGCCACCCGTGGCTGACCTTCAAGGACCCGTGCAACCTGCGCAGCCCGCAGCAGCACGTGGGCGTGGTCCACAGCTCCAACCTGTGCACCGAGATCACCTTGAACACCAACAAGGACGAGATCGCCGTTTGCAACCTGGGCTCGATCAACCTGCCGAACCACATCGTCAACGGCAAGTTGGACACCGCCAAGCTGGAGCGCACCGTCAACACCGCCGTACGCATGCTCGATAACGTGATCGACATCAACTACTACTCGGTGCCACAGGCGCAGAACTCCAACTTCAAGCACCGCCCAGTGGGTCTGGGGATCATGGGCTTCCAGGACGCGTTGTACCTGCAGCACATTCCTTACGGTTCGGACGCTGCGGTCGAGTTCGCCGACAAGTCCATGGAAGCGGTCAGCTACTACGCGATCCAGGCTTCCTGCGACCTGGCCGACGAGCGCGGCGCCTACGAGACATTCCAGGGTTCGCTGTGGTCTAAGGGCATCCTGCCGCTGGACTCGCAACAGATCCTGATCGAAGCCCGTGGCCAGAAGTACATCGACGTTGACCTGAACGAAACCCTGGACTGGGCGCCGGTACGTGCCCGTGTGCAGAAAGGTATTCGTAACTCCAACATCATGGCCATCGCACCGACCGCCACCATCGCCAACATCACCGGCGTGTCGCAGTCGATCGAACCGACTTACCAGAACCTGTATGTGAAATCGAACCTGTCGGGCGAATTCACCGTGATCAACCCGTACCTGGTTCGCGACCTGAAAGCCCGCGGCCTGTGGGACTCGGTGATGATCAACGACCTGAAGTACTACGACGGTTCCGTGCAGCAGATCGAGCGCATCCCGCAAGAACTCAAAGAGCTCTACGCGACTGCATTCGAAGTAGACACCAAGTGGATCGTTGACGCCGCCAGCCGTCGTCAGAAGTGGATCGACCAGGCGCAGTCCCTGAACCTGTACATCGCCGGCGCTTCGGGCAAGAAGTTGGACGTGACCTACCGCATGGCTTGGTACCGTGGCCTGAAAACCACCTATTACCTCCGCGCCCTGGCCGCAACCAGCACTGAGAAGTCGACCATCAACACCGGTAAGCTGAACGCAGTGTCCAGCGGCAACCACGGTGATGATTCGGTACTCGCCGCCCCGGCCGGCCCAGCGCCAGTGCCAAAGGCCTGTGCTATCGACGAGCCGGATTGCGAAGCTTGCCAATAAGCTGAGCGTGCCTCGGGCTTAACCGTCCAAGGTTAAAAAAAACCCCGATACGCCTGATGGCGTATCGGGGGTTTTTCTTTTATCTGACGAAATACCAAAGCGCTTTAGATCAGCACAGTCGCAATGCCCGACTCAGGTGCTAAACCTCGCCGCCCCCATTTCTCAATGCGGCCGTCGATCACCGCCATTGAATGCCCACCGTACTCCACCGTCCCCACTTTGCTACTTCTCAAATCGGCATCGGTTGCTGGCCGGTAATGCCCTCTCAAGCTCAAACGGTCCAGGCCTTCTCGCGCATACTCTCCATTGTTAAGACTTTGCATCGCCGCCATGAAACTGCGTCCAGCCACGCCATCGTTATTTTCCTTCTGCGCACGTTTGGCGCTAACGGCGTACATGAAATTGGCATTGGTCAACATCTCGGGGTCATCCCCTCTAAAACGCGCGTGAAGCGCGGCTTGTTTCAGCTCGTCCTTGGACAAATGGACTTTGACCCCGTCTCTCATTTCCACGTCATAACCGTCACCGGCCTCTTTAACGCTTTTGAAAACATCCGTAGGTTTCTTGCCGAAATGCATCATGGCCGCCTTTATGGCTGAAACCGTAATGCAATTGCCGTCAGGCCCTTGGAAAAAGCCACTCCAGATATTGCCAGCCCCTCTTCCCTTGTCGGGTTTAACCCCAGGATTACTGTTGTCCGGCTTATAGTCGTAGAAATTCGCGCCTTCGGTAATCGGCTTGTCGCTCATGGATTCCGAGGGGCCGAAATCCTGCGGATTAACTTGGCCGCCACCGCCGCCACCGCCACCTCTGGGTAGTGACGGTGCCGGGGGAGCCGGTGGTGTCACTTCATCAGGAAACCACTGTCCCAACAGCCGCTTGAGAAACTCAAGCCACTCGCCTCTCGCCTCTTCGATCAGCTTGTTCAAGATCTCCTTGAATTTTTCGTCACCCAGCTTTTCGCGCAACGCATTCAACTTGTCCCGTACGTCCTGAACCGTTTGCGACTTGTTGTCTTTTGTTGCATCAAATAGTTCGTTAAGCAGTGCCTTGACCGTTGAAGCCTCGCTGACCGGTTCCACGACATCTGAAGTCGACTGCCTGGCATCCACCCCGTAAAGCACACTCACGGCGCTGCGCCGCGACGCTCCCGCAATTGCCATCACCACCGCCCCTCTGTTCATTGCAGTGCCCCCCATGGGGTTCTGCTCACTTCAGTGGCGAGACTGGAACGGGCGTTCCTGCCAATGCGTAACAGCAATTAACTGCTGCCCTCCGATCACTTTTCTGCGCCCACAAAAAAGCCCCTCAAATGAGGGGCTTTTTTACCGAGCGCGATGGCATCAGGTCATCTGAATGATGGTCTGCATAATGGTGCTCTGGGTCGAGATGGTCTTGGCGTTCGCCTGGTAGTTGCTCTGGGCCTTGATCAGGTCTACCAGTTCGTTGGTCAGGTTGACGTTGGAGTTCTCAAGCGAGTTGGCCACGATCGAACCCAAGGTACCGGCCTGAGGGGTGTCGTAACCCGGTTGGCCCGAAGCAAAGGTTTCACGCCAGGAAGTGCCGCCGGAAGGCTGCAGCCCCTGCTCATTGTTGAAGCTGGCCAGAGATATCTGGCCGATGGCCTTGCTCTGCTGGTTGCTGAACGTGGCGAACAGTACACCGCTGCCGTCAATTTTCAGGCCGGTGATCTGGCCAGTCGCATAACCGTCAGTCACCGGTGGGTTACGGTAAGTGGCGGAGTTGTACTGCGTGATGTTGGCCATGTTGATGGCGATACCGGTCGGGTTGGCATCCGCACCGTTTGCCTTCCACACACCATTGGTCACGGTGCCTGGCACCCAGCCGGTGATGTTCAGAGTCGTGCTGGAAACAGTCCCGGTGAGAATACCGGTAAGCTTGCCCGCGCCATCAAAGCTCAGGGTCGACGGAACAGGCGGCGTGGACGGTGTGCCGGTAGGCGCCGAACCGTTCGGGTTGCGGCCGTCGATCAGGGTGTAGGCGTTCCACTTGTTGCCGTCGGTTTTCACCAGGTACTGCACCATCGGGTGCGCATTACCCTGGGAGTCGTACAACGTAGTGCTGTACTGGGTGGTGAAGGTGCTGGTATCGGTAGGGTTGAACGGCTTGAGCGTCTGGTCGATCACCGGCTCAGAAGAGTTCAGGTTACTGGTAGAGTCCACTTTGGTGGACGCCTTTGGCGGCAGATTCGACAGGTTCAGTTGCAGGTCGGTCAGGCCGCCCTTGATGATCTTGCCGTCTTCATCCGCTGCATAACCTTGCAGACGCGAGGTGCCGGTGTTGTTGGTGATGTAGCCGTCCTTGTCGGCACGGAACGCACCGGAACGGGTGTACTCAAGCGAGCCGTCGCTGCCCTTCTGCACGAAGAAGCCACCGCCCTGAATCGCCATATCCAGGATACCGCCGCTGCCGTTGACGTCACCTTGGGTGAACTGCTGTGACACCGCCGCCAGGTTCACACCGTTACCAATGCTGTTCTGACCGGTGCCCAGCTTGGAGGCAGCGTAGATATCGGCGAATTCCGCACGAGAGGATTTGAAGCCAGTGGTCGCGACGTTGGCGATGTTGTTGCCCGTCACGTCCAGTTGTTTGTTGGCTGCATAGAGGCCGCTAAGGCCGATGTTAAAAGACATGTTTCTCTCCTTCTGCCGTATTTAGCCGGCTCTATGTACCGATAGTCTGAATTTGCGACAGCTTGACGCTGCCCATGCCGCCCGCCAGGTTCAGCAGCATTTCGCCGCCGGTCTTGCTCAGCGTCACGCTGGTCACCGTTGCCGGCAGCGAAGTCGCCAGGGCCACCGAGTCGCCTTTGTCGTTCTTGGTCGTGGCCGCGAAGGTATAAGTACCCGCTGCCGCCACCTCACCTTTGTCGTTCTTGCCGTCCCAGATGAAGTCGGACGTGCCGGCGCTTTGGGCGCCCATATCGATGGTGCGGACCACGTTGCCGTCCTTGTCGGTAATCTTGACGGAGACGTTGCCCGTCGCCGCCGTCACCGCCACCGAACCGGTCATGCTCTTGCTGGTATCGACCAAAGCCTTGTCGGTCTGGGTGATGATCGAACGACCTACCAGAGACGAAGCCTGCAGCGCCTGGGAGGAGCTGAAGTTGCTGGAAATCGAATTCACCGAGTCATTGAGGGTGTTGATGCCTTCCAGGCTGCTGAATTGCGCCAGTTGGGCAACGAACGCGCCGTTGTCCTGGGGCGACAGCGGGTTCTGGTTTTTCAGCTGGGTGACCAGCAACTGCAAGAATGCGTCCTTGCCCAGTGACTGGCTGCCGGTCGCGGCCTTGGAAGCATCCGCTAAGTTAGTGTTGTCCGACGCCGTCTTGACCTTCGAGTTGAAAAGGTCTTGAACCGCCGTGTTATTAGACGTATCGACAATGGCCATGGTTGGCGCCCCTTATCACTGACCCAGGGTCAGGACCTTCTGCATCATGGTTTTGGCGGTGTTCATCATTTCCGCGTTGGTCTGGAACGAGCGGCTGGCCGAAATCATGTCCGCCATTTCCTCGACAACATTGACGTTCGGGTAGTACACGTAGCCTTTTTCGTTCGCCGCCGGATGGTTGGGCTCGTAACGGGCTTCCAGGTTGCTTTGATCCTCGACTACGCCGAGTACCTGCACACCCTGGCCCGCGGCGTCCTGGTTCTGGAACAGCGAATCGCTGCCACCGCTCTGGCCGCCCTGGAACATGGTGGCGAACACCGGGTGACGGGCGCGGTAGGTTTGGTCAATGCTCGAAGACACGGTCTCGGCGTTGGCGATGTTACTGGCGACGGTGTTCAAGCGCGTGGTCTGCGCGCTCATGCCACTGCCGGCAATATTGAAAACACTGGACAGGGACATGGCTTACTCTCCACGCAGGGCTGACATCAGCCCTTTGAATTTACTGTTGAGCAGGGTGAAGCTGGCCTGAAAGTTCACCGAGTTCTCGGCATAGGCAGATTGCTCCAGCTGCGCGTCGACGGTGTTCTGATCGATGGATGGCTGCATCGGCGTGCGATACAGCAGCGACTCGTCACCACTGCTCAGGCCTTGCGCTTCGATATGACGGCTGTTGGTCATATTCAAGGCAAAGGTGCCGTTTTTGGTCTTGTCCTGCTGTGCAGCGAGCACGGCGGAGAAATCCAGATCCCGAGCCTTGTAGTTCGGGGTATCGGCGTTGGCAATGTTGTTGGCCAGGACTTCGGCACGCTGGGCGCGAAAGCCCAGGGCTTGTTCATGGATACCGAGCGCTTTATCGAAGCTGATGCTCATGGCGGAAACCTTTAGGCTGACCTGCTGTTCGTTGACAGAGGTATAGCAAGGTGCATGCCAATTTTTTCAGCCCCCATATATCAAGGACTTAAGCAGAAATTACCGGCGGCAATGCCAGAAAAGCGGCAAGCGGCTTCCGCTTGGCGCCAGTAAAGCGGCAATGGGGGATTGCCGCAAAACTAAAAGTGGGAGGAGGCTTGCCTCCGATAGCGGTGTATCAAGTCATGGATAGGTGACTGATCCGACGCTATCGGGGGCAAGCCCCCTCCCACATTTTTGACTGCACAGGCCTTGTTTACTTGGCCTGGTAGATGATGCCAGGGCTGCACTGCACCATCTGGTAGTGATCCGGCAAGCCGTTGAGCGCCTCAGACGCACCGAGGAACAAGTAGCCGCCACGCTTGAGCGTGCCATGGATACGCAACAGGATGTCTTTCTTCACTTCGGCCGAAAAGTAGATCAGCACGTTGCGGCAGAACACCATGTCGAACTTGCCCAGGCTGGCGTAACTGTCGAGCAGGTTGAACGAGCGAAACTCCACTCGGCTCTTGATCGGCGCCTTTACCGCCCAACGCCCTGCTCCCTTGGAGTCAAAGTAACGTTGCAAACGCTCCTGAGACAAACCGCGACCCAGTGCCAGGGTGTCGTATTCGCCGGTCTTGCAGTTGTTCAGCATGGTCCCGGACAGGTCAGTGGCGACAATCTGTGCCCCAGCCTTCAACTGGCCCATGTTGGTCCGCTCGAACTCGTCGATAGCCATGGAAATCGAGTACGGTTCCTGCCCCGACGAACAGGCCGCCGACCAGATGCGCAAGCGCTGTCCGGGACTGGCCTTGATGGCTTCCGGCAACACCTTGCTCTTAAGCACTTCAAACGGATACGTATCGCGAAACCACAGGGTTTCGTTGGTGGTCATGGCATCGACCACCATCTCCTTGAGCCCACTGCGCGGCTGACTCTGGATCCGCTGAACCAACTCGCCCAGGGACTTGATGCCCTGCTGCTCCATCAGCTTGTTGAGACGGCTGGATACCAGGTACTGCTTGTTCTCACCGAGCAATATGCCACAGGCCTTTTCCAGGAAGACCCGGAACTGTTCAAAATCCAAATTACCTGTCGACACTGATACCGCCTCTAAAATCGTATGATCGCCAAGGTTAAACCTTAGCCGTGATCTGCTGCGTTGATCCGGTCGACAACCCGCGATGCAAGGTCATCAGGACGGAATTTGGCCAGGAAATCATCCGCCCCGACCTTTTTGACCATGGCCTGGTTGAATACACCCGACAATGAAGTATGCAGGACGATATGCAATTTTTGCATACGCGGGTCGCTACGTATCTCGGCTGTGAGAGTGTAGCCGTCCATTTCCGGCATCTCGATATCCGAGATCATCATCAGGAATTCTTCTTCCGGCTTCTTGCCCTCATCCACCAGTTTGCGCAGGTAATCCAGCGCCTGGCGGCCATCGTTGAGCGCCACCACTTCCACACCGACAGTTTGCAGGCAACGGGTCACCTGCTTGCGCGCCACGGAAGAGTCATCCACCGTCAGCACACGCAGGGACACCGCTTTGTGCGCCGTCTCGGCATCGACCACGCCCACCGAAATGGTCTCAGAGGTAGGGGCAACTTCGGCGAGGATCTTCTCCACATCGATAATTTCCACCAACTGGTTATCGACCCGCGTCACCGCCGTGAGGTAGTGATCGCGGCCGGTGCCCTTGGGTGGTGGATGGATCTCTTCCCAGTTCATGTTGACAATGCGCTCCACCGAGCGCACCAGGAAACCCTGGGTCTTGGTGTTGTACTCGGTGATGATCACGAACGGACTTTCACGGTCCTGAAGACCGGACGAGCCTGTCGCCAGGGCCAGATCAAGAATCGGGATAGTGGCGCCGCGAATATTGGCCACACCACATACCACCGGACTGGATTTGGGCATGATCGTCAGTTTGGGGCATTGCAGCACTTCCCGCACTTTGAACACATTGATGCCATACAGCTGCCTGCCATCGAGGCGGAAAAGCAACAACTCCAGGCGATTCTGCCCTACCAGCTGTGTGCGCTGGTTTACTGAATCCATTACACCTGCCATGCCCAGACTCCTACGCTAAAACCTTCGGGGGTACGACGCGCACCCGACACTAAACGGCACGAGCTTTGCTATTTGTTGGCTATGGATATGAAAACGACAGTTTCCCGACACCCCCGCCACCGCAGATTGCTCAGCGTCTCGATGGCATTGCTGGCTTTCTGCCTGGGCACCACGGCCCGCGCAGAGAACGTCACCTTGCCTGATCTCCTTATCGGCGTCACTCAAGGCTTTCTTGAGTTCACTGTAGAAGATTATCTGGCAACTACACAGACGCTGGGTCGTTATGAAATCCAAGTCAACCAATTGGACCCTCGCCTGCGCATGCCGATGTGCGACAAGGAATTGACAGCCACCCTGGAAAGTCCTGCCCAGCCCATCGGCCGTGTGACTGTAAGGGTCCGGTGCGACGGCGCCTCGCCCTGGACCGTGTTTGTGCCGGCGCAGGTCAAACTATTCCGCGATGTGGTGGTGGTGGCGAGGCCACTGAAGCGCACCGGGATCATCGCTTTTGAGGATGTCGTCTTACGTGAACGTGACATCAGTCAGATCAGTCAGGGTTATTTGACGAGCGTCGACCAGGCCATCGGGCAGAGATTAACCCGACCAGTGGTCACCGATCAGGTTCTCACGCTGGTTCATTTAGAGCAGGCCGAGGTTATCCGTAAGGGCGATCAGGTGGTGATTTCAGCCAGTAGCGGCGCTTTGAATGTGAAAATGCCCGGTGAAGCACTGTCCAACGGCGGCATGAGCGAGCAGATCCGGGTTAAGAACCTCAATTCAAACCGCGTGATCAAAGCGCGCGTGACCGCCCCAGGACAAGTGGAGGTGGCTTTATAGATCGCTGGTAGAGGACGCTGGGTTTTCCTACACTGTGCACGAGAAGTCCCGTGTGGAGATTTATTGTCATTCGCGCCTAAAGTTTATCCGGGTATGGCCGAAAACATGGCAAGCGTCCAAATACCCAGAGGTTTTTTATCATGGTCATTGATTTCAATCGTTTAAATAACTCCCCGGCAACGTCTGGTACTGCTCGCACCACGGGTGCCAAAGAAAGTGCGGAAACCAAGGCCCCAGCGCCTGCCAAGACGGAACAGACCAGCGCCAGCCAGAGCGGGGAATCGGTACACCTGAGCAATGAGGCTCAACAGTTGCAGAAGGTCACTGACTCGCTGCGCGATCAACCGGTGGTCAATAAAGCCCGCGTGGCCGAATTGAAACAGGCAATCGCTGATGGCAGCTACAAAGTCGACAGCAACCGTGTAGCCAGCAAGCTGCTTAACTTCGAAGCCGAGCGCTAGGCAAAGGCCTGCGCCGGGCTTTTGGACGCTTAAAACCCAAGGCCAGCCATGCATCACGACGAAACCCTGCTTCAACTGATCATCGATGATCTAGCGCCGACGCAACAGTTGCTCGAGCTGCTAAAAGAAGAATCCTTGGCGCTCTATGGCCGGGATATGCCGCTCCTTGAGGAAATCCTGGCGCGCAAGCAGTCGCTGATCGTCCTACTGGAACAGCATGGCAAGAAACGCAGCCAGATCCTTATCAGCCTGGGTCTGCCCGCAGACCATGACGGCCTGGCACAGCTGGCCAGCCACTCCTCGGTGGGCGACCATCTGCTCACTCAGAGCAAAGCACTCAATCAATTGCTCAGCCAGTGCCAGGAAGCCAATCAACTCAACGGCCAGTCGATTCAGCTTCAGCAAGCTACGACGGCCAACCAGTTGCGTATACTCCACGGCGGCGAGCCACCGGCGCTGTATAACGCTCAGGGCTCCACCTCGCGTCTGGTCAAGCCCAGCACCCGCAGCCAAGCCTGACACCGGTTTACCGCGCGCCCTATCCAAGGCGCGCTACATGCTGGCAAAATGCCGGTTCTTGCGTGTAGTCGTATTTGTCTGGAGATGGAAGAACCGTGTTCAACGCTCTTAATGCGGAAGATGCTCCGCAGCCCCCCAAGGTCCTCACCACGCCTCTGGAAATCGCCGGCAACTTGCGAATGCTGCAAGAAAGCCATGACCCGCTGATCATTACGTTTCACGAGCGCAGCCAGCGTTTCCAGAGTTATCTGGTGGATGTCGATCGGGACAGTAACACGCTGGTCATGGACGAAATGATCCCCCGCGACGGTGAGCGCTATCTTGAAAATGGCGAGCCGTTCCGCATCGAAGGCTTCCACGATGGCGTGCGCGTCGCGTGGGAAAGCAACGGTGGCATGACCATCAGCGAAAAGAATGGTCACCGCATCTACACCGGCAGCATGCCCAATGAAGTTGTGTATCACCAACGCAGGAATGCCTTTCGTGCAGCCCTGAAGCTGGCACAGTTGGTGAACATCGAGCTGGGTGGTGAAAAGCTCAAGGCACCGATCAACGGCAAGCTATTGGATATTTCCGCCACCGGCTGCAAATTGCGCTTCGAGGGAGACATCACTGAGCGCCTGCAACTGGGCCAGGTCTATGACCGATTTATCGCCGCCCTGCCCTTCGGCAGCATGACCACCTCGGTCGAACTGCGCTACCTGCACTTCGAAGAGAAGATCAACACCACTTTCGCCGGCGTACGCTTCCATAATATGAGCGGGCTGGTGCAGCGACAGGTCGAGCGTTTCGTTTACCAATTGCAGCGCGAAGCACGTCGTTTCGACAAAGACGACGACTTTTAAGCGCCACAGGTCGCAATAAAAAACGGGCAGCCCTCAGGGGTCTGCCCGTTTTTCGTTGTTAGGGACGCGCCCCGCTCAAGCCGTTGGGATGCTCGTCGGAGTCCGGCTGCTCGGCAGGCGCCTCGGTACTGGGCTCCTCGACCGGCGGCTGCGGCGGCTCGACTTCGGGCTCGGGGCTCGTTTGCATCTGATCCTGCACCACTTGCTCATCCACCCGCGGATCGAGCGCCGCGACCAACGGCGAACTGGACATACTGTCGGGCATCGCTACGTGATGCAAAGGCGCGTCGTCCACCTGATGCAGATTAGTGACAGCCTTGGGCCTAATCCGCCACACCAGGATCAGCGCGCACAAGGTGAAAAACGCGTACAGCATCTGACTGCCGAACAACTTCATCACCACACCCGCCAACAAAGGCCCGACACTGGCGCCGACGCCATATGTAACCAACAGCATGGCCGTCAAAGATACCCGGCGGTCACCTTCGACATGGTCGTTGGAAAACGCCACCGCCAGCGGGTAGAGGCAAAACTGCACCAACGAGCACAGGAACCCGGCGATGAACAACACCTCCAGCGGCACCTGAGTGAGAATCGCCAACGGCAATGACGCCACGGCCAGGCAAAGCGCGAAGCAACGGATCAGCAGCGCGCGATCATAACGATCCGATAACCAGCCCAACGGCCACTGCACCACCAACCCGGCAAAGATGCAGCTACCCATGAACAGGCCGACCTGCTCGGTCGTCAACCCCTGCTGGGACGCATACAGCGGCGCCAAACCGTAGAAAGAACCGACGATCAGCCCCGCGCCCAACACTGTACTCAGCGACTGCGGCACGCGCTTGATGAAGAAGCGCGGCTCCATCGGAGCCGGCCGCAAAGGCGCCGGGTGAATGCGCCGAGTCATGGCAACCGGTACCAGACAAAGCGCAAAGCACAACGCGACCAGCATCAACAGTTCCAGGCCGAGCTGGGGATGCATCACCAGAATCAACTGACCCAGTACCAGACCCAGATAAGAGGCGATCATATAGCCACTGAACACCACACCACGCTGCTTGGCGTCCGCCTGTTCGTTGAGCCAGCTTTCAATGACCATGTACTGGCACATCATGCCCAGACCCACGATCACCCGCAGCACGATCCAGGCCGGCAGCCAATCGACCAGGCCATGACCCAACACCGCCGCACCGACAATTCCGGCACAGGTCGCATACGCGCGGATATGCCCGACTCGGGCAATCAGGCGGTGTCCAATCTTGCCGCCCAGCACCAGACCAAAATAGTTGGCGGCCATCAGCGCACCGACCCACAGGCTGTCAACGTTATCAGCCGCCAGGCGCAGAGCCAGGTAGGTGCTGAGCAAGCCAGAGCCGATCAGCATCATCAAGGAGGCGAAATAAAGGGCTCGAAAAGATTTCCAGATCTGTCGCATCGGCGTTCCGAGCGGCTCCTTGCAGTGAGAAACAGGGCTATCGGCATGATAGTCCCCGGTGGTCGGTTCCGGACAGGCAATACAGGCAGCTTCCGGGGATAAATTTTTACAAAACAATTAACTGCTGTTCAGACGATGCTCAGTGGGGTGCGAGGTACACCGTTGCCACAAATACACGCTAAGCCCTGCTGTGAACCTCGATTGACGCCAAGGTTCGACCCGTGTTGCAAAAGTTCAAGCGCGCACAAAAAAGCCCCGCCGGATATTCCGTACGGGGCTTTGAATATGGCGTCCCAGGGCCGGTTCGAACGGCCAACCTTCCCCTTAGGAGGGGGATGCTCTATCCAATTGAGCTACTGGGACTAATGACAGCCATCAAGCCATGGCGGCGATGGACGGCGTGCATGTTAACGGCGGAGGTGGGTTTTGTCATGTCGTCCTTAGGCTTTTTGCCCGTAAGCCGATCCTGACTACAGCGAATTCGGTTTCGCCCCGTAAACATAGGCACTTGGTCTAAGTCGTGCAAAATGCACTCCCCCAAACTGGTCGCGTTGCAAATTGCAACCTGAGAAGCAGCATAAACGCCTACAAGCCATTGATTTTATTGAGTTAATGGTTTGGCACGACACCTGCAATACTGTTCTTATACCCCACCACTCAGCCAGGCGGTAAACGGAGAACATGCCCATGAACAGCGCCCTTCTGTTAGCTCTCAATTCTGTCGCCCTGGCTGCACTGGTGATGTTTCACTTTCAATCGTCAAATGCGCAGGACCCAGCGCAGATCAGCCAACACGCTGTTCCACACCACTTGCAGCAACGCCCGCAACTGGCAGTGATGACGCCAACCGCGCAATCTCCCGTACGCCTGACCCAGGGCACCCAGGCCGCACCTACATCCGAACACTGGGTTTTCTGAGAATTTAATAATGAGCAAATCTGCCTGGCTTTTTTTGTGCTTGACCACCGCCACCGGCCTGTATGGCTTAGAGACGTATACAAAAGATGAGCAAAGCACCGCTTTAATTATCAGCGGCATATCCGCCTGCTTTTTCTTACTAACCCTTTTCGTAGGCCGTCGGATCAAATTCGATCCGATCCTGCGCTGACAGCTCCTCCTCTTCCTTTCATTCACCCATACCTTACGTCGCCTCAACCTACTCATTTGGCCGTTTGCCACTAGTCTAAAGGATAAGGGCAAAAGGCCACTTTGCTATAGGATGTGCGGCCTCAAACCCTGCTGCGACTGGGTTTTCGGGATAGTTCCATCTGGGTAGCCCCTCAAGTGAATGTTTTCCAACCAGTCCGCAAAAATGCAAATCAGTGCTGGCATAAAGCCTCCAGGCAGTTCAATATTTGTCACAGAATTGACGCCAAGGAACTGGCAAATGTGAGGCATGATGCGGCCTCTTTGCAATTCGGGTTGAACTTTGGTCGTGAGTCTTGTCTTAACACTCATCTTGCGGCCAATTCCAGAAACCGCTCCCCTGAACTAACCGGTTAAATATATGCGCCCATTGAAACAGGCAATTTATTCCAGCCGTACGGCTGACAAGTTCGTCGTACGTCTGCCAGACGGAATGCGGGAACGCATTGCCGAGGTGGCTCGCAATCATCACCGCAGCATGAACTCCGAAATCATCGCGCGCCTGGAACAGAGCCTTATTCAGGAAGGTGCGTTGGGTGAAGAGTTGAGCATGCGCCTGGACAGTCCTGAGCTGTCGCTGCACGAACGCGAACTGCTGCAGCGTTTTCGTCAGCTCTCCCATCGCCAGCAAAATGCTCTCGTCTCGCTGATCGCGCACGACGTTGAGGCGGCCGCAGAAGCCGAATGAATTGCAACTGAAAGCAGAAGCCAGCCTAGTGCTGGCTTTTTTTTTGCGTGGGATTTGTGAAGACAACCGCAAGAGCAAGTCTGCTCGCTCTTGCGGCGTAGCGGCCGGGCAGCCGCGCATCGAGTTGGCTTAGAGGAGAAAGATCGTCGCCAGGCCCAGGAATATAAAGAAGCCGCCGCTGTCGGTCATGGCCGTGATCATCACGCTGGCACCCATGGCAGGGTCGCGTCCCAGGCGTGCCAAGGTCATGGGTATCAACACCCCCATCAGCGCCGCCAACAGAAGGTTAAGGGTCATGGCGGCAGTCATCACTACGCCAAGCGACCAGCTGCCATACAGCAAGTAAGCCACGACGCCGATCACGCCGCCCCATACCAATCCGTTGATCAAGCCCACCGCCAATTCTTTGCGCAGCAATCGCGAGGAGTTGGCAGTACTCACCTGATCCAGTGCCATCGCACGCACAATCATGGTAATCGTCTGGTTGCCTGAGTTGCCGCCGATGCCTGCCACAATCGGCATCAGCGCCGCCAACGCCACCAGCTTCTCGATGGAGCCTTCGAACAATCCGATCACGCGGGATGCGATAAACGCAGTAATCAGATTGATTGCAAGCCACGCCCAGCGGTTATGCAGCGAACGCCAAACCGAGGCAAAAATATCTTCCTCTTCACGCAGACCCGCCATGTTGAGGACTTCGGTCTCACTCTCTTCACGGATCAGGTCGACGATTTCATCGATAGTCAGACGACCAATCAGCTTGCCGTTCTTATCGACCACGGGAGCCGAAATCAAGTCGTAACGCTCGAAGGCCTGAGCCGCCTCGTAAGCATCTTCGTCAGGATGAAAGCTCACCGTGTCGCTAGCCATCAAATCGGCCACTTTTTTCTCAGGGTCGTTGACCAGCAGCCGCTTGATCGGCAGCACACCCTTGAGAATACCTTCGTAATCCACCACGAACAGCTTATCGGTGTGGCTTGGCAATTCTTTCAATCGACGCAGATAGCGTAGTACCACTTCCAGGCTGACGTCTTCACGGATGGTGACCATCTCGAAGTCCATCAGGGCGCCGACTTGATCCTCATCGTAGGACAACGCTGAGCGCACGCGCTCGCGCTGCTGACCGTCAAGGGCCTCCATCAGCTCGTGGACAACATCACGCGGCAATTCCGGCGCCAGGTCGGCCAGTTCGTCGGCGTCCATCTCCTTGGCCGCCGCTAACAGTTCGTGATCGTCCATGTCGGCGATCAGGGTTTCACGCACCGAGTCCGACACTTCGAGCAGGATGTCGCCATCACGGTCGGCCTTGACCAACTGCCACAGGGTCAGTCGATCATCGAGCGGGAGGGCTTCAAGTATGTAGGCGACGTCGGCAGAGTGCAGATCATCGAGCTTGCGTTGCAGCTCGACGAGGTTTTGCCGGTGCACCAGGTTTTCGACGCGGTCGTGGTGAGGACCTTCCTGGCGGTGCGTTAGGTCTTCGACCACACGCTGGCGCTGCAGCAGCTCGATAACTTGAGCAAGGCGATCCTGCAGGCTTTCTTGAGTTTTCTTTACTTCAACTTCGGTCATAGGCGAACTCCACTCCCAGCAGCGGGGCACGCCGGAAGGATCAATCAGTCAATTCATGATTGGTGAAACGGGGCACTGAGTAACTACTGGGTAAGTCCATGGAGGTATTCCACAAGCCCCGGCGGGGCTGACGGGCGCAATGATACACCTTGCGTCCGCTTTTAACGTTAAAAAACTGGAAAGAACAAGCGCTTGCGAGCCAAAGTTGAGTATTGGCCGCATCTATGAACTGCGACGACGCAGACGGAAAGGAAAACACATGGGCCGAGAGAAAAAAGATAAAACCCCAGACGGCAAAAAGCCCGCGCTAGGCGGGCTTTTTGTTTGTATGGTGCACTCGACAGGATTCGAACCTGTGACCGCTCGGTTCGTAGCCGAGTACTCTATCCAGCTGAGCTACGAGTGCAGATTGTGTTTTTAGACCAGATCACAACTGGTTGAAGCCAAGCTACCTGCATCGCTGCAGCTAACTCTTAAATGGTGCACTCGACAGGATTCGAACCTGTGACCGCTCGGTTCGTAGCCGAGTACTCTATCCAGCTGAGCTACGAGTGCATTTGTTGCCGCGCATTATAGGCCGTTCAATCTCTATGTAAAGCGATTTTTTCGAGTAATTTCAACAACTTACCGATAAATCCAGATTGCAACGTACTAAGCAAATAATGGCGGAGAACGGGGGATTCGAACCCCCGACACCCTTTTGAGGTGTACTCCCTTAGCAGGGGAGCGCCTTCGGCCACTCGGCCAGCTCTCCGCAACACGGGGCGTATATTAACCACGTTCATCCCCGTTTGCAAACATAAAAAACGATAAAAATTAAAGGCTTGGTTCTTCGTCCTTCTCTTTCTTGATCCGCAGGTAAATTTCCTCGCGGTGGACCGCTACCTCTTTCGGAGCGTTAACCCCGATACGCACTTGATTGCCTTTAACGCCGAGCACGGTCACGGTGATTTCTCCATCACCGATAATCAGGCTTTCTGCGCAACGACGAGTCAGAATCAGCATGCCTTTCTCCTCACGCATTTCAGTTCAGGAACAACAGTCTGCAAAAAAAAGGCCTTCGACCTACAACCCGAAAGCCATAGCCCTACCCGCCTAAGTATTGTCGAGCGCGCGCAAAAGAACAGGTCCTACACACGCAGCCCACAAAAAAATGAAAGGCGCGGTAAACCGCGCCTTTCTGGCATTACGTCACTCGCCCTGTCGGGCTGGAGCGTCCAGCTCAAAAGCGGTATGCAGCGCGCGTACAGCCAGTTCCAGGTACTTCTCTTCGATCACCACCGAGACTTTGATTTCCGAGGTGGAGATCATCTGGATGTTGATGCTTTCCTTGGCCAGGGCTTCGAACATGCGGCTGGCAACGCCGGCGTGGGAACGCATGCCCACGCCTACGATGGAGACCTTGGCAATCTTGGTGTCACCCACCACTTCACGGGCGCCGATTTCTTTTGCAGTGTTCTGCAGAATACGCTCAGCCGCGTCGTATTCGTTGCGGTGCACGGTGAAGGTGAAATCGGTGGTGTTATCGTGCGAAACGTTCTGCACGATCATGTCGACTTCAATGTTTGCGCCACTGATAGGGCCCAGGATCTTGAATGCCACGCCCGGGGTGTCTGGCACGCCACGGATCGTCAGCTTGGCTTCATCGCGGTTGAAAGCGATGCCGGAAATGATCGGCTGTTCCATGGATTCCTCTTCATCAATAGTAATGAGGGTGCCCGGACCCTCTTTGAAGCTGTGCAATACGCGCAGCGGAACGTTGTACTTGCCGGCGAATTCCACCGCGCGGATTTGCAGCACCTTGGAACCGAGACTGGCCATCTCCAGCATCTCTTCAAAGGTGATCTTGTCCAGGCGCTGCGCGACGGACACCACACGCGGGTCCGTGGTGTAGACGCCATCCACATCGGTGTAGATCTGGCATTCATCAGCCTTGAGAGCTGCCGCCAGCGCCACGCCGGTGGTGTCCGAACCGCCACGGCCAAGGGTGGTGATGTTGCCCTGCTCGTCCACACCCTGGAAGCCCGCTACAACTACCACACGCCCGGCTTTCAGATCAGCGCGAATTTTCTGATCGTCGATCTGCAGAATACGCGCCTTGGTATGAGCGCTGTCGGTGAGGATGCGCACTTGGCTGCCTGTATAGGACACAGCCGGCACGCCGCGTTTGTTCAGGGCCATGGCCAGCAGGGCAATGGTCACCTGTTCGCCGGTGGATACGATCACATCCAGCTCGCGCGGCAACGGTTGCTGGTCGCCACTGATTGCCTTGGCCAGATCGATCAGGCGATTGGTCTCGCCGCTCATGGCCGACAGCACCACCACCAGGTCGTCGCCAGCGTCGCGGAATTTCTTAACTTTGTCGGCCACCTGCTCGATTCTTTCGACAGAGCCGACCGAGGTGCCTCCAAATTTCTGTACGATCAAAGCCATTTCCAGCCGCCTCAGCCCGTAAAGGGGCGCCTAAATATCCAATCAACCAGCACTGATCAGGCCCGCGACTAGACCGCGGGCCGATTCACAGTGCCTTAAATGCCAGCCTCGACAAACGGCACGGTCAGGGCCAGGGCCGCATCCAGGGCACCGGCGTCTACACCACCGCCTTGTGCCATGTCAGGACGACCACCGCCCTTCCCGCCCACTGCCGCAGCGGCTTGCTTCATCAAATCACCGGCTTTGAGTTGGCCAGTCAGGTCTTTGGTTACACCGGCAACCAGTACGACCTTTTCCTCATGGACACCGCCGAGCAGGATCACTGCGCGGCCGAGCTTGTTTTTCAACTGATCGACCAGGGCCAACAACGCCTTGCCGTCCTGACCGTCCAGGCGTGCGGCCAGGACTTTCACGTCCTTGACGTCAACGGCCGAAGCCGACAGATCGTCGCCCGCTGCGCTGGCAGCCTTGGCTTGCAACTGTTCCAGCTGTTTCTCCAGGGCACGGTTGCGCTCCAGGACAGCGGACAGCTTGTCGATCAGGTTGTCGCGGCTGCCCTTGACCAGGCTGGCCGCTTCCTTGAGTTGTTCTTCCGCCGCGTTCAGGTATGCCAGGGCCGCAGCGCCGGTCACCGCTTCGATACGACGTACACCGGACGCCACGCCGCCTTCGCTGATGATCTTGAGCAAGGCAATGTCGCCAGTACGGTTGGCGTGGATACCGCCACACAGTTCCACCGAGAAATCGCCGCCCATGCTCAGCACGCGCACGCTGTCGCCGTACTTCTCGCCGAACAATGCCATGGCGCCCTTGGCCTTGGCCGTCTCGATATCGGTCTCGACGGTTTCAACCGGGGTGTTCTTGCGGATTTCGGCGTTGACGATGTCTTCCAGTGCCTTGATCTGCTCTGGCTTGATCGCTTCGAAGTGGCTGAAGTCGAAACGCAGGCGCTGACTGTCGACCAACGAACCTTTCTGCTGAACGTGTTCACCCAGCACCTGGCGCAGGGCGGCATGCAGCAAGTGGGTGGCCGAGTGGTTCAGCGACGTGGCGTGGCGCACGTCGGCGTCTACCTGGGTGTCCACCGGGGAGCCTACGGTCAGACTGCCTGAGGCCAGCACACCGTGGTGCAGGAAGGCGCCGCCGGTCTTGGTGGTATCACGTACGTCGAAACGACCGGAGCTGGATTTGACGAAACCACAGTCGCCGATCTGACCGCCGGATTCGGCATAGAACGGGGTCTGATCCAGCACCACGACACCCTCGTCGCCTTCGTTCAACACGTCGACCGACTGGCCTTCCTTGTACAGCGCGACCACTTTGGCCGAGCCGCTGGTGGCCTTGTAGCCGGTGAACTCGGTGGCCACATCCACCTTGACCAGGCTGTTGTAGTCCATGCCGAAGGAACTGGCCGAGCGTGCGCGTACGCGCTGGGCTTCCATCTCGCGTTCGAAACCTTCCTCGTCGAGGGTCAGGTTGCGCTCGCGGGCGATGTCGCCGGTCAGGTCCATCGGGAAGCCGTAGGTGTCGTAGAGCTTGAACACCACGTCGCCCGGCACCACGTTGCCCGACAGGTTGGCCAGGTCTTGTTCGAGGATCTTCAGGCCCTGTTCCAGGGTTTTGGCGAACTGCTCTTCTTCGGCCTTGAGCACGCGCTCGATGTGCGCCTGGTTCTGCTTGAGTTCCGGGAAGGCATCGCCCATCTCGGCGACCAGGGCCGCGACGATCTGGTAGAAGAAGCTGCCATTGGCGCCCAGCTTGTTACCGTGACGGCAAGCGCGACGAATGATGCGACGCAGCACATAGCCACGGCCTTCGTTGGACGGCAGTACGCCGTCGGCGATCAGGAAGCCGCAGGAACGGATGTGGTCGGCCACCACTTTGAGCGAGGCTTGGTCATCATTACTGCAACCGATGGCCTTGGCGGCCGCAGCCAGCAGGCTCTGGAACAGATCGATTTCGTAGTTGGAATGAACGTGCTGCATCACCGCACTGATCCGCTCCAGGCCCATGCCGGTGTCCACCGACGGTGCCGGCAGCGGATGCAACACGCCATCGGCGGTGCGGTTGAACTGCATGAAAACGTTGTTCCAGATCTCGATGTAACGGTCGCCGTCTTCTTCCGGCGAGCCCGGCGGGCCACCCCAGATATCGGCGCCGTGGTCGTAGAAGATCTCGGTGCAAGGGCCGCATGGGCCGGTATCGCCCATGGTCCAGAAGTTGTCGGACGCGTAAGGTGCGCCTTTGTTGTCGCCGATACGCACCATGCGCTCGGCCGGCACGCCCACTTGTTTGGTCCAGATGTCGTACGCCTCGTCATCGCTGGCGTAGACGGTGACCCAGAGTTTTTCCTTCGGCAGTTTCAGCACGCCGGTCAGGAAGGTCCAGGCGAAGTTGATCGCGTCTTGCTTGAAATAATCGCCAAAGCTGAAGTTGCCGAGCATTTCGAAAAAGGTGTGGTGACGGGCGGTATAGCCGACGTTTTCCAGGTCGTTGTGCTTACCACCGGCGCGCACGCACTTCTGGCTGCTGACCGCGCGGGTGTAGGCGCGCTTTTCCTGGCCCAGGAAGCAGTCCTTGAACTGGTTCATCCCCGCGTTAGTGAACAGCAGGGTAGGGTCATTGCCTGGGATCAAGGAGCTGGAGGAGACACGGGTGTGACCTTGCTCTTCGAAGAAGCGAAGGAAGGCTTCACGGATTTCTGCGCTTTTCATTAGGTTCTTCCACGGAGGCTGCGGCCAAAGGCCAGTGCGCAACATCATCAGACGGAGCGACGGCAAAGGGCCGCATTATATCGGCCCTTTGCCGGTGGTACAGCGTGTTTATGCGATAGATAGGTTCAATTAGACGGTCTGCACGTTCATTTACGCGAATATTCGACGAATGTTTCCAGCACCTGTGCCATCTGCGCCCGATTAACATCCAAATGGGTGACCATGCGCAGACGAGGCGCCGCGCTCAACTTGATCCCGCGCTCGGCGGCAAACGCCTTCAATGCCTGGGCCTGATCGCCCACCTGCACATAGACCATGTTGGTCTGCACCGGCTCTACGCTGTAACCGGCCTTGCGCAGTTCATCCCCCAGCCACTGGGCATTGGCGTGGTCTTCGGCCAGGCGCTGCACTTGATGATCCAGGGCATACAGACCCGCCGCCGCCAATGAACCGGCCTGGCGCATGCCGCCGCCCACCATCTTGCGCAAACGGCGCGCCTTGGCGATCAGCGCGGTAGACCCGCACAACACCGAGCCTACCGGAGCGCCGAGGCCCTTGGACAGGCACACCGACACCGAATCGAAATGCTGGGCGATCTCCCGCGCATCCACCCCCAGCTTGACCGCGGCGTTGTAGAGACGCGCGCCATCCAGATGCAGAGCCAGGTCATGCTCACGGGTAAACGCTCGCGCCTTGGCCAAGTACTCCATGGGCAGCACTTTGCCCTGCATGGTGTTTTCCAGAGCCAGCAAGCGGGTGCGGGCGAAGTGGAAGTCGTCGGGTTTGATGGCCGCCAGCACTTGATCCAGATCCAGAGAACCGTCCGCCTGCACCTCCAGCGGCTGTGGCTGGATCGAGCCCAGCACCGCCGCACCGCCGCCTTCGTATTTGTAGGTGTGGGCCTGCTGCCCGACGATGTATTCCTCGCCGCGTTCGCAGTGGGCCATCAGCGCCAGCAGGTTACTCATGGTGCCGGTGGGCACGAACAACGCAGCGGCAAACCCCAGGCGATGGGCCAGCTCGGCTTCCAGGCGATTGACGCTAGGGTCTTCACCGTAGACGTCATCGCCGCTGGCGGCGCTGGCCATGGCATCGCGCATGCCGGCGGTGGGTTGGGTCACGGTGTCGCTGCGAAGGTCTATCACGGTCATCTAACTGGCCTCGGGCAGGTGGGGCGTTTTGTCGTATTGACGATTACTGCGGGCAAAGCCGCGCAATATCAAGCCCCGTGTGCATTCAATCGAATACCAACCAAACAAACCGATATAGCTAATCGATACGACGTCCGTGCAGTTTCTGAAAAACCGTGTTAAAAACTCTGCGCCGCCAGGGTTCTGGCGGCAACGTTCTCAGGGCGGGGTGTAATTCCCCACCGGCGGTAATTACACGCAATGTGTATAGCCCGCGAGCGCTTGGCGCCTTGGACTGCTTACGCAGGCCAGCGGCAAGGTCAGCAGACCCGGTGTGATCCCGGGGCCGACGGTCATAGTCCGGATGAAGAGAGAACGGGATTGGCACCCAAGGGCCGCACGTTGACCGCATGCCCGCATGCCCACGCGTTGCATACCCTTGAAATCCCATTCGATTCATAACGCCCTGTTTTTTTCTTAAACAGGAGTCAGAACATGCAACCCACCGCTATCGACAGCAAAAGCAAAAACCATCACGGCGAGCGCGTCGCGTTTATCCAGGCCTGCTGGCACAAGGATATTGTCGACCAGAGCCGTAAGGGCTTTCTCGCCGAAATGATCGCCCAGGGCTACCAGGAATCGGACATCGACTTTTTCGAAGTCGGCGGTGCCTTTGAAATGCCCCTGCACGCCAAACTGCTGGCCAAGACCGGTCGCTACGCGGGCATCGTTGCCGCCGCGTTGGTGGTGGACGGCGGCATCTACCGCCACGAATTCGTTGCCCAATCGGTGGTCAGCGGCCTGATGCAGGTGCAGCTGGAAACCGAAGTGCCGGTGTTCTCGGTGTCCCTGACCCCGCATCACTTCCACGCCGGCAGTGAACACACCACATTCTTCTATGAGCACTTCGTGCACAAGGGTCAGGAAGCCGCGCGTACGTGCGCCGACACCCTGCACAAAGTGCGGGCGATCCGCCGCAGCGAGCCACGGGCGGTAGCAGTCTAAGCAATACTGCAAAACAAAATGTGGGAGGGGGCTTGCCCCCGATGGCGGTGTCTCAGCTCCAGATGAGCTGACTGACACACTGCTATCGGGGGCAAGCCCCCTCTCACATTCGGTCCAGGTCTATGCCAGGCCCACGTCCGTGGTCGGCACAATCAATATCCCTGCACGCAAACCGTTTTTCACCTTCGGGTTGGGGAAGATGATGCGCGCGCCCTCCTCCTCAATCACCCAACGGGTCTTGGCCACGTCTTCGGCCAGCAGATAACCCTTTTCCAACTCAGAAAAGTTTTCCACGTCCGCGGGCAAGTGCAGCAGGAACGCATCGCTGTGCTTGATGACTTCCCGCGACACGGCGAACAGTTTCAACCCATCCAGGCTGTCCGCCTCAGGCTCGCTGCCTTCGATGATCTGAGTCAGGCGCGCCTCCAGGCGTGAGACGTCCACTCCCTGGTTCTGTCCGAACGGCCGCGCCTTGCCTAATTCCAGGGTGAAAGCCTCGGCGTCCAGTTGCTCGTAGGTGAAGGCCGTGAAGGTGATGGACGTTTTGTTCTGCAGCAGCACCGCTTCCATCCCGGCCGCACGCAGCCGCTCTAGCTCGCGTCGCGAATGCTGGCGCCCGTCTTTCCACGGGTACAGCGCGAACTGCTCGATCTTCGAGCCACGGATGGCGGTGTGCAGGTCGTAATGCAGGCGCGAGCGCTCGGGCTTGCTGAAAAAACTACGGGCCAGTTGTTCCAGCTCCGCGGCGCGCATGGCTTCGGGGCCGATGTTGCTTTCATGACGGCCATTGAACAGCCGGTTGATGTCCAGTTCGAGGTAACGCTCGCCGCGGCGCATGGCCTCGGGGTTGCCGAAGAGGAACAGAATACGGGTGCGGGGTTTAATCTCCCCACGGGCGATGCCATGCAACAGGCGGTCGAGCAATTCGATCGGCGCGGTTTCGTTGCCATGGATGCCGGACGACAGCAGCAGGTCGCTGCCATTGTCCGAGGCTTGCGGCGGACGCACTTCCAGCGCGCCCTCGCTGAGCCAGCGCATCTGCACGCCGTCGACAGTCAGTTGAATTTTTTGCGCCGGTTCGCGACCGGCGAGGGTCAGTTCAAGCAGTTTGCCGAGGGCGAGCATACGCAAGCTTCCTTAGTGGTTGCAGCCAGGACCGTGGACGTGATCGTCATCATCACCTTCCATGTCGGCCGGTTCCATTTCCAGCTGCAGGCTCATCAGGTTGGTGGCCAATGGGCGCATCAGCAGGTTGGCGTACTCGGCGTCGCCTTCTTCGACGTCCACACCGATCAGCAGTTGGCCGCGACCGTCGTGCTGGATCCAGATCTCCTTGCCCTGCCACACCACGGCAACGCGGGTGCAGGAAGTTTCCAGCTGGGTGCCGTCGGTGTCTTCAAGGATCAGTTTCAGGGTATCGGTGCTCATAAAATGCTCCCAGCCGTGCGGCGTTAATTGATCTGGAAAGGATAAACCGCGCCCAGTTTAAGGATTTGCGTCAGTTCATCCAGTGCCGTCCGGCACTCAAGCAGCAATTGCGGATCAGCCAGGTCGGATTCGCGCAGGCTGTCGCGGTAGTGCTTGTGGACCCATTGGGTCAGCGTGTCGTACAACGGCGCGGTCATGATAACGCCTGGATTCACCGCCGCCAGTTCGGTTTCGTTCAACGCCACGCGCAGACGCAGGCACGCCGGGCCACCGCCATTCTGCATGCTTTGCTTGAGGTCGAAGACTTTCACTTCGCGAATCAACCCACCGGAGGCCGTCAGCCCCTGCAAGTAGTGCCAGACACGTTCGTTGGCGCGGCACTCTTCCGGCACGATCAGCAGCATCGAGCCGTCTGCGCGGGTCAGCAACTGGCTGTTGAACAGGTAGGAGCGCACCGCGTCCTCGACGCTGACCAGGGCGCGCGGTACACACACCGACTGGAAATTGCCGCCCAGCTTGCCCAGTTTGGCTTGCAGTTCGCCGAGCATCTGTTCGGTATTGAGGAACGCATCCTCGTGATAGAACAGCACCTCGCCGTTGCCCACCGCGATCACGTCGTTGTGGAACACACCCGCGTCGATCACCGCCGGGTTCTGCTGGCCGTAGACCACGCCGTCGTCCTTCAGGCCGTGCAGGCGGGCGACAGCCTGTGACGCTTCGAGGGTCTGGCGCGCCGGGTACTTCTGCGGTGCCGGGTAGCGGGTGTCGAATGCACTGCGGCCGAACACGAAAAACTCCACGCCCGCCTCGCCGTATTCGCGGCAAAAACGCGTGTGGTTGGCCGCGCCTTCGTCACCGAACTGCGCCACCGCCGGCAACGCGGCGTGGTGGGCGAAGTGCTGCGGATCGGCAAACATGGCGCCCAGCACGCGGCTGGTGGTCGGGTGCTCGATGCTGCGGTGGTATTTGCAGTTGAGGTTGGCGGCGGTGAAATGCACACGGCCATCCGCGGTGTCGGCGCTGGGGCTGACGGTGGCGGCGTTGGCCACCCACATACTCGACGCCGAGCAACTGGCGACCAGCAACGGCATGGCTTGCTGGGCCGCCTGCTGGATCACCTGGGCATCGCTGCCGCTGAAACCGAGGTTACGCAATGCGGCCACGTCGGGACGTTCCTGGGGAGCCAGCACGCCCTGCACGAAGCCCATATCCATCAGGGCCTTCATTTTTTGCAGGCCCTGCAACGCCGCTTCCTTCGGGTTCGAAGACTGCTGGCTGTTGCTCTGGGACGCGACGTTGCCGTAGGACAAACCGCCGTAGTTATGGGTCGGCCCCACTAGACCGTCAAAATTGACTTCATAGGATTTCATCGGCGAGGCTCCACGAACATCTGTTTTTATAGGCATCAAAAGTCTTCAACACACCGCAAATCCAGTGTGGCAGAAGGCTTGCCTGCGATAGCAGTTGGTCAGTTGATAAATCAGGTGCCTGACACACCGCCATCGGGAGCAAGCCCCCTGCCACATTTAGATCAGCGTAATGCCGGGGGTTAGCGTGGCCGGAACCACCAGGCTTGGGGTCTCAAGCGATGCCACCGGGTACGCGCAATAATCCGCCGCGTAATACGCACTGGCGCGATGATTGCCCGAGGCCCCTACCCCACCAAAAGGCGCGGTGCTGGCGGCGCCGGTCAGCTGTTTGTTCCAGTTGACGATCCCGGCGCGGCTTTCCAGCCAGAACTGCTGGTAGCGCGCTTCGGAATCGGACAACAAGCCAGCGGCCAGGCCGAACTGAGTGTTGTTGGCCTCGACTATCGCCGCTTCGAAATCGCTGTAGCGGATCACTTGCAGCAGCGGGCCAAACAGTTCTTCGTCTTCGCGCTCGGCCACGCCGGTCACGTCGATGATGCCCGGAGTCAGCAAGGCGGCCTGGTCCTGGGGCTGGGTCATTTCCAGCAGCGCCACGGCACCGTTGGCCAGCATCAACTCCTGGGCGTCCATCAAGGCTTTGGCAGCGGCGAGGGAAATCACCGAGCCCATGAACGGCGCCGGTTGCTGATCGAACGCGCCGACTTCAATGGTCGAACTGACTGCCACCAACCGCGCCAGCAACGCATCGCCCCAGGCGCCTTGCGGCACCAACAGGCGACGGGCGCAGGTGCAGCGCTGGCCGGCCGAAATAAACGCCGATTGGATGATGGTGTACACCGCCGCGTCCACGTCGGCCACTTCATCCACCACCAGCGGGTTGTTGCCGCCCATCTCCAGGGCCAGGATTTTGTCCGGGCGCCCGGAGAACTGCTGGTGCAGATGGTTGCCGGTGCGGCTGGAGCCGGTGAAAAACAAGCCGTCGATGCCTGGATTGGCCGCCAAGGCGATTCCGGTTT
The DNA here is from genome assembly GCF_042610415.1 of Pseudomonas sp. MD330_10. Lineage (NCBI taxonomy): Bacteria > Pseudomonadati > Pseudomonadota > Gammaproteobacteria > Pseudomonadales > Pseudomonadaceae > Pseudomonas > Pseudomonas sp. MD330_10. The sequence goes on from NZ_JBHGZU010000006.1 coordinate 66,803, forward strand.
CCCGCGCGCCTTGCAGCAGGTTCAACACGCCCGCCGGCAACCCGGCTTCGATCCAGCATTGCACGGTCAGCTCGGCGACTTTCGGCGTCAGCTCGCTGGGTTTGAACAGCACGGTGTTACCCGCCAGCAACGCCGGCACGATATGCCCGTTAGGCAAGTGACCGGGGAAGTTATACGGGCCGAATACCGCCACCACGCCGTGCGGCTTGTGGCGCAGCACAGCGGTGGCGTCGCCCAGCGGGCCGCTCTTCTCGCCGGTGCGTTCGCGATAGCTTTGCACCGAGATGGCGATCTTGTTGGCCATGCTGGTGACTTCTGTCGCCGCTTCCCACAACGGCTTGCCGGTTTCCTCGCCGATGCAGCGGGCGATTTCATCGGCGCGACGCTTGAGGGTGGCAGCGAAGGCTTCCAGCACCGCGATGCGGTCTTCCAAGGTACGCCGGGCCCAAGCCGGGAACGCCTGGCGTGCGGCCTGCACGGCGGACTCGACTTGCTCGGCGGTGGCACCGTTGCCGGCCCACAGCACTTGCTGGGTCACCGGGTTGCGTGATTCGAACAGCTCACCCTGGCCAGCCAGCCAGCTACCTGCGATATACAGCGAATTCATTATTTCGACTCCCGAGCAGCGGACAACGGTACGGCACGCACTTGATCGCCGACCACCAATTGCAGGCGTTTGGCGGTCAACGGGTCGACCACCAGCGTGCCGGCGGCCAGGCGTGCGGGCGCGGCGGTGATGCGGCAATCTTCGCGTTTGCGGTTATGGATCAGGAACGGCGTGGCGTCGTCCCCCGGTGTGCCGATGGCCAACACCAGTGACTGGCTGTCACGCACCGCGCGAATCTTGGTGGTCTCGCACTCCACCGCCGGGCCGGCGTCGAAAATATCGACATAGCCCTGGTAACTGAACCCTTCGCTTTTGAGCATGCTCAACGCCGGCTCGGTGTCCGGATGGACTTTGCCGATCACATTGCGCGCGTCCTCGGACAAAAAGCAGCTATACAGCGGAAACTTCGGCATCAACTCGGCGATAAATGCCTTGTTGCCCACGCCGGTGAGGTAGTCGGCCTGGCTGAATTCCATCTTGAAGAAATGTCGACCCAGGCTTTCCCAGAACGGTGAGCGCCCGGCCTCGTTGGACACGCCGCGCATCTCGGCAATGATCTTGTTGCCGAACAATTGCGGGTACTCCGCGATAAATAGCAGGCGCGCCTTGGCCAGCATGCGGCCGTTGAGGCCGTTGCGGTAATCGGCGTGCAGGAACAGCGAGCACAACTCGGAGTTGCCGGTGAGGTCGTTGGCCAGGAACAGCGTCGGAATCTCGCGATAGATGTTCAACTCCTGGGACGCGCTGACGGTCAGGCCCACCCGAAAGTTGTACCAGGGCTCGCGCAAGCCCACGGCACCGGCAATCGCAGAAATGCCCACCACGCGGCCTTCGTCGTTTTCCAGCACGAACAGGTAGTCGGCGTCGCCGCGACCGGCCTCGCCGCGAAAGGTTTTTTCCGCCCAGCCCACCCGGTGGGTCAAGCGCTCTTCGTTGGCCGGCAAGGTGGTCAGGCCGGTGCCGGTGCTGCGCGCCAGATCAATCAGGGCCGGTAAATCGCTGCTGCGTACGGGACGAACGATCATGCTATCTCCTCAAACGGGCCGCCGTGGGCCACCCGCGAAACTCTGCTTTTAAACCGCGACCAGACGCACGCTGGCGCCCTCGCCCACACCCAGGGCTTCGGCCGCGGCCAGGTCCAGGGTCACCGGTTTGCCGGGCGCGTAGTCCAGCTCCAGCATCACCGCGCGGTAATCCTGCAACTGCGCATTGCTCACCAGATACTGGCGGCCCGCCCCCTTGACCATCTCACCGATCTTCACCGGCACCACGCGGCTCTGGGCAATCGAGCGGATGCCCGAGACCCGCGCGTGCAGCGTCGGGCCGCCGTCGAAGATGTCGATGTAATGGTCGGTCTCGAAGCCTTCGCGCATCAGGATGTCGAAGGTGATCTGCGCACGCGGGTGTACCTGGCCCATGGCTTCCTGGGCTTCGTCCGGCAATAGCGGCACGTAGATCGGGTAATGGGGCATCAGCTCGGCGAGGAAGGTGCGGCTTTTGAGCCCGCACAGACGCTCGGCGGCGGCGTAATTGAGGTCGAAGAAGTTGCGCCCGATGGCGTCCCAGAACGGCGAGTCACCGTTCTCGTCGCTGTAGCCGACGATCTCGGTCACCACCGAATCGGCAAAGCGCTCCGGGTGGCTGGCGACAAACAACAGGCGCCCGCGGGAATTGAGTTCCGACCACGGCGAGCCGACCAGCTCCGGCACCACGTAGAAACTGGTGAGCAGGCTATTACCGGTCAGGTCGTGGCACTGGGAAAGCACATGGATCTTGTTGTGGATCTTCAGCTCGCGGGAGGCGTGCACGAAGGTCTCGTTGCGAAAACTATAAAACGGCTCGGAATAGCCGGCCGAGGCGACGATAGCCGAACACCCGACGAGCTTGCCGGTCTCGGTGTCTTCAAGCACGAAGAAATAGCTTTCTTCACCGTTGAAACTCACCTCGGCCGCGAAGGAGGCTTCGCTGGCGGCGATCTTGTCGCTCAAGCGTTCCACATCGTCCGGCAAGGAGGTGACACCAATCGGGCTGTCCGCAGCCAGACGCTGTACCTCGCCCAGGTCAGCCATTTGCGCGGGGCGCATCACCAGCATGGTGTCACTCCTTAACTCTAGAACTCACAGAAAAAAAATACCGAACAGGTCAGGAACACCACATATCTTCAAGTGGGCATATTCCAGTGTGGGAGGGGGCTTGCCCCCGATAGCAGTCTGTCAGTTGATACATCTGTGACTGATACACCGCCATCGGGGGCAAGCCCCCTCCCACACTTGATCCGGTCCGACAGACAGATGTGTATCAGGCTTGGGTCAGCGTTTTAACCGCACGCTCGAAACGATCCAGGCCTTCGTTGATGTCTGCTTCGTCCACCACCAGGCTCGGAGCGAAACGCACCACGTCGGGGCCGGCTTGCAGGATCATCAGGTTTTCTTTTTCGGCTGCGTTGAACACGTCCTTGGCCTTGCCCTTGAATGCATCGCTCAATACGCAACCGATCAGCAGGCCCATGCCGCGTACTTCGGTAAAGATGCCGTACTGCTTGCCGATCTGCTCCAGGCGCGCCTTGAACAGTGCGTGCTTGGCCGTTACGCCCGCCAGCACTTCAGGGGTGTTGATCACGTCGATCACCGCTTCGGCCACTGCACATGCCAGCGGGTTGCCGCCGTAAGTGGTGCCGTGGGTGCCGACCACCAGGTGCTTGGCCAGCGCTTCAGTGGTAAGCATCGCCGCGATCGGGAAACCGCCGCCCAGGCTCTTGGCGCTGGTGAGGATGTCCGGGGTCACCCCGTAATGTTGGTAGGCGAACAGATGGCCGCTACGGCCCATGCCGGTCTGCACTTCGTCGAACACCAGCAGCGCATCGTGTGCATCGCACAGCTCGCGGGCGCCTTGCAGGTAGGCCAGCTCGGCCGGCAGCACGCCGCCTTCGCCCTGGATCGGTTCCAGCACCACGGCGCAGGTCTTGTCCGAAACGGCGGCTTTCAGTGCGGCCAGGTCGTTATAAGGAACGTGGGTGATGCCGGTGATTTTAGGCCCGAAACCATCGGAGTACTTGGATTGGCCACCGACGTTGACGGTGAACAGGGTACGGCCATGGAAGCTGTTGAGCGCCGCGATGATCTCGTACTTCTCGCTGCCGAAGCGGTCGAACGCCACGCGGCGCGCAAGCTTGAACGCGGCCTCGTTGGCCTCGGCGCCGGAGTTGCAGAAAAACACGCGCTCGGCAAAGGTGGCGTCGATCAGCTTATGAGCCAGGCGCAGCGCCGGCTCGTTGGTGAATACGTTGGAGACATGCCACAGCTTGTTGGCCTGCTCGGTCAACGCGCCGACCAGCGCCGGGTGGGCATGGCCCAAAACGTTGACCGCGATGCCGCCGGCAAAGTCGATCAGCTCGCGACCGGCCTGGTCCCAGACGCGGGAACCTTTGCCACGCACAGGGATGAACGCGGCAGGTGCGTAGTTGGGAACCATGACCTGGTCGAAATCGGCACGTTGCACCGGGGCTTGCTCAACGGACATCGGAGTCTCCTGAAGAGGAACGCCTGCCTGGAACTGGCGGGCGATGCAGGGATTGTAAGGACAGTTTTCAGCGCGACCTTGCCGCCAAGCGACAACTTCTTATAGCGCCAACCCCGGTTTTACGCGGGTTTACGGCAATGCGACATATAGCGTCGCAATGGCGCAGTTTAAACCGTGCGCCCGCTCCGTGGGCAGGTTCGATTACGGCCCATCGGCAAATTTCGCGCAGCCCTAACCGGCTACCACAGGCTGCACGACGCGAACTGGTTTGCTGAGGGCTTCTTGACCTTGCCCTGGAGCCCTTGTGACTGAACTCCCCACCTCCTCCGTTCCCCACTACGACATCCTGAAAAACGCCCTGCCCCCATGGCTGGCCGACATCACACCCGACAGATGCAGCGACCTGGCCCAGCCCGAATCGATAGTCGCCGACTGGTACAACAATGCCAGCGCGGCGCAGCATCGAACGCTCAAGCGCCTCAATGACCAGGCCTGGATTGCCCAGAACTCGGTGGACACTGCCATGGCGCAGCTCAAAAGCCCCCAGGCTTTTGGCGCCGAGCACCTGCAAGCGGCGCTCAAGGCGCAATACGGCGTGAGCATCGACGTGAGGAGCACCTGGCTGCAGCTTTATATCCCGCTGAAAATCGCCGGTTTCACCGTCAAACCCGGCGCCGCGCGCACCTGGTCGGTGTCGTTGATCGAGGCGGCGCTGCACAACTTTGAAGCCAGCGAAACCGCAGTCGATGCCTATGACAGCGCCTCCACCTTTAGCACCCGACCCACGGCCGCCGGGCACTTTGAAGCGCTGCCTGGGGTGGCCGCGCAGATCACAGTCGCGCAATTCACGGCGCTGTGCCGCCAGCTCGACATCGGCGCGGCGTATCAGCGCTACCTGCGCGACTACCTTGACCTGGATAACGCCGTGGCCCAGGCCCGCCTGCGGCAACGTCTCCAACACAGCCACATGAGCGCCCTGAAATGCGCGCTGTACATGGCCCTGCTCAAGCAAGACCTGCCGCAGAGTGGCTATGACAGCGTTATTGGCCTGCTCAATGGCCAAGCCCACAGCGCTAACGGTTGCCAGCCTCTGTTGCGGTATGAGCTGAGTATCCTGTCCACCCGACTGGCCGGCATCGTGCTGTTCGCCGACGACCTGGCGACCAGCCGCAGCGTGGTGCCGGTGATCGCCTGGATCCCGGATGACCCGCAGCACCCGATCAAGCGCTACCCCAGCGGCCAGGCGTTTATGCGCGCGTTGTGCGAGCAATTGCGCGATCCGGATTACCAGCGCTTTTTCAGCCGCTTTGTCGCTCACGAGGACCTCGGTAGGTTCTTTGCCGACCTCAACCAACGCCTTACCCAGGTCACCTGGCATGCGCACATCCCTGGCGAATCGACCGCCAACTGGCGCGAAACCGCAGTGGTCCGGCCGAACCTGCAGTTTCGTCCGATGCCCATCGCCGGCGATCTGTTCGAGCACCTGTATCAGGTCAAGCTCAATAAACTGCTCAATGATGCGCGCACCCAAGCGGTGTCCACGGCCAGTGTCGATCAGCAAGCGCGCTGGGAACGCTGGGCGGTGCTGCAAAAGATCGGCAGTACGTTGCTGCAAATCCTCGCGTTTATCGCCACGCCGTTCGTGCCGCCGCTGGGAGCGTTGGTACTGGGCTACAGCGCCTATCAACTACTCGACGACGCGTTTGAGGGAATTGTCGACTGGGCCGAAGGCCAAAGGCGCGAGGCGCTTGGCCACGCGTTGTCGTTTTCCGAGCAACTGGTGCAACTGGGGATGTTCGGCGTCGGCCTGCCCATTGCAGCCGACCTGCTGCGCGCGTCCCTGCCGGCCAATGTGTTGGGCTTTATCGACGCGCTCAGTCCGGTCACCAGGCCCAGCGGCGATACCCGCTTGTGGAAGCCCGACCTGGCGCCCTATCGCCATGACCTGAGCATTCCCAAGGACCTGCGCCCGGACGCACAAGGCATCCTTTGGCACCACGGCAAGCCCGTGCTGCGCCTTGGCGATGGGTACTACCATTTGCGCACAGACGCGACATCCGGGCGCCATACCCTTGAGCATCCCACGCGCGCCGACGCCTATCGCCCCAGCGTCATGACCAATGGCCACGGCGCCTGGCTCACCGAGCTGGAACGCCCGCTGAGTTGGGACACGCCCACCCTGCTCAGGCGCTTGGGTCATCAGGTCGACAACCTCAGCGATACGCGCCTGCAACAGGCCCAGGACATCAGCGCCACCCACGACAACCTGCTGCGCCACATGCACATCAACCAGCAACCCCCGCCGCCGCTGCTGGCCGACAGCCTCAAGCGCTTCACCCTCGACCAGCGCCTGCAAGACTTCGTCACCCAGATGAACAGCGACGACCCGGCGGTCTATCGACAGGCCGATCCGCGTATCCAACTGCAGTTGGTGGTCACCTACGAACCGTGGCCGCAAACCCGAACCCTGCGATTCCTCGATCCTCGGGGCAACACCCTGTGGGAGTTTGCTCGCAACGGTGAGGCCAGCGTGGTGCAGGTGCATCAGGCGCAACTGGAGAACGGTGACCTGCTGCGGGTACTGATCGAAAGCCTGGACGAATCTGAGCGCAAAAGCCTGCTGGAGGAGCCATTCGGCACGCCGCCGTCTTCGGCGCAAACCCGTGCGAACGCGTGGCGCAAACGCCTCGCGCGGCTAGCATGGAATAAGCGCTTTGCGCTGTTCGACGCCCACTATCGCGGCCTGGAAACCGCGCGCAATGCCCGCGTGCAGCGCATCATCGACGCCGCACCGAACCCCGGCTTGCCCACCAGCGTCGCCGAAGAAATCCTCGCCGGTGCCGACGGCGACGAGCTGCGCGCACTGGACCGGGCCACCGTGCCCGCCCGCTTGAAAGAACTGGCCGACTGGGCGCAACTGCAAGTCAGGACCACCCGCGCCTACGAAGGCCTGTACCTGGAAGCCAGCGACAGCCCAGACACCCCCAGGCTGGCCCTGCACTCCTTGGAAAACCTGCCAGGATGGCAGGCCAGTACGCGCCTGGAAGTTCGCCGCTACCAGGTCAACGGCACGCTGCTTGACGCCATCGGTCCCGAGGATGCCGAAGTGCGCCGCGTCCTGGTGCACACCGTGGAAGGCGACTACGTTCCCTATGATCAGCAGAACGCGCTCTTTGGCAGCAGCGACTTTTACACCGCCCTCCTCCAGGCCCTGCCGGACGCCCGCCGCGACGCGCTGAACATCCATATCGGTCAAGGCGAACGGCTCAAGCAGGCGATTGCCGCCCACGCACTCGGGCGCGAACCCTTGCGCCGACTGTTGCATACAGATCCGCTGATCAAGCCACCCTACAACCCAGCCTTTATGCGCCTGCGTGGCGGCATGGACGGCTATCGGCCCGCCGATGCGCCGCAACCCGGCTCCAGCCAGGAGTTGACCCTCGAACAACGCGCCCACGACTTACTGCCGACGCTGTCCGCCGAACAGGTACGCGATCTGGTACAGACCCTGGAGAACCGACCCGGCGGAGCGTTGGCCACCCTGGTGACGCTGAAAAACGAATACATGAGGCTGGATGTCGGCCTGTTGCTGTGGGTGTCCAGCACCCCACGTTTTCGCGCGGTCAGCGAAGCCCCAATGAGTGAAGCCGAGTATGACTACGCGCGGCGCAACCGTGAGCTGTGGGCCACAGAAATCCGGCGCGCATGGCGCCAGGAAACCGAGGTGGATCAGTACTACGAAGCCATGTCGCGCAACGGCCATGTACTCAAACTGACCGCGCCGATCATCGGTGAACTGCCGCGCCTGTCGGCGCGCATGGAACACATCTCGCGCCTGGAAGTGGTCGGCGACGGCCAGCCGTTACAGATCAATACGTTCCTGCAACTGTTTCCCCGGCTGCGCAACCTGACCCTTCGCCACCTGGCGCTTGAGGGGCTTCCGGAAACCATCGCCGCGATGCCCAACCTCAACGAGCTGATCCTCAGCGACTGCCAATTGCGTCTGAACCAGGAAGCCTATGGCCGCCTCAGCGCTCTGAGCCGCCTGGTCACGCTGGACCTGTACAACAACCCGCTGGGCCGCACCCCCACGGTCGAGCACATGCCGAACCTGAAATACCTTGACCTCAACCACACCGGCATCACCGAACTGCCTGCGGGCTTGTTGACTCGCCAGGACCTGACCCTGGCGCTGCTGTCGCACAACCGTATCCAGACACTGCCCGCCGAGCTGTTCGATGCGCCCGCGCGCATCAGCGACAAGCTCGACCTGTCCGAAAACCCGCTGTCGCGCGCGTCGCTGGAGCGGGTCAAGGCGCATTTCCAACGCACTGCCAGGCACTGGGGCATCAGCGCCGATCCGGCGGATGTGGCCCTGGCCCAACAGCTGTACCCCACTTTCAGCAGCGACGAAATCAATCGCTTCATTTTTGCCCTGCCTGGCAATCTGGAGGCCGGCAGGATCACCCTGACCCGTCTCGAACTTGAGTACCTGGGCATCCGTGGCGACATGCAGGACTGGGCCGACGCGCCCCTGCTGTCCACCGCCGAGCGCACCTACCGCAACCTGTTTCTGCAGGATATGGAGGCGGCCTGGCGGCGCGAAATCCCCCTCGATGCGCAGCATCAGGGCCTTACCAACGCCTATGAACTGACCCTGCGCAAACCGGTCAGCGGCACACTGCCAAGCCTGCATACCACCTTCGACCACGTCACAGCGCTCAGCCTGCACGGCGCTGGTGCCGAGCTGCGCCTGGGAGCGTTCCTGCAAGCTTTCCCCGCGTTGAAACGGCTGACCGTGCGGCAATACTCCCTGGACGCGCTGCCCTTGAGCATCACCAACCTGCGCCAGCTCACCCAATTGAGCCTGAACCGCACGCGGCTGCGCCTGACCCCATTGGCCGCCAATGCACTGTCGGGGATGGTCAACCTGGAACAGCTGGATTTGAGCGACAACCCCCTCGAACATATTCCCGATACGCGCCGTCTGACGCGGCTCAGCCGACTGTCACTGAGTAATACCGGCCTGACCGAGATTCCCGCCGACCTGCTGTCGCTGCCGCCCCGCACCTATCTGGACCTGAGCCACAACGCTCTGGAGAACCTGCCGGATCAAGCCTTCAACCTGCCCGTCAACGTAGCGGCCAGGGTCGACCTGTCCGCCAACCCGCTGTCGCGCCCAGCGTTGCGCCGCATCAAAGCCTACTACCAGGCCACCGGAGAGTTCTGGCTGGCGACTCCGCCCGCCGAGGACCTGCAACGGATCAGGGCGCTATATCCGGCCATCTCGGACACCGAACAAGCACGCATCTATTTCGATCTGCCTGGCGACATCGATGGCGCCGCTCACCAGATCACGCGCCTGGGCCAAGAGTACGAACAGCTGCGCAGCCAGTTGCAGGAATGGGCACTCAATGTGCCCACCCGCGATCCGCTGCTCGATACGGTACTGGACGTGGGTGCCCGCGCCGAAGAACAACTGCGGCGCATGCACTTCAAAGCGCTGCTGGAAAGCTGCTGGCGCCGGGAAGTCGAACCGGATGAAGCGGGCAACGTCCCGCCGTATCACACTTACAAACTGGTGTTCCACGGCCAGTTACTCGGGCCGCTGCCGACGCTGCGCGCCCACTTCGGCCACGTCACCTTGCTTGAATTGATCGGCGAAGGCACCAGCCAAAGCGTCGACGGCCTGTTGCGGTGCTTCCCTAATCTCAAGCATCTGGTGATCGAACGCTATGTTCTGGGCGACATCCCCGCGCCGGTGTTCGCCTTGCATTCGCTGCGTAACCTGACGCTGACAGAAAACATGATCCGCCTGACCCCACAGAGCGCGGGCCAACTGGCCAGTCTGGAAAATCTCATTTATCTGGACTTGAGCGACAACACCCTGGGCATCACACCGGATGTGCGCAACCTGCAGCGCCTGACCACCCTTTACCTGCACAACTGCGGCATGACCGAAGTGCCAATCGGCGTGTTCAACCTTGGGCGACTGCGCATTCTGGATGCCAGCGACAACCTAATCGAGCACCTGCCCAGCGATCTGCTGGAAATGCCTCTGCCGATTAACGACGACTCCGACCTGAGTGGCAACCCATTGTCGGACGAGAGCATCGAGTTGCTGCGCCAGTATTATCAGCAGACTGGCTACGAACTCGGCGTGGAAGCGGCGATGTTCGACGAGCATGGCGTGCCGCTGCCGCCGCCGGGGACACCGGAGCCGATGGAGACGTGAGGTAGTTTTCAGCCGCGTTCGGCCGGCACCGAGGACAGCTCGAACGGGCTGCTGCTGCGGCGCTGGTTGCGGTCTTCGCGTGGGGTGGCGCCGAAGAAATTGCGGTAGGCGCTGGAGAAGTGCGGCCCCGAGGAGAAGCCGCAGGAGAGGCCGATCTGGATGATCGATTTGCTGGTTTGCATCAGCATCTGGCGCGCCTTGTTCAGGCGCAGTTCCAGGTAGTACTGGCTGGGAACGCGATTGAGGTATTGCTTGAAGATGCGCTCCAGTTGTCGTCGTGACACGCAGACATGCTGGGCGATTTCATCGGTGGTCAGCGGCTCTTCGATGTTGGCTTCCATCAGCAGCACCGCCTGGGTCAGCTTCGGATGGCTGGAGCCCAGGCGGTTTTGCAGCGGAATGCGCTGACGCTCGCCGCCTTCGCGGATACGCTCGACCACCAGCTCTTCCGACACCGCACCGGCCAGTTCGGCGCCGTGATCACGGGCCAGCACCGCCAACAGCAGATCGAGCACCGACATGCCGCCGCAAGCGGTCAGGCGGTCACGATCCCAGTCGAACAAATGGCTGGTGGCGATGACCTTGGGGAATCGCTCGGCGAAATCGTCCTGCCAGCGCCAATGCACGGCGGCGCGGTAGCCGTCGAGCAGGCCGAGCTGGGCCAATGGATAAACCCCGGCCGACAGCCCACCGATCACGCAGCCGGTGCGCACCAGTTGCTTGAGGGCGGTGCTGAGTTGGGAAGCGATGACGGCCGGTGGCTCGTCCGCCAGCAGGAACAACTTTTGAAAGCCCTCCAGCTTACCGGCCCAGGGCTCACCCGGTAGTTGCCAGGCACCGTCGACTGGCGGTTCTGCCTGCAAAAACGAGAGTTCGTACACCACCTCCGGATGCACCCGCTGGGCCACGCGCAAGGCCTCCTCAGCCAGCGCAAGCGTGAGTGCTTTTGTGCTGGGCCAGATCAGGAAACCAATTCGATGGGCAGTCATGGAGGGCTATCCGAAGCAAAAACAGTGAAAGAAGCCGTGGGCCAATGCTAGCCCGTAAATGAACACAAATCTCAAAAACGATGAACATCCAATGTGGGAGGGGGCTTGCCCCCGATTGCGGCGTATCAGAATCAGATGTGCTGACTGACACTCAGCTATCGGGGGCAAGCCCCCTCCCACATAAAGCAGCGCTCACAAGGAGTGGCTACTTCAAGCTGCCGGAAAGGAACTGCTGCAAACGCTCGGACTGCGGGTTCACCAGCACTTCACGGGGGTTGCCGCGCTCTTCGACGATGCCTTTGTGCAAAAACACCAACTGGTTGGACACTTCACGGGCAAAGCCCATTTCGTGGGTCACCACCACCATGGTGCGGCCTTCCTGAGCCAGGTCCTGCATCACCTTGAGCACTTCGCCGACCAATTCCGGGTCGAGCGCCGAGGTGGGTTCGTCGAACAGCATCACCTCCGGTTCCATCGCCAAGGCACGGGCAATCGCCACGCGCTGCTGCTCGCCGCCGGACATGTGGCCGGGGAACGCATCCTTGCGATGGCCCACGCCGACCTTGGCCAGGTAGTGCTCGGCCTTTTCACGGGCCTCTTTCTTCGACACGCCCAGCACATGCACCGGGGCTTCCATCACGTTCTCAATCGCGGTCATGTGCGACCACAGGTTGAAATGCTGAAACACCATGGACAGGCGCGAACGCATGCGTTGCAGCTGTTTGGGGTCGGCCGCCTTCATGGCGCCGTCCTTGTTGGCCACCAGTTTCAGCTCTTCGTTATTGAGCAGAATCTTGCCGGCGTGGGGTTGCTCCAGCAGGTTGATGCAGCGCAAAAAGGTACTTTTGCCCGAACCGCTGGAACCGATGATGCTGATCACATCACCGGCGGCAGCGGCCAGGGATACGCCTTTGAGCACTTCATGACTGCCATAGCGTTTATGCAGGTCTTGGACTTCAAGCTTATACATGCGGTCGGTTCTCACAAAAACAGGTGGTCAGTCGTTGAGCAAGCGCCCGTGCCGCAGCGCTTCGCGCCCCGCCACCTTGGCCAGCCAGAAACCCGCTTGGGCATAACGTAGCCGTTCAACGGCAAACAACACCCCCGACGTCCCCGCGCAGATAATGCTCACGCGGTCGGTCAGGGGATCAATCACTTCAAAAATCGGCTCGCCTTTGTCGACCCAGTCCCCGGCTTTGCGCAGGTAACTGATCACCCCGGCATGGGGCGCGAACAGCAATTCGGTGCCTTCGAACGGCACGCCTTCGCACGGCTCGTGCTGCGGCGCCGGCCATTGGCCCTTGATCAGGCCTTGCTCGGCGAGGAACGCGAGTATGCCCTCGGCGTGGAAGATCGCCTCAGCGCGACCGGTATCGGCCTGCCCGCCCAGCTCCAGGGTGGTCGCCAGGCACGCCAGCGGGATCTGCGCCTCGGGGAACGCCCGCGACAAGCGCAGCCACGGCAGTGAGCAAGCCTCATCGAACGAACTGCCGCCGGAATCTTCTGCGAGCAGGCCGACTTTGACATTCAGGTGCGCCGACAGTGAGCGCCACTGCGGCCAGTGCTGAGGCAGCGCGTACATGTGCAGCGCGGCTTCGGCGTCGCAGTGCAAGTCGAGCACGATATCGGCGCTGCACGCATGCTTGAGCAGCACGCGCTGCATGCCTTGCAACTGGCTGCTGGGCTCGGGCAGTGCGTCCAGCGCCTGATCCATCGCCTGGCGGATCAAGCGCACGTTGGCGTGAGGATCATCGCCCAATTTGCCGTGCAGCAGCGCGGCGACCGGCTCGCTCAACTCGACAAAATCGCGGTTGAAATTCTTGCCGCTGCCCACTTCGAAACGCCCCTGATGGCTGCCTTGCAGCAACTGGCCCAGGCCCATCGGGTTGGCCACCGGCACCAGCTCGATCACGCCGTTGAGGGCGCCTTGCTGCTCCAGTTCGGTCAGGCGTTTTTTCAGCTCCCAGGCGGCGCGCATGCCGGGCAGTTCATCGGCGTGCAGGCTGGCCTGGATATAAGCCTTGCGCTCGCCGCTGCCGAAACGGAACACGCTCAACTGGCGCTCGCAGCCCAGGTGGCCCCAGGGCAACAGGTGATCGATACGTTGCATATCAGTGCTTCCGTGGAGCCAGGTAGCTCAGCCAGCGGCGCTCGGCCAACTTGAACAGGCGCACCAGGATAAAGGTCAGGCACAGGTAGAACGCGCCAGCAGTGATGTAGGCTTCGAACGGCAGGTAATACTGCGCGTTCACGGTGCGCGCGGCGCCGGTGATGTCGATCAAGGTGACGATGGAGGCCAGGCTGGTGGTCTGCAGCATCATGATCACTTCGTTGCTGTACTGCGGCAGCGCGCGGCGCAGGGCCGACGGCAGCAGGATGCGGCGGTACAGCTTGTAGCGCGACATGCCCATGGCCTTGGCCGCTTCGATCTCACCGTTAGGTGTGGCCTTGAGGCTGCCGGCAATAATTTCGGCGGTGTAGGCGCTGGTGTTGATGGCAAACGCCAGGCACGCGCAGAACGTGGCGCTGGACAGCAGCGGCCACATAAAGCTTTCGCGCACCACTTCGAATTGGGCCAGACCGTAGTAGATCAAAAACAGCTGCACCAGCATCGGCGTGCCACGGATCACGTAGGTATAGAGCCAGGCCACGCCATTGACCAACGGCTGCTTGGACACCCGCATCAAACCCAGGGGCACCGCCACGAGCAAGCCGAAGAACAGCGAGATGGCCAGCAGTTTCAGGGTGGTTGCCAGACCGCCGAGGTACAGCGGCATGGCCTCCCAGATGACGTTGTAGTCGAAGATCATAGATCAGCCGCCCTTACGCCTACCGAGTAGCGCTTTTCAAGGTAACGCAAGGCCAGCAACGACACGCTGGTGATCACCAGGTACATCGCCGCCACTGCGAGGAAGAAGGTAAAAGGTTCGCGGGTGGCGTCGGCCGCCTGCTTGGCCTTGAACATCATGTCTTGCAGGCCCACCACCGAGATCAGCGCGGTGGCCTTGGTCAGTACCAGCCAGTTGTTGGTGAACCCGGGGATCGCCAGGCGGATCATCTGCGGCACCATGACCCGGAAAAACACCTGGAACGAACTCATGCCATACGCCAGCCCGGCTTCGGCCTGGCCTTTGGGGATGGCCATGAAGGCGCCGCGGAAGGTTTCCGACAGGTAGGCGCCGAAGATGAAACCCAGGGTGCCGATGCCGGCGGCCAAGGGGTTCAAGTCAATATAGTCGTCGAAGCCGAGCAGCGGCGCGACGCGATTGAGCAGGTCCTGACCGCCATAGAAAATCAGCAGTATCAACACCAGGTCGGGGATCCCGCGGATCACCGTGGAGTACAAGTCACCTAGCCAAGCCAGCCAGCGCACCGGCGACAGGCGCAGGGCGACCCCGATCAGACCCAGAACAATGGCCAAGGCCATGGACGACAAGGCGAGCTGAAGCGTCAACCATGCGCCATCGAGGATAACGGCCCCGTAGCCTTTCAACATGATTCAGGTCCTCGAAAAGGGGGATGAAAAAATGGCGCAAACCGCAGGAATTCTGTTGCTTGCGCCATTCTGGACAGACAGCTGCGACGATTTACTTGGCGTCGGCGCCGTAGATATCGAAGTCGAAGTACTTGTCCTGGATTTGCTTGTATTTGCCGTTGGCACGGATCGCCGCGATAGCCGCGTTGATGCGGTCGAGGTTTTCCTTGTCGCCTTTGCGCACCGCGATGCCTACGCCGTCGCCGAAGTATTTGACGTCGGTAAATGCAGGGCCTACGAAGGCGAAACCTTTGCCGGCGTCGGTCTTCAGGAAACCGTCCTGCAGCAGGGTCGCATCAGCCACGGTGCCGTCGAGGCGACCGGCGGCCACGTCCAGGTAGATTTCGTTCTGGGTGCCGTAAGGAACCACGGTGGCGCCTTTAGGGGCCAGCACTTCCTTGGCGAAGCGATCGTGGATCGAACCGCGCTGCACACCGATCTTCTTGCCTTTCAACTCTTCCAGGCTGTCGCTGACGGTCGTGCCTTCCTTCAACACCAGGCGTGCTGGGGTCAGGTAGTAGCGGGTAGTGAAGTCCACAGACTTCTTACGGTCTTCGGTAATGGACATGGACGACAGGATCGCGTCGATCTTGCGCACTTTGAGTGCGGGGATCAGACCGTCGAATTCCTGCTCAACCCAGGTGCACTTGACCTTCATCTCTTCGCACAGCGCGTTGCCGATGTCGTAGTCGAAACCGACGATGCTGCCATCCGGCGCTTTCGACGCAAACGGAGGGTAGGCTGCTTCGATACCAATTTTCAGTGGCTTGCCTTCAGCGAAAGCCTGCATGGACAGCACGGACAGCGCCAGGGCGCCCAACAGCACGAGTTTCTTCATCTTGGGACTCCATCGGTATAGGGCAGAAACAGCAGTATGAGCCATGGCCCATGATGCGATTGAGTAAAACCGAATAGCGTTGCAGCGTCCTACGCCGGTGACTACCTGCGACGACGAGCGAGTGATCGGCATTCTAACGACAGGCCGGAAGCCGATATTTCCTCAATGCGACAACAATTTACAGAAGCACCGAGAAAGCGGTTCCAGCTCATTGACAGCCCCTGAAATTTATGCAGAGACAAAAGATATTAAACCTGTTGATGTTGCAAATTGCGGGCCTATTATTCGCAAACCCTTCTAGCACGGCAAGTCTAGCGGTTAATCTTATTTCCAGGGGTGTCTAAAACGCGGTTTTTCGGGGCATTCGCGTAGCCGTTCGCCTCAGGTGTGGGCAGCGGGTTACACATTTGCACCACTCGGTAACATTCAGAAACCTCCTACACAATAAATCGATATTTATTGGTCTGGTGGTTATGTCGGGCCGTCAGCCCCTCCGCCATGCCCGCCTTGAACTGCACTCCAAATGTGGGAAAGGGCTTGCCCCCGATAGCAACTTATCATTCAGTTAATCTTTAGCTGACCTACCGGCATCGGGGGCAAGCCCCCTCCCACATTGGTTCTCACTAGTTTTGAGAGATCATAAAAAAGCCCCACTCGGCTTACGCCGAATGGGGCTGTTCCCACCTATCCCGCCTTACGCGACGTTCATGGTCTTGTGCGTCTCAATCAAATGCGCCACCACACCTGGGTCCGCCAGGGTGGAGATATCCCCCAACCCGTCGTACTCGCCCGTGGCGATCTTGCGCAGGATGCGGCGCATGATTTTGCCCGAGCGGGTTTTCGGCAGGCCCGGTGCCCACTGGATCACATCCGGCGAAGCAATCGGCCCGATTTCTTTGCGCACCCAGTTTTTCAGCTCCAGGCGCAGGGCTTCGGTCGGTTCTTCGCCGCCATTCAAGGTGACGTAGACATAAATGCCCTGCCCCTTGATGTCGTGCGGCACACCCACCACCGCCGCTTCGGCGACTTTAGGGTGGGCGACCATCGCGCTTTCGATCTCGGCGGTGCCCATGCGGTGGCCGGAGACGTTCAACACGTCGTCCACGCGCCCGGTGATCCAGTAGTAACCATCCTCGTCACGGCGCGCGCCGTCACCGGTGAAGTACATGCCACGGAACGTTTTGAAATAGGTATCCACAAAACGGTCGTGGTCGCCGTACAAGGTACGGGCCTGGCCCGGCCACGAATCGAGGATCACCAGGTTGCCTTCGGCGGGGCCTTCGATCAGGTTGCCGAGGTTGTCCACCAACGCCGGCACCACGCCAAAGAACGGCCGCGCCGCCGAACCCGGCTTGAGCGCATGGGCGCCCGGCAGCGGGCTCATCATGTTGCCGCCGGTTTCGGTCTGCCACCAGGTGTCGACAATCGGGCAACGGGATTGACCGACGTTCTTGTAGTACCAGTCCCAGGCTTCCGGGTTGATCGGCTCGCCCACCGAACCGAGCAGACGCAGGCTGCTGCCGTCGGCGCCTTCGCAGGCGGCGGTGCCCGAGGCCATCATCGCGCGAATCGCGGTCGGGGCGGTGTAGAGGATATTGACCTTGTGCTTGTCGACAATCTTTGCCACTCGGGTGATGTCCGGGTAGTTCGGCACGCCTTCGAACAGCAGCGTGGTCGCGCCATTGGCCAGTGGGCCGTAGACGATGTAGGTGTGGCCGGTGACCCAGCCGACGTCGGCGGTGCACCAGTAGATCTCACCTGGGCGGTAGTCGAAGACGCGCTCATGGGTCAGGGCCGCATACAGCAGGTAACCGCCGGTGGTGTGCTGCACGCCCTTGGGCTTGCCGGTGGAGCCGGAGGTATAGAGGATAAAGAGAGCTTCTTCGGCACCCATCTCTTTCGGTGCACAGACCGCGCCTGCCACTTTCATCAGGTCTTCGTACCAGATGTCGCGATGCTGGTTCCACTTGATCGCGCCGTTGGTGCGCTTGCACACGATAACTTTCTGGATGCTGCTGGTTTCCGGATTGGTCAGGGCGTCGTCGACGTTGGCCTTGAGCGGAATCTTCTTACCGGCGCGGATGCCTTCGTCAGCGGTGATCACCACCTTCGACTTACAGTCGATAATGCGACCGGCCAGGGCCTCCGGCGAAAAACCACCGAACACCACCGAATGGATCGCACCGATGCGCGCGCAGGCCAGCATGGCGACCACGGCTTCGGGAATCATCGGCATATAGATGGTTACCACGTCGCCGCGATGCACATCCTGGCCACGCAGGGCGTTGGCGAATTTGCAGACTTCTTCGTGCAGCTCGCGGTAGGTGATGGTACGGCTCTCGGCAGGGTCATCGCCCTCCCAGATGATGGCTGCCTGATCGCCGCGCTCGGCGAGATGACGGTCCAGGCAGTTGTAGGAAACGTTCAAGGTGCCATCGGCGAACCACTTGATGTCGACGTGGTGATCGTCGAACGACGTCTGCTTCACCGTGGTGAAAGGCTTGATCCAGTCAAGACGCTTGGCTTGCTCGCGCCAGAAACCATCGGGGTTGACCACCGACTGCTGGTACATGGCCTTGTAGGTCGCCTCGTCGGTCAGCGTGTTGGCTGCTACTTCGGGGCGAACGGGGTACAGGGAAGCCGCACTCATCTTTCTTACCTCGGTGACAATAGTTGTTTTTGTATGGCCCCTGTTTTAGCCGGGGTGAGCCTATAGAACCATTCGACGATGGTAGTAACAAGACCCTACAAATTGCCCTGCTATCCCCTTCCACCGCTCTGGCCCGCAGCCTACGGGGCTTTACCGGCCTATGAAAAATCCTTCACCTGGCGATTGTTACAAAAACCGCCAAAAGTGTTTATCAAAAGCACGGGTATATGAATATAACCGGCACGCCTAAAATCAACTCCGCCAACAAGGCACTGTGATTAACAACGCAACAGCCCCCACGAAGGCAACGTTAATCCGAACTTCCCAACTTTTAAGTTACACACGCGGCCTCACAAGGGCCCCGTGACCCCTTTCGCCCTGAAGAAGGTAAATAAAGTAATGAAAGCGTTAGTAGTGATGGCCCTCAGCAGCGTGTGTGCCACTGCCGCCCTGGCCGACGAAGCCCCGACCGAACTGGCCGGCAAGAACGCACCGATTGTCGAGGACTACACCTACAGCACTCATTTGGACATCGCCAAAGTACTGTCCATGAGCAACGTGCCGAATGTCTGCGAAGTTGTACCGGTAAAAATGGAATATGAAGACTCCCAAGGTCAGCGTCATATTCTTAATTACCATGTAATGGGCAATGGCTGCTCTAACGGCTAATAACATAATTATTCAGATATAAACTCGGATCTTGGCCGCCGCAGAAAATCGTTTCTGCGGCCAAGAACCTGCCTTACAAAGCCCTACGTGCCCCCTCACCCTCGCCTACCCAAAACATCCCACCGCCCGTCAAAAAATTCCTACCCCAGCAAAGCCTTGCAAACACGCGCTTTGACCGAAAACCATGGCCTCACAGCGGCCAATCGTGACCATCCGCCGCAACACAAAGCCGATTTTTTCCCTATAATGCGCGGGTAAATCGGGCCTGCAATATCCCTTTACACAGGGACGAAGAGCCAGACCTGAGGCCATCGCCGGAGCCAGCACCGACCGCTCCGCCCCTCAAGCCTCACGCAGCGCACCCGTTACGCAATTTCCGTTTAATGCCTGCGCGAGCTGTTGCAAGAAACGATTCCTTAAGATCCACCGCGGCCCTCGGGCCGTGTGAATACCCAACCATCCGGTTTCACACGGGCACCTTGGAGCCCTCACGCAGGAGACGACACGTCATGCTGAGCTGGGACGAATTCGACAAAGAAGATGAAGGCGAAGTAGCCACCAAAGGCGCCAACGCCGGCCACGCCACCGAAGCCAACATGGACCGCCTCGACGGTGCCGGCGCCGCCGCCGCCATTGAAGCCCGCGCCGTCACCGCCAATGACTCCGCCGCCATCGTGCGCGCCAAAGCCGCCCTGGACAAACTCGACATCGCCGAAGGCCTCGCCGAACTCGAAGGCGCCTCCGCCCGCGTCGCCGTCGACGAAAAGCGCATGATCAACTGCCGCGCCGACCTCAACCAACTCGTGCCCTTCAAGTACGACTGGGCCTGGCAAAAGTACCTCGACGGCTGCGCCAACCACTGGATGCCGCAAGAGGTCAACATGACCGCCGACATCGCCCTGTGGAAAAACCCCGAAGGCCTTACCGACGACGAACGCCGTATCGTCATGCGTAACCTGGGCTTCTTCTCTACTGCGGATTCGTTGGTCGCCAACAACCTGGTGCTGGCCGTGTACCGCCTGATCACCAACCCGGAGTGCCGCCAGTACATCCTGCGCCAGGCCTTCGAAGAGGCGATCCACACCCACGCCTACCAGTACTGCATCGAATCGTTGGCCATGGATGAAGGCGAGATCTTCAACATGTACCACGAGATCCCATCGGTGGCGAAGAAAGCCGCCTGGGGCCTGAAGTACACCCGTTCGATCTCCGACCCGAAGTTCGAAACCGGCACCGTCGACACCGACAAAGAACTGCTGCGCAACCTGGTCGCCTACTACTGCGTACTGGAAGGCATCTTCTTCTATTGCGGCTTCACCCAGATCCTCTCCATGGGCCGCCGCAACAAAATGACCGGCGTGGCCGAGCAGTTCCAATACATCCTGCGCGATGAGTCGATGCACCTGAACTTCGGTATCGACGTGATCAACCAGATCAAAATCGAAAACCCACACCTGTGGGATGCCGAGATGAAGGAAGAAGCGACCCAGATGATCCTGCAAGGGACCCAGCTGGAGATCGAATACGCGCGCGACACCATGCCGCGCGGTGTTCTCGGCATGAACGCAGCGATGATGGAGGATTACCTCAAGTTCATCGCCAATCGTCGCCTGTCGCAGATTGGCTTGAAGGAAGAGTATCCGGGGACCACCAACCCGTTCCCATGGATGAGCGAGATCATGGACTTGAAGAAAGAGAAAAACTTCTTCGAAACCCGCGTGATCGAGTACCAGACCGGCGGTGCGCTGAGCTGGGATTGATTTACAAGTAAAAAAAAGAGCTGCTAATCGCAGCTCTTTTTTTTGACAAAAATTCAGGATCGGACCTACAGCATGCTAAGGGTTCGGATCGCATCACCAATGCTGTAGCCTTGTGCCCCAATTGCCATCAGCGTTGTCACCGATCAAGCGACCGGGATGCTTTCACCGAAACGCTTTACACCAAGGTCGGAAGATTGGCACGGGAGTAGACTCCTGCTGTCACACCTGATGCACGCTTAAAAATACTAAATAGGACCGAGGCCAACCCGTGAACCCAGACATGCTCGAAGCCGGTCCCGTTGATGCCAAAGTACTCTCCGTCTTTGACTTCGACGGCACCCTCACCCACCACGACAGTTTCGTGCCCTTCCTCAAGTTTGCCTTCGGCAGCGGCGAGTTCTATGGCCGGATGGTCAAGCTGGCCGTGCCGGGGCTGCGCTTTTTGGTGCGGCAGATCAGCCGGGATGAGTTGAAAGCACAGTTGATCCGCACCTTTATGACCGGGGTGGAGAAGACGTGGGTGCAGCAGAAAGCCGAAGAGTACTGCCAGCGCAATTGGGCGCGGCTGATGCGCCCGGCGGGGGTGCTGTCGGTGGAGCAGGAGTTGGGCTCAGGGGCGGAGGTGACGCTGTGCTCGGCATCGCCGGCGTTGGTGCTGCAGCCATTTGCCGATCGGCTTGGGATCAAGTTGATCGGCACGGAGCTGGAGGTGGTCGACGGGGTGTTGACCGGCAAGCTCACCGGCAATAACTGCCGCTGTGAGAATAAAGTGCTGCGGCTTGAGGCGGTGTACGGGGATCTGGGGGAGTATCGACTGCGGGCCTGGGGCGATACGCGTGGGGATCGGGAGTTGTTGGCGGCGGCGCAGGATGCGCATTTTCGGCATTTTCATGCGAAGAAGAAAAAGCGCGCTCGGTTGCAGCGGTGATGCGGGTGGAGACGTTCGACAGGTAAACCGAGTCGGTCCCATCGCAGCCTCGCTAAACCTCGGCACCTCCCACATTTGACCTTTTTCAGCCCGTTGATCTGTGTTCGGCGAAGGGTTTATGGGGTGGCTTTGAGATTTACGCCCAGGGCGGTGGCAAAGGCTTTTACCAGCGGACTTCTCGGCGCGTTGTGGCGCAGGATCAGGTTAAACGCCGTGCTCAAGTGAACCCGCTCCGGACACAGTGCGCGCAGGCGCCCTTCCCTTACCAACGGTGTGGCGTAGTGTTCGGGCAGGAAACCGATAAAGCGGCCGGTAAGGATCAGGATGGCGACGGCTTCGACCTGGGAGGCTGAGGCCGATTGGCTGTCGTAGTTGACGAAATGGCTCTTATCGCGATGGATCGCATACCGATGGTTGACCACTTCATATTGGCGCAGCACCTCAGGCGTGATGTCGTTCGCAGTGAACAGCGGATGTCCTACGGCGCAGTAGGCGTGGGCCCTTTCTTCGTAGAGCGGGAAGTAGTCGAATTCTTCGCGGCGCTGGTATACGGGAACAATACCGACGATCAAACGCCCTTCCACTACGCCGCGCTCAACCTCATCCAATTGCGAGGCATGTAGGCGCAATCTTATTTTTGGCGACTGGCTATGTAAGGCGCCCAGGGCTTTAATCAATGGTGAATTAACATCGGAGACGGTGTTATCAATAACTCCGACACTAAGGTCACCAATAAGCTCGTTTTGCGCCGAACTAAGCTTGTCTCTGAAACTGTCCACCGATGCAAATAACTCAATGCTGGCCTGATATACCAACTTGCCTTCTTCGGTCAGCCCGAAGCCTTCGCGGCCCCGCGTACACAGGCGCATGCCGATGCGGATTTCCAGGTCGGAAATCTGTTTGCTGATGGCTGCCAGGCCCACGTTCAGCTCGTTTTGCGCGGCGCTGAAGCCTCCCGCCTCGACCACGGCCATAAATACCCGGAGCAATTTGAAGTCCAGGCCGCTCAGTTGCAAAGGCGGTCGAGTGCCGGGTTTTGGCGCTATGTTTCCAGAATTGGAAAGTGGGGTTTCCATAATACGCGTTGACCTCTAGTGCCATATTCAAACAGGCTTTGACCCAATCCTTGAATACAGCCAGGCGGCGATAATGAACATAAACAACCGCCCTTGGCAACCTTGAATACGGTGCGTCAGACGCCGGTTCAACGCGATTGAAAACTTACTTTTACTGCCTCCGACTCTTCTAAAAACAAGCGTGAGGAACACCTATGTCTCAGCCTACCGACCGCCTCTGGGGCGCGCGTTTCAAGAGTGGCCCGTCCGCGGCATTGGCGGCGCTGTCCCGTTGCCCTGAGCGTTATTTCCGCCTGACGCCCTACGACCTGGCTGGCTCCCGCGCCCATGCCCGTGAGTTGCAGCGCGCCGGGCTGCTGGACGAATCGGAGACCCAGCGCACGCTGCAGGCACTGGACACTATCGGCGAGGACTTCGCCGCCGGCCGCCTGCATCCGACCCTGGATGACGAAGACGTCCACACCTTTATCGAACGCGTCCTGACCGAGCGCCTCGGCGCCCTGGGCGGCAAGCTGCGCGCCGGGCGTTCGCGCAACGATCAGACGGCCAATGATCTACGCCTTTTCCTACGGGACCATGCGCGCACCATCGCCACCGAGGTGCTGGGGTTGCAGCAGGCATTGGTGACCCAAGCCGAACAGCATATCGAGAGTATCTGCCCGGGCTTTACCCACTTGCAGCAGGCCCAGCCGATTGTGTTCGCCCACCACTTGCTGGCTCACGCCCAGTCGATGTTGCGTGACGTACAGCGCCTGGTGGATTGGGATGCGCGCACGGCATTGTCGCCGTTGGGCGCGGCGGCGATGGCAGGTTCCGCGATTGCGCGTCAACCGCAGCAGTCGGCTGAGGAAATGGGCTACAGCGCACCCTGCGAAAACTCCATCGATGCCGTGGCCAGCCGCGATCATGTAGCGGAATTTTTGTTTGTGGCGGGCATGCTCGGGGTGAATATTTCGCGGCTGTCCGAAGAGTTTTGCCTGTGGTCGTCGCGCCAATTTCGCTGGGTCGTGCTGGACGATGCCTACGCCACCGGTAGCTCGATCATGCCGCAGAAAAAGAACCCGGACATTGCCGAATTGGCACGGGGCAAGGCCGGGCGCTTGATCGGCAACCTGACCGGGTTGATGTCGACGCTCAAGTCGTTGCCACTCTCCTACAACCGCGATTTGAGTGAAGACAAGCACAGCGTGCTGGACAGCGTCGACACTCTGCTGCTGGTGCTGCCGGCCATGGCCGGGATGGTCGCGACCATGAAGGTGCAGGTGGAAGAGCTGCGGCGCCAGGCCCCCATGGGTTTTACCTTGGCGACCGAAGTGGCCGATTGGTTGGCCACCCGTGGCGTGCCGTTCAAGGAGGCCCACGAGATTACCGGCGCTTTGGTGCAGGCCTGTGAGAAGCATGAGATCGAATTGTGGGAAGCCTCGCTGGCGATGCTGGCCGAGGTGGATGCGCGGTTGACCCCTGAAGTGCGCGATTGCCTGACCCTGGAAGCGGCGATTGCTGCGCGCAGTGGCTGGGGTGGGACGGCGCCGGAGCGAGTGCGCGAGCAGATTGGGCGGTTGAAGGTGGCGTTGGCTGAGCAGCAGAAATGGGCTGAGAGTTACCTGGGGTTTCGGCTTTGAGCCACTGGAATAGGTGGTGCCAGCACGGACGTTTTCGCAGCCAAGCCAGTTCCGACATTTTGACCGCATTTCACAGTTACACCGAGTACAGCGGTAATCGCTTTTTTGGAGAATCACCATGAACCCAACCCCTGCCGAGCGCTTGCAAGCCGAGCGCAAGCAGTCCGAGAACCAGTTCGATATCACCCAGTACGAACATGTGCCGCGGCGCTATTACGGGCGCATGTTCTTCGCCACGTTGATTGTGATCGTCCTGGCCGCACTATTGCGCGCATTCGCCAATGGCCAGATCGAATGGTCCTACATCGGTCAGTTCCTCACGTCTGAGGCCATTCTGTGGGGCCTGGTGAACACCATCGTCATGTCGATTCTGGCCATGGCGCTGGGCGTGGTGATCGGCGTGATCACCGCGATCATGCGCATGTCGGCCAACCCGATCCTGCGCTACGTGGCCATCACTTACACCTGGCTGTTCCGTGGTACGCCACTGATTCTGCAACTGCTGCTGTGGTTCAACCTGGCGTTGATCTTCCCGGTGATCGCGATTCCCGGCCTGTTCAGCATCGACACCGTCGACCTGATGACGCCATTCGTGGCCGCCCTGCTCGGCCTGAGCATCAACCAGGGTGCCTACACCGCCGAGGTGGTGCGCGCCGGTTTGCTCTCGGTGGACACAGGCCAGTACGAAGCGGCCAAATCCATCGGCATGCCGAGTCTGCAAGCGCTGCGTAGGATCATTCTGCCGCAGGCCATGCGCGTGATTATTCCGCCCGTAGGCAACGAGTTCATCAGCATGGTGAAAATGACCAGCCTGGCCAGTGTGATCCAGTACTCGGAGCTGCTGCACAACGCGCAAAACATCTACTACGCCAACGCGCGGGTCATGGAGCTGCTGATCGTCGCGGGCATCTGGTACCTGGCGGTGGTGACCGTTCTTTCATTTGGCCAAAGCCGCCTGGAGCGTCGCTTTGCCCGCGGCGCCGGCAAGCGTTCGTAAGTCTGGGTTGAGGAGATTTGCCCCATGAGAAGCATCGTCAAGGCCGTCAACCTGAACAAGTATTACGACCAGTATCACGCGCTGCGCGACATCAATATCGAGGTCGAGCAAGGCGAGGTGATGTGCATCATCGGCCCGTCCGGCTCGGGTAAAAGCACCCTGCTGCGCTGTGTCAATCAACTGGAAAAAATCGACAAGGGCGGCCTATGGGTCGACGGCGAGCTGGTGGGTTACCGGGTGGTCGGCAACAAGCTGCACGAGATGAACGAAGTGCAGATCGCCCGCCAACGCCTGGCCACCGGCATGGTGTTCCAGCGCTTTAATTTGTTCCCGCATATGACCGTGCTGCAGAACATCATCGAAGGCCCGTGCCAGGTGCTCAAACGCTCGCCCAAAGAGGCCATCGAAGATGCCATGGAGCTGCTGGCCCGCGTCGGCCTGGCGGACAAGCGCAATGCCTATCCGGTGGAATTGTCCGGCGGTCAGCAGCAGCGTGTGGCGATTGCCCGCGCCCTGGCGATGCGTCCCAAGTTGATGCTGTTTGACGAACCCACGTCGGCCCTCGACCCGGAGCTGGTAGGAGAAGTGCTGTCGGTGATGCGCGATTTAGCCACCACCGGCATGACCATGATCGTGGTCACCCATGAGTTGGGCTTCGCCCGTGAAGTGTCCAACCGCATGGTGTTTATGGACGCCGGCCAGATTGTGGAAGCCGGCAGCCCCGAAGAAATTCTAATAAGCCCACAAAACCCGCGTACCCAAAGCTTTATTTCTGCCGTTCGCACTTAACTAAATAACTAACGAGAACGTCCCCATGAAAAACCTGTTTATCCCTACCCTGCTCGCCGGCCTGATGGCCTCCACTGCTGTGTTCGCCTTGCCGGCGGCCATCAAGGACAAAGGCGAAATCAGCGCGGCCATCGTGCCGAACTACCCGCCGATGGATTTCAAAGACCCGGCCACCAACAAACTCACCGGTTTTGACTTTGACCTGGGCAATGCGTTGGCCGAGCGCCTGGGTGTAAAGATCAAATGGCAGGAAACCGGCTTCGAGCAGATGCTCAGCGGCCTGACCACCAAGCGCGTGGACATCGTGCTGTCAGGCATGACCGACACCGCCGAAAGGCAGAAATCGGTGACCTTTATCGACTACTTCACCAGCGGCCCACAGCTGTACACCCTGGCCAAGCGTGAAGAGATCAAGGAATTGACTGACTTGTGCGGTAAAAAAGTCGGCACCAGCCGCCGCACCACTTGGCCGTCGGAGATTACCGCATGGAGCAAGGAACACTGCGAAGCGGCGGGTAAGCCAGGCATCGTAGTGATCGGTACCGAAGGTTCGGCGGACGCGCGAGCGCAGTTGCAGCAGAACCGCCTGGATGCAGCGATGCAGGGCAGCGAAACCATTCCGTATCTGATGTCGTTGGACAAGGGCAAGTACAAGCCGGTGGGCCTGGCGATTTCCAAGCAATTCACCGGGCTGGGCATCGAGAAGAGCAACACCGAGCTGGTCACGGCGATCAGTGAGACGTTGCAGGCCATGATCGATGACGGCACCTACAGCAAGATTCTGAAGAAGTGGGACCTGGAGCAAGGGGCGGTCGAGAAAATCACCATCAATGCCGGCCAGTAACAACACGGTCTGAAAATGTGCGAGGGGCTTGCCCCGATAGCAGTGGTTCAGTTAACTGATGCTTGTCTGATACACCGCTATCGGGGGCAAGCCCCCTCCCACCTTTGATCTATGTTGTCGTTAAGTACTCTTTAGGACGCTCGCCTTCACCGTGGCCACCTACTCCCTGGTAATCCGCCGCTTGATGATCTGCTCGGTGACCATCGTGGTCAGCCGCGCCATGACCAGCCCGTTGCTGGCGCTGCTATTGAGCACCCGCCTGGGCCTCAACCAGCAGGACATCGGCCTGTTGATGGGCGTCGCGGTGTTTATCGCCACGCTGCTGGGCTTGTATGGCGGCTACATCATCGATCGTTTGGAAAAACGCAAGCTGTTGATCCTGGCGATGCTCTCCAGCTCCATCGGTTTTCTGTTGCTGACCTTTGCCAGCAACCTCTACCTCACCACCTTGACCCTGGTGATCACCGAAGCCGCCTCGGCACTGTTTTTGATCGGCTCCAAGGCGATCATCAGCGAAAACCTGCCGGTGGGGGAACGGGCCAAGGTGTTTTCCCTGCGTTACACCCTGACCAACGTCGGCTACGCCACCGGCCCCATGGTGGGCGTAGTGATAGCCGGGCATATGCCGTTGGCGCCGTTTTTGATCGCCAGCGCGATTGCCTTGGGCAGTGTGTTCCTGATGATCGGCATCCCGCCCACTCAACGCGACGAAAGCGTCAAGCCACTGAGTTTTCTCAGCACGCTGCGTACCTTGCGCAATGATCGCACGTTGATCCTGTTCACCAGCGGCAGCTTGTTCAGCACCATTGTCCACGGGCGCTATACGCTTTATCTGTCACAGTTTCTGCTGGTGGCCTACAAGCCGGAGCAGGCGCTGAAAATTCTGTCAGCGGTGCTGGCATGCAATGCCGTTACCGTGATCGCCATGCAATACCAGATCGGCCGCTTCCTCAAGCGTGAGCAATTACGCTACTGGATCGTGCTGGGCACCACGCTGTTCATCGCCGGGTTGGTTGGCTTCAGCCTCGCGGACGGTCTGCTGAGCTGGTGCGTGGCGATGTTCGTGTTCACCTTGGGCGAGATGATCATCTACCCATCGGAGTTCCTGTTTATCGACACCATCGCCCCGCAAGCGCTGCGTGGCAGTTACTACGGCGCACAGAACCTGGCGGCGTTCGGCGGCGCGATGAGCCCGGTGATCTGCGGCTATCTGTTGATCAACGCAGCGCCCACCAGCATGTTCTACGCCCTGGGTGCGTTGACCGCGCTGGGCGGCACCTTGTGTTTTCTGAGTGGACGGCGGGTTGCAGGTTCTTGCTGATATTTACCTAGGATCCGGCTATTAATAGCGAACTTTCTCACGGACCCGAGCCCCATGAAATTCGACACGGCCTACTGCCTGAGTCTCGACGAAAAGCTATCGATCTATGATGTGCGCGAGCTGAATTTCGACGAAACCGTCGCCTTCGATTCTGACAAGGACAGCTTTCTGTGCCCCAACGACGTGTGCCGCGCTGCGTTCCAAGCGAGCAACGTGCTGACCACCTTCAACGCGAAAAACGTCAACTACCTGCGCACGCCACATTTCAAAAACACCCCGGCCACCCAGCATATCGACGGTTGCCGTTACGCCAGCACGCACAAGGGCGCTGCCGGCGAAAGCGACGACGAGCGAGAGGACAATTTCCCATCAGAATTTGTACTGACGCGACGTACTTACCCACGCAACCCCGCACTGCCCGGTCACGAAGAGAAGATCCCACAAGATCCGACGAAGTCGCCTTCAACACGCGTAGGCTCCCCCGCCAGCTCCCACGAAAGCGCACCGGACAAAACCAGCGTGTTCGCCCATCCGGTGGAGTGCTATGTGTCGAACATCGACAACAAGGACAAGCTGAAAAGCATGCCGTTGAAGATCGGCGATCACACCGCGACCTACTGGACGTTTTTCAAGAAAATCGAATACTTGCAAGACAACAAGGGCCTGATTTACTGGGGCAAGATCAAAGAGATCAAGGACTACACCAACAGCTTTCGCATCGACTTCGAAAAGAAGGTATGGCTGGACAAGAAACCCTATTCGGTGAATGTCTATCTGAGCAAAAAACTCATCGAGAACTATCGCAAACGCAAGGCATTCCTGGAGCAGATCAAAGCGGCTGTCGACAGTGAACGCACGCTATATTGCTTCTTTTACGGCGTGACCCCGGAGTTGAAACAGGTGCCGAGCAAGAAAAACCCCGAACAGACGTTCGGGGTGTTCAGCGCGGATATCGAGAACCTGGACCACCTGATCATTCGCGAGGCGCCAGGGGTGCAATAGCAGGTGGCTCAACGCCAAGAGACGGCACAAGTTGATGAGCGGTCAAAACAACTGTACAAAAACACAGTATAGTTTGCCTTCACTCGTCGAACCCTGGAGAAATTCCATGTCCTCTCTGGCAATCAGTTCTTTCGTAGACCAACAGATCCTGCTGCACCAATTCACCGCCAAGCACTGCGTGCAGGCCCGCGCCATGTTGGGCTGGAGCCGGGAAGAGCTGGCACGCCAGGCAGGTGTGACGGTCGACGCCGTGCAACGCTTTGAGCAGCACGTCGAGGCCGATGACGAAACCCGCCTGGCGTTGGCGTTTCGGCTGGAGGCTGAAGGGTTGGTATTCTTCCCGGGCTTCGCACCGGGATGGGGTATGACCGCTCGCAAGTGGGCCGCCAGCCCCACCGAACCCGCCGCCCAGAGCATGATTGCACGGCTGATGGGCTCCACCGCGGCAGCCATGGACTCGACCACGCCTCACGCCAATGGAGCTTAGCCACTCAGCCTATTCCGTGCCTACGGCGGTTATGAAGATGTCAGCCGAGCGGCGTTGCGATAGGCCTGTGCCAGCGCCGCCAGAGAGTCCCTGGACCATCGCGCGCCGTAAAACCATAACGTGGCCCCATCTTCGAGGGGTTCGCCCACCTTGGGGTAGCCAGTCCAGCAAGCCGCATGGAATGCCCCGCTGCGGCTGTCCGACACCAGGGCATCCAGACGGTATTGGTTCATCAGGTCATCGATTTCATTGCGGGTATGCAGGTCGAATTGCAGGCTGGCGTCCAACCGCTGTGCCGACACTGGAAACAGCAACGCCTCTCCCCGGCGCAGCCTCTCCAGTGCGCGCATGAAGGATGCGGAGTGCTCGATGGAGGCGTGGGCATCGCCCTGCTGGTAGCGGTCGGCAAACCCTACACGCTTGCCAGCCAAAAATGAGGTAACCGTGCGGGTGGTGTCGTTTTGCACCAATGGCACTTCCACCATCACCGGCTCGGTAGGGTCCACGCCGCTTAACGCGATGAGTGACAGCGACGGATCCCGCATGGGTTTTGCAGGCAGGCTGGGCGCGCTGAAACCGGGAATCGGCATATGACTTTCCAGGTGAATACGAGCTTGGGGGGCTGTATCGAAAGCAATACCCTTTTTTGCGCCTCCAGCGTCAGTGGAGACCTGAGGCGGACCGCAGGCGGGTTTTGTCGATTCGCCCTGCACCAGCCCCAGTGACGACACTGGGCAAACGACTGTTTTTGAACACGGTTTC
Organism: Pseudomonas sp. MD330_10; assembly: GCF_042610415.1. Lineage (NCBI taxonomy): Bacteria > Pseudomonadati > Pseudomonadota > Gammaproteobacteria > Pseudomonadales > Pseudomonadaceae > Pseudomonas > Pseudomonas sp. MD330_10. The sequence goes on from NZ_JBHGZU010000006.1 coordinate 97,433, forward strand.
CTGTAATCCTTTTCCATCGGATGGCCCCCTGCGATGATTTTCCGGGGGATGATCGCACCCTTGACTGGCACCTGTCGCAGCCTTGAAACAGCTTGAAAACTCCTTTTTCGACGACACTTTCGTCAGCTCGCCAGATGCTCCCGAGCACCATGGGTTTCCACGTCCAGCCACCAGGCATGCCCACGCTCTGGCTGATTCAAACTGAATGCCCGTCCCATTGGTGGCGTTGCAATCGACACATTTCGCTCCCACGCTAATGCCATGATGCGATCAAAGGGTTCGTGCCAGGCATGGAACGCCAGATCGAAGGTGCCGTTGTGGATCGGCAGCAGCCAACGGCCTTTGAGGTCGATGTGGGCCTGCAGGGTTTGCTCGGGCTGCATGTGAACATGGGGCCAGTCGACGTTGTACGCACCGGTTTCCATCAGTGTCAGATCGAAGGGGCCGTAGTGTTCACCGATACGTTTGAAGCCGTCGAAGTAGCCTGTGTCGCCGCTGAAAAAAATTCGCCGTGAGCCGTCGATCATGACCCATGAACACCACAGGGTGTGGTTGGCATCGAACAGGCCGCGCCCGGAAAAATGTTGGGCGGGGGTGGCGACAAAACGAATGCCATCCACCTCGGTGCCCTGCCACCAGTCCAATTGACGCACTTTGCTGGCATCTACCCCCCACTTGACCAAGATGTCGCCCACGCCCAGCGGCGCGAGGAAATGCCGGGTTTTGTCGGCCAGTTGGATGACAGCATTGCGGTCCAGATGGTCGTAGTGGTTGTGGGAAAGAATCACCGCTTCAAGGTCAGGCAGTTCATCCAGACTAATCGGCGGTTGGTGGAAACGCTGGGGGCCGGCCCAACTGAATGGGGAAGCGCGTTCGGCGAAGACCGGGTCGGTCACCCAGAACTTGCCGCGCATTTTCAACAGCACGGTGGAATGTCCCAGGCGAAACACACTGTGGTCCGGCGCATTCCATAACTGGTCGCGGGTCAGCGGTTCGACGGGTATAGCCCCTACCGGCCGCGTTGTGCGGGGTTTGTTAAACAGCATGTTCCAGAAAATACGCAACGTTTTGCCGAAACCGCCATGCTGCACGGGGGCTTCGTTGCTGAAAGCGCCTTTACCCTGCTCGGCGGGTTTGGCTGAAGGGACGACACGGGATGAAATCATGGCCATGACAGAGTGACTCCTACAGTCCGCTCATAAACTACACTGCACAGTGTAGTTTCAAGATTGCAACAAAACCCGTAGCAAGTAAACTACCGAGTGTAATTTCCCTCCTGAGAGCCGACCGCCAACCATGACTGCCCCTCAACGTCTTACCGACCGCAAACGCGAAGCCATCGTGAGCGCGGCGATCAGCGAATTTCGCGAAAACGGTTTCGAGGTCACCAGCATGGACAAGATCGCCGCCACTGCCGGGGTCTCTAAACGCACGGTCTACAACCATTTCCCGAGCAAAGAAGAATTGTTCGCCGAGATACTTCATCAACTCTGGGCCAGCACGGTCGCGCAGTTAGACGTCTGCTACAGCAGCGACCGCCCGTTGCGCGAACAGTTGCGCGGGTTGTTGGAGGCGAAGATGAAGATGATGTCGGATAACAACTTTCTCGACCTGGCCCGAGTTGCCATTGCCGCCACGATCCATTCGCCAGAACGCGCGCAGGATATGGTCACGCGTTTGAGCCAACGGGAAGAAGGCTTTACCCAATGGGTCCGCGCGGCTCAAGAAGACGGGCGGCTATCCGGCAACGACCCGGCCTTTGCCGCTCACCAGATCCAGAGCCTGCTCAAGGCGTTTGCATTCTGGCCGCAGATTACGCTGGGCCAACCCACCCTCGACGCGGCCACCCAGGCCCGCGTGATTGAGTCCGCCATCGACCTGTTTCTGGCCGGCTACGAAATCAAGCCCAGCACACAGCCATAACGACTGTTGCAACAGCGACATTCCTGGTCGCTTTTGACGCATCTGCCATCCTTTTTGCGCAAATGGCCTGGAAGGACACTGATTATTCCTACCTGAATAATTGACAATATTCACGGGAGTTATCCGATCAACGGTAATTCCCCAGAATGCGTGCCTTTATATCTACAAAAAAATCAGCTAACCCAGGTATCTATGGAAAACCGACAAGGCAAAGGGATCTCGTTTGCCAGGCGTATTTACAAGCCAAGAATCATCGGCGCGGCCATGTGCTGCCTCAGTGTGACCGCCGCGCTCTACCCGCTGGGGATGCCTGCGTGGGTCTGGGCGGTGCTGCTGGTCAATGGTTTTGTCTGGCCTCATGTGGCGTATCAACTGGCTATCCGGGCCAAGTTTCCCTACAACGCTGAACGGCGCAACCTGCTGTTTGATGCCCTGTTCAGCGGGTTTTGGACCGCAACGCTGCAATTTACGCCGTTGACCAGCGTCACCCTGCTGTCGATGGTAGCCATGAACAACGTGGCCGCCGGCGGCCAGCGTTTGTTGCTAGGCGGGCTGCTGGCCCAATTGTTCGGAGCAGGATTGGCCTGGGTGTTGTTTGGCGTGCAACTGAACCTCAATGTCAGGCTGATAGAGGTGTATGCCTGCCTGCCGATGCTGACGCTCTACCCCATGGCTATCGGCATGGTCTGCTATCAGTTGGCGATAAAACTGTCGGACCACAAACGCACGCTCAGCGCCCTGAGCCGTATCGACAGCCTCACGGAGCTGCTCAATCACGGTTCCTGGAAAGACTTGCTGAACCTCAAGTTCCACAAGTGCCAGCATCAGAAAAGCCACGCCACCATCGCGCTGATCGATATCGATCACTTCAAGCAAATCAACGACACCCACGGCCATATCGTCGGCGACACGGTGCTGCGGCAATTGAGCCTGGAGCTACGGCGCAACCTGCGGGATAACGACCTGGCCGGGCGATATGGAGGCGATGAGTTCTGTGTGATCCTTCCGCAAATGTCACTGGAAAAGGCAGCGCAGCGCATGGAACGCCTGCGGGAAACCTTCTGCAACTATCGCATCCCTCACCTTCCGGAGCTTAAGGTCAGCCTGAGCATCGGCCTGGCGGATTTCCAGCCGGTCTACGACGATGCAGCCAGTTGGCTGAATGCGGCAGACCGTGCCCTGTATGCCGCCAAACACACCGGCCGCAACCGGGTCTGCACCAACACCGACAGGCTAGCGCGCTCGGCCTGATAGTGGCGCAATGACATCTCGTCCGAAATATCCGCGCTTTCCCGCAGAGATACCATAATGCCATTACTGGTCGGCCGCCTAACAAAGGTCCTGTCCTTGGAACGAACTTCTGGTCGGGCTGATCACTCTGAACCGGTTGTTCCACCCACACTGCCAGCACACGGAGGCTGGCAATGAGCACGTCAGCCGTAGGGCCTATGCCTTACGGGGGCAGGCGCATAACCACGGATAACCTCAGACGCTTGCTTGCTCGAGCACACCATCATGTTTTTCAACACTCATAAGAAAACGATCGACACCCTGCAACACACCCTCAATCAACAGAACAGCCTGCTGAACGCCATGGAACGCTCCATGGCAGTGATCGAGTTCGACCCGCAAGGCCAAGTGCTGCGGGCCAACGACAACTTTCTCAAAACCTTGCGCTACCGAGCCGACCAAGTGCTGGGCCAACCCCATCGAATGTTTTGCACCACCGCATTCGCCCGCAGCGCCGAATACGCCCAGTTGTGGACGAACCTACGCAGCGGCCAGTTCCAGTCCGGCACGTTCGAACGGGTGGCTGGCGACGGCCAGTCGGTGTGGCTGGAGGCCAGCTACAACCCAGTATGCGATGACACCGGCCGCCTGATCAAAGTGGTCAAGTACGCCATGGACGTCACCCCGCGCCTGCAAAGCGAAAGCGAATCCAACGGCAAACTCGAAGCCATCGGTCGGGCCATGGCAGTGATCGAGTTCAACCTGGACGGCACGGTAATCACAGCCAATACAAACTTCCTGCAACGCATGGGTTATAGCCTGGCGCAGATCCAGGGCCAGCATCACCGTATTTTCTGCGCCCCGAACACCGCCGGCACCCAGGCTTACAGCGATTTCTGGCGGCGCCTGAACCAGGGCGAACTGTTCAGCGGGCAGTTCGAACGCGTGGATAAACACGGCAACACCGTATGGCTCGAAGCCAGTTACAACCCGGTCTACGACGCAGGCGGGCGCCTGTGCAAAATCGTCAAATTCGCCTCGGACGTAACGGCCAGAGTGCAGCAGCACGCCGCCGATGCCGCCAGCGCGACCCAGGCCTATCACATCTCCATGACCACACGGGACATTGCCGAAAAAGGCGCCGAGGTGATTCAGCAAAGTGCCAGCGGGATGCGCGACATTGCCGTCGATATCGACGGTTCTTCGCACTTGATCGCCAAATTGGGCGAGCGCTCCGAACAGATCACCGCCATCGTCAACACCATTCGCGCGATCGCCGACCAGACCAACTTGCTCGCGCTCAATGCCGCCATCGAGGCGGCCCGGGCCGGTGAGCAAGGACGCGGGTTCGCTGTGGTCGCCGATGAAGTTCGGCAATTGGCGGCGCGCACCAGTGGCTCGACATCCGAGATCTCCAGCATGATCGCGATGATCCAGAATGAAACCCGCCAGGCCATCACCAGCATGGACGGCACCCGTGACCGTGCGGCGCTGGGGGTAGACCTGGCCAACCGCGCCGGCGCGGTGATCGTGCAGATCCGTGAGGGCACCAGCGAGGCGGTGCAGGCAGTGAGTGCGTTTGCCAACGTGCGGGGGGCTCACTGAGCCGGGGCTCGGATCATTCATGCAGTAGACAGTCGGCCAGAGCTATAGTGAACCACTGTCTCACCGTTGATGATCCGAGCCTGCCATGACCCCAGATGCCCCTCAAAAAAAACCTGTCGACCACCTGCGTTTCCACCGAGGCCACGCCCACCTGGCGCCGACGTTCGGTAACGACGCCTTCGCACTCAAAGCCGAAGCGTTTGCGCGGTTCTTCGGCACCCCCGCGTTTCTCGGTGCACAAACCCTGATCGTGATCCTGTGGGTGGCCCTCAACGTAAGTGGTATCACCCACTTCGACGTCTACCCATTTATCCTGCTCAACCTGGCTTTCAGCCTGCAGTCAGCTTATGCCGCACCGTTGATCCTGCTGGCCCAGACGCGCCAGGCCGCACGGGACAAGGCCCAGTCCGATGCCGACGCCCAACACCGCGAAGCCTTGGCCATTGCCAACAGCGAGCGCCAGGCCCAAGCCGAGCAAACCACCAAGCAGCTACTGGAATTGCTGGAGCAGAACACCCGGCTGACGGAAATCACCAAGCAGCTCTCGGAGCACATCGACAGCCTGACGTGCGAAATGCATGAGCACTTTGTGCGCAAGACTTAACCTTGCGGCAAGCGCACCTGTTTTCCCAACTCATCGAACAGCGTCACCACTGAGCGCAAGGCCCGGCAATCGGGGCGCGTGAGCAGCCACAGCGCGGTGTCATGCCCGGTCAGCACCGGGCCAAGCGCTTGCAGGCCGCTGCCCAGCAGAAAGTCCGGCAGTGCCGCCACCCCAAGCCCCGCCCGCACCAGTTCGGTGACCGACAACATGCTGTTGCAACGATAGCTGGGGCGTACACCCGGCAAGTGCTGGCGGCGCCAGACGACGGTGGGGTGATCGGGCAGAAAATCATCCGGTGCGATCCAGGCCAGTTCCGCCAACTCACAGCCTGCGTGGTGGGCTGCATAGTCGGTGCTGGCGCAGACTTGGTAGGACACACGCCCCAGACAACGGCCAACAAGATGCTCCGGCGGCGTGCGCGTCAGGCGCAGGGCGATGTCGGCATCGCGGCGGCTGAGGTTGGCGAAGTCATTGGAGGTAGTCAGTTCCAGGCTCAGCGCCGGGTAGTCCGGCATGAACTGCGCCAGCGCCGGTAGCAGCAAACCTTGCAGCACGGAGTCGGTGCACGTCAGGCGCACCGTGCCGCTGATCACTTCACCGCCCTGCTCTACGCCGATTCGCGCCGCTTCCAACGCTTGCTCCGCCCGTTCGGCCTGTTGCGCCAAGTTGCTGGCCAGGCCGGTGGGCAGGTAGCCGGCGCGGCTCTTTTCAAACAGCGTCTGGCCCAGCGCCGCCTCCAGTCGCCGCACGGCGCGGAACACCGTGGACACATCCACCCGCAGCAGCGCCGCCGCCCGCGCCAGGCTGCCGCCGCGCACCAGCGCGAGGATCAGAGAGAGGTCGGCATAGTCGAGCTGATAGTGCATCGCTGCATTGAGCATGTGTTCAAACGCCAATATTGATTGCGTGGGCGCCAATCTATAGTGCACGCCAGGACACCACAAGCCATGGGACGCCCACGATGAAAGCCAAGCACTTGCACCTCGCCTTGATCGGCGACTACAACCCCGATGTGATTGCGCACCAGGCGATTCCCGTCGCGCTGCAACAGGCTGCCGACCGCCTCGGCGTGCAGGTCCATCCGCAGTGGCTCGACACCGACACCCTCACAGCCGGTTCGCAGTTGCACCGCTTCGACGGTTTCTGGTGCGTGCCCGCCAGCCCCTACCGTGATACCGAAGGCGCCTTGCATGCCATCCGCTTTGCCCGCGAACAGCGGCGTCCTTTCCTCGGCACCTGCGGCGGCTTTCAACATGCCGTGCTCGAATATGCCCGCAATGTACTGGGCTGGGTCGATGCCGAACACGGCGAGCTGGCGCCCCACGCCGCCCGCGTGGTGATCACACCGTTAAGTTGCTCGTTGGTGGAGGCCACCGATACCGTGCGGTTAGCGTCCTACACCCGTATCGCCGACGCCTACGGCCAATTGGAGATCGAAGAAGGCTATCGCTGCCGCTACGGCGTGAACCCGGACTTCGCCCAGGCCCTATTCGAAGGCGACCTGATCCCTACCGGGCACGATTCGGCCGGGGACCTGCGCGCGGTGGAGCTACTGGATCATCCGTTCTTTGTCGCAACCCTGTTCCAGCCCGAACGTGCAGCGCTCAAAGGCACCCCACCGCCGCTGGCGCTAGCACTGCTCAAGGCCTGCCAGGCGGTGTCGGCATGATCGCTGACACACCGGCGGCGCCCTACTACGCGGTGATTTTCACCTCGCTGCGCACCGAAGGCGATCAAGGCTACAGCCAGGCCGCCATGCGCATGCTCGAACTGGCTCGTGAACAACCGGGGTTTCTCGGGGTGGAGTCAGCGCGAGAGGACGGCCTGGGGATCACCGTGTCGTATTGGGCCAGCGAAGCAGCGATCCTGGCCTGGAAACATCACGCCGAACACCGGGCGGTGCGTGAGCAAGGGCGTAGCACCTGGTACTCGGCGTTTCACACGCGGGTGTGCAAGGTAGAACGGGACTACACCTTTTAGGCGCGAGCCTGGGCCTGCACCAGACTGCGCATGGCGCTGATCTGCGGAATTTCCACCCGGCGCATATACACCCGCAGCGGTTCGGTGATGTTGATGCGATCGTCGATGTTCTGATCGAGCAGCAACTGAATGCGCTCGCGGGACAGGGTCATGGTTTGCCCCGGAGCCGGCAGCCAGACAAATTCGGCGCAGGGGATAATGCCGTCATCGGCCACGTCCATGCCGAACGAGTCTTCGCTGAAACGCACGATGTACTGGCCGGTTTTGCGGTTAAGGCCGACGAAACCGTTGAGTTGGTCGGCGGCCTGGCAGATAAGCTCGGAAGTGATGCGCATGCTAAACCTCACTGAAAAGTCCCACAGGGACTGGAAAGATGGTTTACACGCGTGGCAGAAGTTGCTGTCCTCTGACGGGGCAGCTGCGGGCAAGAGTACTGCAATGCAGGGTAAAAATGCGCAGAAAATTGGCGCGAGCGCACGTTAATGTCGGTTTGGTGATAGCGCCGTTCGCAATCAATTGTTAAAAAGGAGCCCTTCTCAAAGCTACCTCCAAGAAAGGACTTCGCCTATGCCTGCCACGTTCACCAAGAGCGCCTTGCTGCTCGCCCTGATGCTCGGCCTGGGCCACGCACAGGCCGCCGAACCGATCAGCCCGGCTGAATTGGCAACCAACGAAGGCATTCCATACCCCGCCGTGATCGCGCACCGTGGCGCGTCCTACGATGCTCCCGAATCCACTGCCGCCGCTTACAAAGTCGCACGCGACCTGGGCGCCGATTACCTGGAACTGGACCTGCAACGCAGCAAGGACGGCGTACTGTTCGCCCTGCACGACAACAACCTGCAACGCACCACCGATGTGGCCACCAAGTTCCCCGAGCGCAAAGACGCGCCGGCCAATGAATTCACCTGGAAAGAACTGCAAACCCTCGATGCCGGCAGTTGGTTCAACGCTGCCTACCCGGACCGCGCGCGGCCGGGGTTCGTCGGCCTGAAAATCCTCAGCCTGGACGACATCATCAAGATCGCCGAGGGCAACCCGCAGCACAAACCCGGGCTGTACATCGAAACCAAAGAGCCCCAGCAATTCCCTGGCATCGAAGCCGACCTGAAAAACAAGCTGCTGGATAAAGGCTGGTTGAGTTCCGCCGGTTCCAAGCTGGGCAAGAGCAACACCGGCGTGGGTCAGGGCAAGGGCCGCGTAGTGCTGCAAACCTTTGAAACCGCCAGCCTCAAAGAACTGCAAAAGGAAATGCCGAACACGCCGAAGATCCTGCTGCTGTGGGTAGGCGAAGGCAGCATCGAGCCGAAGTCCAAGCAGACCTTTGCCGAATCCGGCGAGCCAACCAAGGCCGCGTATTACGCCAAGCAAGAACCCAAGGACGCCGCCGAATTTGAAAAGTGGGTGGATCAAGCCAAGAGCCTTGGCGCCATCGGCACCGGCCCATCGGCTCAGCTGACCAACCTGGGCGACCAGAGCTACACCGACCTGGTCAAGCCGGAAATGAACAAGCTGACCCACGACAAGGGCCTGCTGGTCCACGTCTACACGGTGGATGAGCCCGTGGACTTCGACAAAGTGATGAAGGCCGGCGTCGACGGTATCTTCACCAACCGCGCCGCCGAACTGCTGAAGTTCTACAAGCGCTGGCCGTCGTCGAGCGTGCAGGATCTGCTCAACGACTATAAGTACTGAGTGCGCCTTTAAGGATGAGTTAAGTTGCGCCGGTTAATCTGGCGCCACTTAAACAGCTCAACCGAGAAGGAAGCCCACCATGAAAACCCTGACTGCCCTGTTCGCTGCCACTGCCCTGACGTTGACCGCCGGCCTGGCCCAGGCGGACGTTCGCCCGGACCAGATTGAAGGCCTGCTCAAGTCCGGCGAAGTGATGCCATTCGAAAAACTCAACGCCGCCGCCGTGGCCAAACATGCCGGCGCCAGCATCACCGATACCGAGCTGGACCACAAAAACGGCGTACTGGTCTACGAGGTCGAAATGACCGACACCGCCGGTAAAAAGTGGGACGTGACCCTCAACGCCAAAACCGGCGCGGTGCTGGAAGACAAGCAAGACAATTGATCTACCCCTTTAAAAACGCGCTACCTTCGGGTGGCGCTTTTTATGGGCGCCTTCAAACCGTAATGTCCGCGTCATACAGCCTTGCAATGATTCGCCCACGCGAACCTGTGAAACGTCCTACAGGCGCTTTCTCTGCGAGCCCCCATGAACCACAGCATCGACCACAGCCACCAAGATTCCGATCTGTTTGGCTTGCTCTACGGTTTTCGTTTTCGCCCAGGTGAAAAAGGCGAACAGATTGATTCAGCCACGGCCTTGCAAGCGTTGCAGCAACCGGCCGATCCGGATGAGTTCCTATGGCTGCACCTGAATCTGGCACACGCCGCCTGCGAGCGCTGGATGAAAGCGCATCTGCAATTGCCCGAGGAGTTTTTTGAGGCGTTGCACGAAGGCTCCCGTTCAACGCGGATCGAACATGTCGACTCGGCGTTGCTGGCCGTGGTCAACGACGTGGTGTTCAACTTCAGCAGCATGGTGTCGTCGGATATTTCCACGCTGTGGGTATGCGCGCGCAGCCGCCTGTTGATCAGTGCGCGCCTGCAACCGCTGCACTCGGTGGACAAGTTGCGTTCGTCGGTCAAAGGCGGCGAGCGCTTTCGTTCGCCCCTGGAATTGCTGGTGCATCTGCTGCGCGATCAAGGCGAGGTGCTGACGCAGATCGTGCGCAAAACCAGCATCAGCGTCGACCATATCGAAGACCAGTTGCTCTCCTCGCGCCTGTCTACCAACCGCGCCGAACTGGGCGCCATGCGCCGGGTGCTGGTGCGCCTGCAACGCCTGCTGGCGCTGGAGCCGGGCTCGCTGCTGCGCCTGCTTAATCGCCCGCCACAGTGGTTGCAGAAGGAAGACGTGAAAGAGCTGCGTAAATCCACCGAGGAGTTCGCGCTGATCATCAACGACCTGACGGCCCTGGGTGAGCGCATCAAGTTGCTACAGGAAGAAATCGCCGCCAACCTCAACGAGCAGAGCAACCGCACGTTGTTCACCCTCACCGTGGTAACGGTGCTGGCGCTGCCGATCAATATCATCGCCGGCTTCTTCGGCATGAACGTGGGCGGCGTGCCGCTTTCCCAAGACCCGGAGGGCTTCTGGATCCTGGTGGCGCTGGTGGCGACGTTCACCCTGATTGCCGGGCGCTGGGCATTCCGCAAGCGTAAAGACTACTGAGACGAGTAATCCCGCCGTAGGAACAGACCGACGGTGGCCTCAATTGCTTAAACCATGACTTGACGCAGCATCTCTGTAACATTCTGCAATGATCATGGGCGACATCCTCCTTAATCTGGATGCTCCGGCATGGCCACCCCTTCCCTGACTGCCTCGCTGTCCACCGCAACGGCAGACCCTAAACCTCGGCTGGACAAGAAACCCAGCCTGTTGACCGTGATCATCTTTTTCACCGTGCTCGCCATGGGCTTGCTGTTCACCGCCTATAGCCTGATGCACGACATGCATGAAATGGGCGCACAGCTCACCACCTGGACGCCTTTCCTCCTGTTGGGCGTGGCACTGCTGATTGCCCTGGGTTTCGAATTCGTCAACGGTTTCCACGACACCGCCAACGCCGTGGCCACGGTGATCTACACCAATTCGCTGCCGCCGCATTTCGCGGTGGTGTGGTCAGGCTTTTTCAACTTTCTCGGCGTGTTGCTTTCCAGCGGCGCGGTGGCGTTCGGCATCATCGCCCTGCTGCCGGTGGAGCTGATCCTGCAGGTGGGCTCCAAGGCCGGTTTCGCCATGATCTTCGCCCTGCTGATCGCGGCGATCCTGTGGAACCTGGGCACCTGGTGGCTGGGTTTACCGGCGTCGTCGTCCCATACCCTGATCGGTTCGATCATCGGCGTGGGCGTGGCAAACGCCTTGATGCACGGGCGTGACGGCACCAGCGGGGTGGACTGGAGCCAGGCGATCAAGATCGGTTACGCCTTGCTGCTCTCGCCGCTGATCGGCTTTGTGTTTGCCGCGTTGCTGTTGCTGGCCCTGCGCGCCTTCGTGAAGAACCGCGCGCTGTACAAGGCGCCCAAAGGCGACACTCCGCCGCCGTGGTGGATCCGCGGCATGCTGATCGCCACCTGCACCGGGGTGTCGTTCGCCCACGGCTCCAACGATGGCCAGAAAGGTATGGGCCTGATCATGCTGATCCTAGTCGGCACCCTGCCGATGGCCTATGCCCTGAACCGCGCCATGCCCGCCGAGCAATCGTTGCAGTTTGCGGCGGTGGCCGAAGTGACCCAGGCCGCACTGGTCAAATCCGCCCCACAGCCGCTGACCGGCGACCCGCGTGGAGTGCTCTCGGTGTACGTGCGCACCAAGGAAGCCACCCCGGAACTGGTGCCCGCCCTCGCCGCCCTGACCGGTCATATCGGCGATGAAGTCAAAGGCTATGGCTCCCTGGCCAAAGTCCCCGCCGAAGCGGTCGGCAACGTACGCAATGACATGTATTTGGCGAGCGAAACCATCCGCTTGATGGACAAGGGCAAAGTCGGTCACTTCGATGCCGACACCCAAGACAAGCTGCAACTGTTCAAACAGCAGATCGACAATTCCACGCGTTTCATTCCGCTGTGGGTGAAGATCGCCGTGGCCATTGCCCTGGGCCTCGGCACCATGGTCGGCTGGAAGCGCATCGTGGTGACGGTGGGTGAAAAGATCGGCAAGACCCATATGACCTACGCCCAGGGCGCCGCGGCGGAAACCGTGGCAATGCTGACCATCGGCGCGGCAGACATGTATGGCTTGCCGGTGTCGACCACCCATGTGTTGTCCTCCGGCGTGGCGGGCACCATGGTCGCCAATGGCGGCGGCTTGCAGATGAAGACCATCCGCAATTTGCTGATGGCCTGGGTACTGACACTGCCGGCGGCGATTGTGTTGTCCGGCAGCCTGTACTGGCTGTTTACCAACCTGTTCTGACGTACCTTGAGCAAACCTGTGGGTGGTACTGCTGTGGGAAGCAGGCTCGCTGTGGTGAGCGGGCTTGCTGTGGTGAGCGGGCTTGCCCCGCGCTGGGCTGCGAAGCAGCCCCAAATCCAGGCACCTCGGTGTCTCAGCTAAACCATATCGTCTGGAATGGGGCCGCTTCGCAGCCCAGCGCAGGGCAAGCCTGCTCACTACAGCAACCCCCTTCCCACCAGGATGGAGCCGGGATTAAACGTGGGTCTGCACCATGGCGGCCAACCAGTCCATAAACACCCGAACACGCAACGGCAAATGCCGTTGCCCGGCGTACAGCAGGGCCACCTCCAACGGCGGTGGCGAGTAGTCCGGCAAGATCGCTACCAGTTCACCGCGCGCCAATTCGTCGAGCATGCCCAGGGTCGGCACTTGAATAATCCCGAAACCACCCAGGCAGGCCGACTTGTACGCATCGGTGCTGTTGACCGTCACCCGCCCCGCCATGGGAATCCGTTGCACCTTGTTGCCTTGCAGATACTCGAAACCCGCCGAACGTGACCCCAGCGGGCGTACGTAATGCACCAGGTGATGGTCGGCCAAATCGGCCAAGGTCTGCGGCACGCCGAAGCGTTGCAGGTAGGTGGCGCTGGCGCAGTTGATCATCGGCAGGCTGCACAGCGCGCGGGCCACCACGGTTTGATCCGGCTGCGCGCCGATGCGCAATACGCAATCGAACCCTTCGGCGAGCAGGTCGACCTGACGGTCGGTAGCGCTGATTTCCAACTCGATCAGCGGGTGGGCGTCCATGAACGAGGGCAGCCGCGGCAGGATCACTTCCCGTGCCAGGGCGTTGGGCATGTCCACGCGGATACGCCCGGCCAGTTGGGCTTCGTCCTGGCGAAACAAGCCTTCGAGTTCCTCCATATGCGCCAGTAAATCCTTGCTGCGTTCGTAGAGCACGCGACCGTCCTGGGTCGCTTGGACCTTGCGCGTGGTGCGTTGCAACAAGCGCGCGCCGAGCAGCTCCTCCAGCGCCTGCACATGCTCGGACACCGTGGAACGCGGCAGGCCCAGGCTCTCGCCGGCGCCGGTGAAACTCGACAGTTCGGTGACGCGCACAAAGGTGCGCAGCAGCTCAAGTTTGTTCATGGGATTGTTCGCCTTATCCGGCCAGTGTTTCCGATATAGCGCTGTTTATCACGTTATTACCGGACAAATACACTTCTTCCCACGATCACATCAGAGGACTGCACCATGACCCGTAAAATCGCATTGATCACCGGCGCCAGCCGAGGTCTGGGTAAAAACGCAGCATTGCACCTGGCCGCCCAGGGCGTCGACATCATCGGCACTTACCACAGCAAGGCCGACGAAGCCCAGGCACTGGTGGCGCAGATCGAACAATTGGGCGGGCGCGCGGCGATGCTGAAGCTGGATGTGAGCCAGAGTGCCACGTTCGGTGATTTTGTCGGCGATGTGGCTGGCGTGCTGAAAGAGGTTTTCGCACAGGATCGCTTTGATTTTCTGATCAATAACGCCGGCATCGGCATCCACGCCAGCTTCGCCGAAACCACCGAAGCACAGTTCGACCAACTGCTGGCGATCCAATTCAAGGGCCCGTTTTTCCTGACCCAGAAGCTACTGCCACTGATCCGCGACGGCGGCCGCATCCTCAACGTGTCCAGCGGCCTGGCGCGTTTCAGCCTGCCCGGTTATGCGGCTTACGCGGCCATGAAAGGCGCCATGGAAGTGCTGACCCGCTATCAGGCCAAGGAGCTGGGCAGCCGTGGCATCAGCGTCAACATCCTCGCCCCTGGCGCCATTGAAACCGACTTCGGCGGCGGTGCCGTGCGCGATAACGCTGACCTCAACGCAATGGTCGCCAGCAACACCGCCCTGGGCCGCGCGGGCTTACCGGACGATATCGGCGGGGCCATTGCCAGCTTGCTTGCCGACGGTAGTCATTGGATCACCGGTCAGCGGATCGAGGCGTCGGGCGGCATGTTTCTGTAAGAAACGCTCGCGCAGCACGTCATAGCCCCAGTGATACACATAGGTGTACGGCAAAAAAAACAGCAGTACACCTATGTCCAGCATCAACGCCTGCATCAGGCTGATATTCAGCCACGCCGCAATCAACGGCACCGCGACGACAATCAGCCCGCCTTCGAACAGCAGCGCATGCAGCACCCGCGTCCAAGCGCCGCCCGACAGTTGCAGGCGCGCTTTGAGGCGGTCGAACAGGCTGTTGAACACAATGTTCCAGCTCAGCGCCAGCAGGCTGAGGCCAAAGGTCACCGTGCCCATTTCCAAGGCCGGTCGCCCAGTGATCCAGACCAGCAGCGGCGTGCAGATCAACAAGGCCAACCCTTCAAAGCCCAAGGCTTGGCCAACACGTTCAGTCATCGATTTGGTGGGGTGCATAACCCGGCTCCGTGCGTAACGAGAGTTGCCATGGTTACTCGGCGGATCGATACTTCATAACCAATAACCATCGATCAAGGCGATAGTCATGGCTTCACATGAAGTGCTGCAGGCATTTGTCCAGGCGGCGACCCAAGGCTCGTTTTCGGCGGCGGCACGCAAGCTCGGCAAGAGCCAGTCCACCGTCAGCGCAGCGGTGGCGAGCTTGGAGATCGACCTGGATGTGGAGCTGTTCGACCGCAGCAGTCGCAAACCCACACTGACCCCGGCGGGCCATGTGTTGCTGCAACGCGCCGAGCAGGTGTTGGAAGCCAATAGCCGGCTGGCCCTGACGGCGAGTCAGTTGGCCCAGGGGCTGGAGCCGAAGCTGAGTATCGCCATGTCGGATACCTACCAGTCCGACCGTTTCGAGGCCGCCCTCAGCGCGTTCGAACGACGCTACCCCGACCTTGAGCTGGAATGCCTGATCGCCGAATGCGAAGACCTGATCGCCTTGGTGCAGAGCGGCCGTGCGCAGATCGCATTTATTGAACACCAGGACCTGTACCCGCCGGACCTGACCTGCGCGCCCGTGGAGGAACGCACGGAAATCGCCCTGTTCGTATCCCCCAAGCATCCGTTGGCCAGCCTCGACACCCTCACCGCGCACGCCCTGCAACAGCATCGCGAACTGCGCCTGGCAAGCATCATCAATCCGAATGAAACCCGCGCCAGCGGACGTGTCTGGTCGGCCCCCAGCTACCTGATGCTGCTGGAAATGGCTCAGTTGGGTTTCGGCTGGGCACCGATTCCGCGCTGGTTGGTGGAGCGGTTTGGCGGCGGGCAATTGGTGGAACTTAAGGCACGCGGCTGGCCGCGCTCAGTGGCGGTAGATGCGTTGTGGTCGCGGCACCATCCGCCAGGGCCGGCGGGGAGTTGGTTGTTGGGCAAGATGCTCGAATGATATTTCTAGGGCATTGAAGCGCTGACAAGTTGAGCCAGGCGTTGTTCGAGGAAGGCCTTTTCGGGGGCCTGTTGGGTCAGTGACAGGGCTTTTTCATACGCAGACCGCGCTTCTTTCAACCTTCCCAGTTGCCGGCAGAACTCGCCCCGGGTCGCGTGCGCCAAGTGATAATCCTGCAACTCCCCGCGCGCCAGGATCCCATCGACCTGCTGCAACCCCGCCAGCGGCCCGTCGCGCATGGCCACCGCCACCGCCCGATTCAGCGCAATCACCGGCGACGGCAGCAGGCCCAGCAACACGTCGTACAGCCCGACGATCTGCGGCCAATCCGTCTGAGCCGCGTGAGGCGCTTCGGCATGTACGGCAGCGATCGCTGCTTGCAGGCAATACGGGCCAAACCCTCGGGTGCTCAGCGCTCGCTGCACCAGCGCGCAGCCTTCGGTGATTAACGACGCGTCCCAAAGCGTGCGGTCCTGCTCATCCAGCAACACCAGCTCGCCACTCGCCGAGGTGCGCGCCGCACGGCGGGATTCGTGCAGCAGCATCAACGCCAGTAAGCCCATTACTTCCGGCTCCGGCAGCAACGCCAGTAACAGCCGCCCGAGGCGAATGGCTTCGCCGCTCAATTCGTCGCGGGTGAGGTTTGCGCCGATGGACGCCGAATAGCCCTCGTTGAACACCAGGTAAACCACGCGCAGCACGCTGTCGAGGCGCTCCGGCAGTTCCGCCAGGGATGGCACCTGATAAGGAATGTTCGCCTCGCGGATCTTGGCCTTGGCCCGCACGATGCGCTGGGCGATGGTGGTGGGTGTGCTCAGGAAGGCTCGGGCGATTTCTTCGGTGGTGAGGTCGCAGATCTCGCGCAAGGTCAACGCAGCCTGGGCATCCGGCGCCAGCGCCGGGTGGCAGCAGGTGAAGATCAGGCGCAGGCGGTCGTCTTCCACGTCTTCGACACTCCACTCAGCCGCTTCCAGCGCGTCGGCCTGCGCCTGCGATAACGGCGTAAAACGCGCCTGGCGGCGTAAGCGATCGATTGCTTTGAAACGGCCGGTGGAGATCAGCCAGGCCCGTGGGTTGTCGGGCAGACCGTCCTGGGGCCAACGTTCGAGCGCGACGGAAAACGCCTCGTGCAGGGCTTCTTCGGCAAGGTCGAAATCCCCCAGCAGGCGAATCAACGTCGCCAGGACGCGTCGCGATTCGCTGCGATAGAGGGCCTCGATAGAGTGGCTGTTCAGAGCGCCAACTCGCGTACGGGCCGCACCTCGACGCTACCGACCCGTGCCGCCGGAATGCCACCGGCCACCTGCAGCGCTTCGTTCAAATCCCGCGCTTCGATCAGGTAGAAACCGGCGAGCTGCTCCTTGGTTTCGGCGAATGGCCCGTCGGTGATCGATAAGTGGCCATTGCGCTTACGCACGGTGGTGGCGCTGGCCACAGGTTGCAGCGGCTCGGCGGCCAGCATGCGACCACTGGCCTGAATGGCCTGGGCGTAGGCAAGGCACTCCGGATCTTTTGGGCTGTCGGGTGAGCTATGCAGCAACGTTTCGTCGCTGTAGATCAGGCAGAGGTATTTCATGGATATCTCCGTTGTCGGAATGCTGACTATAGTTCGCGCAGCTCAAGGTTTCAGGTCGAACAGTGCGGTGCCTTTCTCCATATCGAAGGGGGCCGACCAATGCTCATGCACCACTTTCCACTGGCCCGCGATGCGCTGATAACCGGCGGTGACGCGCATCCAGCAGGCCTTCAACTCACCGTCCGGGCCGGTCCCGCCGCAGTGGGCCAGCCAGTGGGCAAAGGCGCTGTCGGCCGCCTCGACGATGCGCAATTGATGAAACTCGAAAATCCCCGGGCCTGGGCAGTGCTTCATGCATTCTTCCCAATGGGCGCGGTAGGCGGCTTTACCCTTGAATTGCAGAGCATTAACGGCGTCGAATGAGACGATATCGTCGGCGTAATAGCTGACAATCTTGTCGATATCGCGGCTTAGGACGGCATTTTTCCATTCTTCGATCAGGCTGTTGATTGCGGTGCTCATGGCGATAACTCCTTGGGGTGGAAAATCCGAAAGTCACCCTTAGTCGAACGCGCAGGGGGCAAATCGACAGCCTGCTGAAAAATAATTTCGCCCCCATCAAACCCGATAGACTGCGGCCCTACTTGCAGCCCTTCGGATACCCTCGATGCATACCCGCCTGGTCGCCTATGGGGCACTGACTGACCTGCAACAACAGCAGCTCAATGCCATCGAAGTTCATCCTGAGCAACTGCCGTTTTGCGGCGATATGTATTGCGCACTCAATAACCTGTTGGCTAAACCCAGCCCCGGCGTGAAAGGCTTTGCACTGTTGGCCGACGACGTCCCGGTGGCCTTCCTGTTGCTTAAACGCCCTCCCTGTCTGCCCCACTGGGCCGACGCACACAGCGCCACTCTGCATGCCTTGCAGGTGGACCGTCGGCAACAGGGCCGTGGGTTCGGCAAGGCGTGCCTGCTGGCACTGCCGGCGGCGGCGCTTGAAGCATGGCCGCAGATCAAGGGGTTGGAGTTGTCGGTGGACACGGACAACGTGGCGGCGATGGGCTTGTATTTGGGGCTCGGCTGGGTAGACAGCGGTGAGGCGTACAAGGGGCGGGTTGGCTATGAGCGCAGATTGAGCCTTGCACTTTAATCCGCAGTAATGGATGTCACGTAAACATGCCGTTCAGACGCGTGTGTCATGTTTACGCGACAGGGGCGCTCAACTCAGCCGCGCTTTTCGACCGGCACCCAGACCTCCACCGTGCCCGTACCTTTTTTCACATCGAAATCGGCGCTGTAGCGCTCGAAATCCGCGCCGGCCAATTTGAACCCGGAATGTGGCAGCCATTCGAACATGATGCGTTCGTAGGTTTGCGCCAGCGCCTGAACCGCGCCGTAATGCGGGAACACCGCGTAGCGGCGGGCCGGAATTTCGACGTACTTGAAGTTGCTCGGCACGTCATCCTTGCTCGGCACTTGCACCCCGGCCAGGTAATCGAACTCATCGTGGTGGGGGTTGTGACACACCCCATAAGTCACGCCACCGGTACGTCGCTTGATCTCTTTGATGCAGCTGTCGAATAACTCCCACAAGCGTGGAATATCGCCCACGGTTGCCTTGGAATACCGCCCTTGCACCCCTGCGATCACCATGGCATTGCCTTCTTCCATGCGCGGTTCCAACGGTTGTTTTGTCTGCTGATCCATACGAACAGTCTCCTTCTTATGAGGGAACAAACCCGCATCGAGTATAGGGGCATACCCGGACTGTACTCCATGCAGAAAATTTTCCTACGGATCTGGACAACTTGCCATCACCGACCGTATTGTCTGCCCCGCAGGCCACCGCAGTGGCCAACGTCGCTCGGACGGTTCCGGGCGCTTACGTACTCTCGAGGCAACAATGGCCGAACAAGGTTCGCCGCGCCGCTTTGCGCGCATCGATCGACTCCCCCCTTACGTGTTCAATATCACTGCCGAGCTGAAGATGGCTGCGCGTCGGCGCGGCGAAGACATCATCGACTTGAGCATGGGTAACCCCGACGGCGCCACGCCGCCGCACATCGTTGAAAAACTCGTGCAAGTGGCCCAGCGTGAAGACACCCATGGTTACTCCACCTCCAAAGGCATTCCGCGCCTGCGTCGAGCGATTTCGCGCTGGTACAAAGACCGTTATGAAGTGGACATCGACCCCGAGTCCGAAGCCATCGTCACCATTGGTTCCAAGGAAGGCCTGGCGCACTTGATGCTGGCCACCCTGGATCAAGGCGACACCGTGCTGGTGCCCAACCCCAGCTACCCGATTCACATCTACGGTGCCGTGATTGCCGGCGCCCAGGTGCGCTCGGTGCCGCTGGTGCCTGGCGTGGATTTCTTCGCCGAGCTGGAACGGGCGATCCGCGGTTCGATCCCCAAGCCGAAAATGATGATCCTCGGTTTCCCGTCCAACCCCACCGCGCAGTGCGTGGAGCTGGATTTTTTCGAGCGGGTCATCGCCCTGGCCAAGCAGTATGACGTGCTGGTGATCCATGACCTGGCCTACGCCGATATCGTCTATGACGGCTGGAAAGCTCCGTCGATCATGCAGGTACCGGGCGCCAAGGACATTGCGGTGGAGTTTTTCACCCTGTCCAAGAGCTACAACATGGCCGGCTGGCGCATCGGCTTTATGGTGGGCAACCCGGAACTGGTCAACGCCCTGGCGCGGATCAAGAGTTACCACGACTACGGCACCTTCACCCCGCTGCAAGTGGCGGCGATTGCGGCATTGGAAGGCGACCAACAGTGTGTGAAAGACATCGCCGAGCAATACCGTCAGCGCCGCAACGTACTGGTCAAGGGCCTGCATGAGCTGGGCTGGATGGTAGAGAATCCAAAGGCGTCGATGTACGTGTGGGCCAAGATTCCCGAGCAGTATGCCGCCATGGGCTCGTTGGAATTTGCCAAGAAGCTGCTGCTGGAAGCCAAGGTGTGCGTGTCACCGGGGATCGGCTTTGGCGAGTATGGGGATGATCATGTGCGCTTCGCGCTGATCGAGAACCAGGACCGCATTCGCCAAGCGGTGCGTGGGATTCGCGGGATGTTCCGGGCGGATGGGTTGATCCAGAAAGCCTGAGCCATTCTGTTGCAGAAATGAGTTAAACATGTGGGAGGGGGCTTGCTCCCGATAGCTGAGTGTCAGTCACTGCATCAAGTGACCGATCCACCGCTATCGGGGGCAAGCCCCCTCCCACATTTGATTGGGTTTTCACCCTTGCCTTGTGGTTTGCCTGTTAGACCACCAACGACAGCAACATAATGAAGATCAACGCCACTACGGACAGGATGGTTTCCATCGCGGTCCAGGTCTTGAACGTCTCGGCCACGGTCATGTTGAAGTACTGCTTGACCAGCCAGAACCCCGCATCGTTGACGTGAGACAGGATCAACGAACCCGCCCCCGTCGCCAGCACCAGCAACTCGCGGTTAACCCCCGGAATCATGCCCACCACCGGCACCACAATGCCGGCGCCAGTAATGGTGGCCACGGTGGCCGAACCGGTTGCCACGCGAATCACCGCCGCCACCAGCCACGCCAGCAGGATCGGGTTGATCTGCGCGGTGACGGCCATATGCCCGATAACATCGCCCACGCCGCTGGTCACCAGCATCTGCTTGAAGCCACCACCGGCACCGATGATCAGGATGATCGCGGCGGTCGGCGCAAGGCTGGCGTCGAGCAGTTTGAGGATCTGCTTGGAGTGGATGCCCTGACGCGCACCGAAGGTATACAACGACAGCAACAGTGCCAGCAGCAACGCGGTGATCGGGTGACCGATCATGTCCATCCAGTTACGCACGACGTGGCCTTCGGCGAAGGCGATGTCGGCAAAGGTTTTGAGCAGCATCAGGAACACCGGCAGCAGCACGGTAACCAGCGTGATGCCAAAGCTCGGCAGGTCTTTGCTTTCCGGCTCGCGGGCCAGTTGATCCACCAGTTCCTGGGACGGGTTGCCCGGGATGTACTTGGCGATAAACGTACCGAAGATCGGGCCGGCGATGATGGCGGTCGGCAGTGCGACGATCAGGCCGTACAGGATGGTCTTGCCGATGTCCGCGCCAAACACGCCGATGGCCAGCAGCGGGCCCGGGTGCGGCGGTACCAGGCCGTGCACCGCTGACAGGCCGGCGAGCAGCGGGATGCCGATTTTGATCAGCGACACACCGGTGCGGCGCGCGACGATAAACACCAGCGGGATCAGCAGTACAAAGCCGATCTCGAAGAACAACGGAATGCCCACCAGGAACGCGGCGAACATCATGGCCCACTGGACTTTTTCCTTACCGAAGGCGCGGATCAAGGTCTGGGCGATCTGATCGGCACCGCCGGACTCGGCCATCATTTTGCCGAGCATCGTGCCCAAGGCGAGGATGATGCCGACAAAGCCGAGCACCCCGCCGAAACCGTCCTGGAACGCCTTGATGATCTTGTCCACGGGCATGCCCGAGGTCAGGCCAAGAAAGCCCGCCGCGATGATCAACGCAATAAAGGGGTGAACCTTGAACCGGGTGATCAATACGATCAACCCGATAATAGTGACTACTGCATCAAGCAGTAGGTAGGACTCGTGGGACATGCCAAACATGGGGGTCTCTCCTGTTTGTTGTTGTTATTAAAGCGGGTGTTGAATTCGCTGCCGGGGATAGCGCTATCTTGTCCGGCAAAAAATTATTTGGATGGTTCAAAACCGTGCTCACGCCACCAGGCATCGGTCTGCTCGGCCAGTTGCTCGACGCTGTCTTCGCTGGCGTTGAGGGCCAGGGTCAGTGGCTCGCCTATGGGCGATTCGAGGGTGGCGAACTGGCTGTCGATCAGACTGGCGGGCATGAAATGGCCGGGGCGGTGGGACACGCGGTCGGCGGCCACTTCACGGGTCAGTTCCAGAAACACGAAACCCAGGCCCGGCGCGGCTTCGCGCAGGTGGTCGCGGTATTTTTTCTTAAGGGCCGAGCAGGTCAGTACCGGGTGTTGACCGGCCTTGAGCGAGCGGCGCAGCTCATCGCAGAGGATATCGAGCCAGCCGGCGCGGTCGTCGTCGTTGAGGGGGTGGCCGGCACTCATCTTTTCGATGTTCGCGGCAGGGTGAAAGCTGTCGCCTTCAATGGCGGTGGCGCCGTTGAGGCGGCACACGGCCTCGCTGACACTGGTCTTGCCGCAGCCGGCAACACCCATGATGACCAGGGCGGTAACAGGTTGACTCATGAAACACCTCAGGACGCAGATAGCGCTACCTTTGCACGCTGTAAGGCTAGTGCAAAAACAGGCTTTTCCCGCGCCGTCTTGTCTTTTTTTATGGAGTGACGCGTGCATCCGCTCCAACGGTTTGAACAGGATCAGGCAACCCAACGTTCAAGTATTTGCAGCCTTTTGGAGACAGCGCTACCTTAGTGCCTCGATTTTTGTTTGGCAAGCCGCCTGATGACCTCTAAGAACGATAAAAAACTACGCACCACAGGGCGCCCCACCCTCAACGAAGTCGCCCGCCTGGCCGGCGTCAGCCCCATTACCGCCTCACGCGCCCTGCGCGGCATCAGCACCGTAGCGACGGAGTTGGTGGAGAAAGTCCAACAGGCCGCTGCTGAATTGAACTACGTGGTCAACCCCGCTGCCCGCGCACTGGCCTCGGCCCAGAGCCATTCGGTGGTGGTGCTGGTGCCCTCGCTGTCCAACCTGCTGTTTATCGAAACCCTCGAAGCCATCCACCAGGTGCTGCGGCCCAAAGGCTTCGAAGTGTTGATCGGCAACTCCCACTACTCGCGCGACGAAGAAGAAAACCTGCTGCGCAATTACATGGCTTACCAGCCCCGTGGCTTGCTGCTGACCGGCTTCGACCGCACCGAAAGCGCCCGACGGATGGTCGAGGCCAGCAACGTGCCCTGCGTCTACATGATGGACCTGGACCCGAATGCCGGCGTGAACTGCGTGGGTTTCTCGCAACTGGCCGCCGGCGAAACGGCGGCGGCGCACTTGATCGCCCGTGGGCGCAAGCGCCTGGCCTACATCGGCGCGCAGCTGGACCAACGCACCCTGCTGCGCGGCGAAGGCTTTCGCCGTGCGCTGCAACAGGCCGGCCTGTACGACCCCGCCTTGGAACTGCTGACTCCGCGCCCCTCCTCTGTGGGCCTGGGCGGCGAATTGTTCCTGCAGTTGCTGGCCAGCCATCCGGAGGTGGACGCGATTTTCTTCGGCAACGACGACCTGGCCCAGGGCGCCTTGCTCGAAGCCCTGCGCCATAACATCAAAGTGCCGGAACGCGTGGCAGTGCTGGGCTTCAACGACTTGCCCTCCTCGTCCTTCATGGTGCCGCGCCTGAGCAGCATCAGCACCCCGCGCGAAGCGATTGGCCGGCGTGCGGCGGAGCATTTATTGACGATCATGGCGGGCAACAAGATCGCCAAGCCGGTGGTGGATATGGGGTTTGAGTTGCGGGTGCGGGAGAGTACGTAGGACGGGTGTAGGAAGCGGCTGACATTGCGTTAAGCGTCTTGCCCGGTTGCCTACGCTTACGCCAGAATCCGCCGGCTTGTGCGCCTGGAGGGCGGTCTTTAAGGTTTGCCGGTCGCTGAATTTCTCGGTGATCGGGTTTAGTAGCCCGCGCTTCCCAACACAAGATGCATGAGCCAATCGATGCTTGATGGTGGCTGTGCGCAGGGCGCCTTCGGGTGCGCCGGGTTGTGTGGGATACCGGTCTACTAACCTGCGTACAGCTGCCACCCTCGTTTAGTAGCGATGAGGTATCAGCCCATATCAGGTTCTTCAACATGCCAAGCCCACATCCCGCGCATACGCTTTTCACCGTCACCCCCGATGCCCCCACCGAAACCCTGCTGATCAACAGTTACGAAACCGTCTGTTCCGTCAGCACCTTGCTGCTCAACCTGTCCGATGACCTCACCGGCAAACACCGCGATATCGCCTTGGCCATTTATCAATTGAGTGAGCTGAGCGTATTGCTGGTCGGCAAAGCCATGGATCAGCATACCCCGCGCTGTTGAGCGCTTAAC
Source organism: Pseudomonas sp. MD330_10 (assembly GCF_042610415.1). NCBI lineage: Bacteria > Pseudomonadati > Pseudomonadota > Gammaproteobacteria > Pseudomonadales > Pseudomonadaceae > Pseudomonas > Pseudomonas sp. MD330_10. The sequence goes on from NZ_JBHGZU010000006.1 coordinate 121,680, forward strand.
CGTTCAGCCGGTGGGAAGGGGCTTGCTCCTCTCACCCTTTCAACCGTGTCCGCGTGGAAATATCGCCGTAACCTGCCGCCCCTGCTAGATTGTCCTTCTCTCCATCGCCAGGAAAGCACCATGGGACACTCACTGAAAATCTTGGGCCGCACGTCCTCCATCAACGTGCGAAAAGTGCTCTGGACCTGCCAGGAACTGGGCATCGACTACGTGCGTGAAGACTGGGGCATCGGCTACACACCCACCCAATCCGCTGAGTTCATGGCCCTGAACCCCAACGCCCAGGTGCCGGTGCTGATCGATGACCACGGCGTGTTGTGGGAATCCAACACCATTTGCCGTTACCTGGTCGGCCTTTACCAACGGCATGATCTGCTGCCCGCCGAGCCCGCGCCCCGGGCCCGGGTGGAGCAGTGGATGGACTGGCAGGCCACCGAGCTGAACCCGTCATGGGGCTACGCGTTCCACGCCTTGGTGCGCAAAAACCCGGACTATCAGGACCCGCAACGTATCCAGGCCGGCGTGCAGGGCTGGAACGACAAGATGGCCATCCTCGAACAGCAGCTGGCCAAGACGCAGGCCTACGTCGCCGGCGATGAGTTCACCCTGGCCGACATCCTTATCGGCCTGTCGGTGCACCGCTGGCGCATGACGCCGATGGAGCATCCGCATTTTCCGGCGGTGGCGGCCTATTACGAAAGGCTCAGCCAGCATGCGGGCTTCAAGGCGTTCGCCCTGGACGGGCATAATTGATTGTTGCGCCATAAAATCTTGAGCCATAAGCGGTAAACGCAATAAATCGCCAAATATGCCCGGCGTGCCCTGCCATTTAACAAGCAGCGATTTCCGTTAGCCAGCTAAGATTCCAGGTCCTGCACCTGGAATCGCTCACCATGTCCATACTCGCCGCTTCAACCACAGACGGCATCGACCCGCTGCGCGCTGCCCACATCAGCGCACGCATCGACCGCCTGCCCGCCGTCGCTACCGTCTGGCGCTTGGTGGCGCTGCTGTCCATCGGTGGTTTTTTTGAGCTGTATGACCTGTTCCAGACCGCCTATATCAGCCCCGGCCTAATCAGCGATGGGATTTTTCACACCGGCAGTGAAGGCGTGTTCGGTTTCTCCGACCAGGCCGCATTCGCCTCGGCGACCTTTCTGGGCCTGTTCCTTGGCGCCAGCCTGCTCAGCCCGATTGCCGACCGCTTCGGGCGTCGTGCGATCTTCACCTTTGCGCTGATCTGGTACACGGTGGCCACGGTGTTGATGGGTATCCAAACATCCGCCCTGGGCATTATCGGCATGCGTTTTCTGGTGGGGATCGGCCTGGGCATCGAACTGGTGACCATCGACGCTTATCTTTCGGAACTGGTGCCCAAGCGCATGCGCAGTTCGGCGTTTGCCTTCGCATTTTTTATCCAGTTTCTGTCGGTCCCGGCGGTGGCGTTGATGTCGTGGTGGCTGGTGCCCCAGGCGCCGTTCGGCATCGCCGGTTGGCGCTGGGTGGTGCTTAGCAGCGCGGTGTTTGCGTTATTTATCTGGCAACTGCGCAAGCGCTTGCCGGAGTCACCGCGCTGGCTCGCGCAACAAGGCCGCTTCGACGAGGCCGGACAGATCATGGACAGCCTGGAGGCGCGCTGCCGCAAGGATCACGGTAAACCGCTGGACGAGCCCGAGCCAGAGGCCGTCAGCGTGCAGGGCAGCGGGCGCTTTGCCGATATCTGGCAACCGCCGTATCGGCGCCGGGCGTTGATGCTGATCGTGTTCCATGTGTTCCAGGCCATCGGCTTTTTCGGCTTTGGCAATTGGTTGCCGGCGCTCTTGTCGGGTCAGGGCGTGAGTGTGACCCACAGCCTGCTGTACGCCTTTATCATCACCCTCGCCTACCCGCTGGGGCCATTGCTGTTCGTGAAGGTGGCCAACCGCTTTGAAAACAAGTGGCAGATCGTCGGCTCGGCCATGGGCGCCGTGATCTTCGGCAGCCTGTTCGCACTACAGACCACGGCGGTAGGGCTGGTGTTCTGCGGCGTGATGATTACCTTCTGCAATGCCTGGCTGAGCTTCAGTTATCACTCGTACCAGAGCGAACTGTTCCCCACCAATATCCGTGCGCGGGCGGTGGGGTTCTGTTACTCGTTCAGCCGCTTGTCGACGGTGTTCAGCAGCCTGCTGATCGGGTTCATCCTCGAACACCTGGGCACACCTGGGGTGCTGGCATTTATCGCCAGCAGCATGCTGATTGTGATGATCACCATCAGTTGGTTCGGGCCACGTACGCGCAACCTGGCCCTGGAACATATCGCCCATTGACGGCAACGATTGGCCGTTGGCGGGATAAGTGTTGCCGCCGACGGCGCGCCGCCCCAGCAAAACCGGGGGTCTGGCACTCGGCATGTTATTTGCTCCGGCTGTGGCACCGAACATTACACAGGTGACCGATCATGCTGGTAAACAACAACACCCAAGCCGTGTCGACCGTTCAACAGATCAAGCGACCCGACATGGACCCCGCCAACGCCGCCGCCAGCGCGCTGTACAGCGGCGCCCTGCAAGCGGCGCAGCAAAACGTGACCGTACCGGCCGCGCAGAAGGAATTGGACAAAGCCGCCGACCGTATCGACGAAGCCTTCGCCAAGACCCGCGTGCAATTGCAGACAGCCAGTACCGCCAGTGAAGTACCGGCAACCAGCTCGACCTCCGGGGCTCGCGCGGAATTCACTGACTATATGAGCAAATCCCCTGCCGAACGCATCCGCGAGCAATTGCTCAAGGAACAAGGGCTGACCGAGGCGGATGTGCAGAATATGTCCCAGGAAAAGCAGGACGCGATTTCCAAGCAAGTGGCTGAACGCTTGAAGCAGCAACAGGAACAACAAGTAGCGGCAAAGACAGCTGAGCCTCAGGCGCGAACGTTTAAAGAAACCCTGGCGGCCATCTGACGTCACTGGCCGCGAGTTTTTTGCTCGCGAAGCCTCCAAGAACGCTGCGTTCATCCAGCATGATCGTGTCGTCGTCGAATGGCTTCGCAAGCCTGCTCGCACCTGAGCGAGCAGGCGTTTGCGGATCAGTGCCCGAACAGACCTGTTTCGGATTTCTTGGCTTTCTTGTCTGCGCGTTTTTCATCGGCGGTCTTTGCCGGTTTTTTCTTCGCGGCTTTCTTTGAATCCATGCCTTTAGCCATGCTGCGTACTCCACTGTGAAGGGATGCAGCATTGGGTATACCACCTATTGCCCGGCAGAAGGCGCTTATAATCTTGGCCCCCATCACGACGCCTGCTTGAATACCATGCCCGAGTTGCCCATTGATCCACTGCCAGAGCCCCTATGGCCGCTGCTGAACAAGTTTTACCGCCGCCACGATTCATCGATGAAGGCGCTCAAGGGCGGGCGTTTATGGGTGGCGCGCGATGGCGACATTGTCGCCGGGTTGTGCCTGACACCCGTGGTGGGCGGGCAGTGGCTGACCGGCGTGTTTGTGGCGCCGGATTATCGCAGCCAGGGTTTGGCGACGCGGTTGATCCTTGAGGCAGTGGCGTCAGCCGAGGGCACGGTATGGTTGTTGTGCCATCCTGACTTGGAGCGGTTGTATCAGCGGATAGGCTTTACCCAGGACACGCGATTGCCGCAGTCCCTCGGCGAGCGGCTGGTGCGTTACAAGCGCAACAAACCGATGATCGCCATGGGCTTGGAATCGGGAGTGAGGCCGCCCTCGGATAGCAGGTGACCGAGAGGGAATGGGCCCATGCTTTTTGTCTGGCACACCGCGGTGTCTGGAGAGAGGGCCGCTTCGCGGCCCGGCGCGGGGTAAGCCCGCTCACCACAACCACTTTATGGGCCGATCCCGTGTGGTGCGCAGGCTTGGATTTTGTGTAGCTAACTAAGGCTATTGGGAAAGCCCCTTTTTCCACATGCTGATCGGCATTTCTTTGGTTAATCCGCCGTGGCGGGATCCAACTCCGGGAACATCACGTCGATGAAGCCGAACTTGCTGAAGTCGGTGATGCGCGATGGGTATAATCGGCCGATCAGATGGTCGCATTCGTGTTGCACCACCCGCGCATGGAAGCCATCGGCAAAGCGCACGATAGGCTCGCCCTTGGGATCGAAACCTTCATAACGGATCTGCTGGTAGCGGTTCACCGCACCGCGCAGGCCAGGCACCGACAGGCAACCTTCGAAGCCCTCTTCCAGCACCGGGCTGAGTGGCGTGATCAGTGGGTTGATCAGGATGGTCTGGGGCACGGCCGGTGCGTCCGGGTAGCGCTCGCTGCTCTCAAAACCGAAGATCACCAATTGCAGATCCACGCCGATCTGCGGCGCGGCAAGGCCTACACCGCCCACATGCTCCATGGTCTGGAACATGTCATCGATCAATTGCCACAGTTCGGGGCTGTCGAACATTTCCGGCGGAACCGGAGGGGCGATGCGTAGCAAGCGTTCATCGCCCACTTTCAGGATTTCACGGATCATTAATCAGGCTTCGTCAGTAGTGGGCTTAATGGAATGGTCACGGCCAAGGCCGGAAACATGTTGTTTCTCATGGACCGGCGGCTCATCGAAATCCTTGGCCCCCGGTTCCTTGCCTTCGGCTGACATGTGTTCAATCACCGCATTCATCTCCGCGCCCAGCAACAGCACGGCGGATGATATGTAAAAGTATAGGAGCAGCACGATGATCGCACCGATGCTGCCGTACATGGCGTTGTAATCGGCGAAGGTCTTGACGTAGTAGCCAAACCCCAGCGAGGCAATGATCCACACCACCACCGCCAGTACGGAACCAGGGGTGATAAAGCGAAATTTCTGTTCAACATCGGGCATCACGTAGTACATCAGCGCCACGGCGAACATCAGCAGAATCACGATCAGCGGCCAACGCACGATGGTCCACAGGGTGACCACGAATTCCTGCATGCCGATCTGCCCGGCCAGCCACTCCATCACCTGTGGGCCGAGCACCATCAGCGCGGCGGCGGCGAGCAACATCCCGGCGATGCCTACGGTGTAAAAGATCGACAGCGGAAAACGCTTCCAGATCGGCCGACCTTCGACCACATCGTAGGCAGCGTTCATGGCGCTCATCATCAGGCGCACGCCGGCCGAGGCCGTCCACAGCGCGATCACAATACCCACCGACAGCAGGCCACCCTTGGATTGCTGCAACTGGTCGATCACCGGATTGACCTGCTCCAACGCCTGGGGCGGCAGCACCAGCTCCGATTGCAGGCGTAGCCAACTGAAGAAGTCCGGCAGGTGCAGAAAACCAATCAGCGCAATCAAAAACAGTAGGAACGGAAACAGCGAGAACAGCATCTGGTAAGCCAGCGCCGAGGCATAGGTGGGCATTTCGTCGTCGACGAATTCCTTGACGGTGCGCAACAGCACTTTGTGCAGCTTGAGACCATCAAGTACTGGAAAAATCATAGCGTCTCCTTTCGCCGCAAAGAGGATAAGGTCATGGGCGACTCAAGGGCCGTTTTCTACATCAAAGTAGCCCATCTGGCGACTTTGAAACAATTTCCAAACTTTAGTTGCAGCAGGCGACACAAAAACGGCCATCCGTGGATGGCCGCAGGACGGCGAGTTCACACCCGCCAAAGCCAGCGTTACTTGGTGGCTTTTTTAACGGCATCTTTGGTTTTGCCGACCGCCTGCTGAGCTTCGCCCTTCTTCTCTTGGACGACGCCTTCAGCGCGCATTTTGTCGTTATCGGTGGCTTTGCCGACACCTTGCTTAATGTTGCCGACCGCTTCGTTGGCCAAGCCTTTTGCCTTATCCGCTGTGCTGCCCATGGTATTTCTCCGAAAGAACAATCAAGGGTTATTGGTCGTTACATGAAGATTGACCGGAGCGGATTCGGCAGAGTTTCAATTATTTTCAGGGTGCATTTGATCGGTGCGCACAGGTTGGGCTTTATGTTTTGCGGCCAACCCATGAGAATGCGCGGCACATTCAGGCTATAAGGCTGAATAACAGATCCCGTAGGAAGGTTATGAAACTCAATAAAGCACAGGCCATTGCCCGCAGAAACCAGGAACTGGGCGGTGCCGTACTCGGCGTCAACAACTGCCATTTCACCGACCTGGACCGCAAACGCAACATCTGGTGGTTCGATCTGCCGGTGGCACGGATTGCGGTGGGCCAGTACGAGTGGATTCACCTGCTGATGCACAACGCCGAGACCGACCAGTTGTTGCACCTGAAGGTGCCGACGGTGTTTCTGCGCGAGAAACTCGAAGGGCTGGTGGTGCGTAATGCGGGCAAGCGCAAGCCGGAGATCACTCTGGAGCTGAGCGCGGATAAGGATTCGTTCTTGAAAGATGTGCGTCCGGCGGGTGCGGGTGTGAACTTCGCGCAGTTTGCCCTGTAAGAGCCGCGGTCAGAAAAAATGTGGGAGGTGGCTTGGCCCCCTCCCACATTTGAATTACGTTACTTTTTAAGACCGAGTTTCTTCAGCTCTTCATCGCGCAACTCGCGACGCAGGATCTTGCCGACGTTGGTCGTCGGCAAGGCATCGCGGAATTCCACCGCCTTGGGCACCTTGTAGCCAGTGACGTTGGCGCGCATGTGCTCCATCACCTGCTCCTTGGTCAGGGTCGCACCCGGCTTGACCACAATAAACAGCTTGATGTGTTCCCCGGACTTCTCGTCCGGCACGCCGATGGCTGCACACTGCAACACGCCCGGCAGGCCCGCCAGTACGTCTTCCAGCTCGTTGGGGTACACGTTGAAGCCGGAAACCAGGATCATGTCTTTCTTGCGATCAACGATGCGCATATAGCCATCGGGCTGGATGATCGCGATGTCGCCGGTCTTGAGCCAACCGTCGCTGTCGAGCATCTCGTCGGTGGCATCCTGGCGCTGCCAGTAGCCCTTCATCACTTGTGGGCCCTTGACGCACAGCTCGCCGGTTTCACCCAACGGCAGCTCGGTGCCATCGTCGGCGATGACCTTGCACACCGTCGAAGGCACCGGAATGCCGATGGTGCCGATCTGGATATGCTGGATCGGGTTCACGGTGGCCACCGGGCTGGTCTCGGTCATGCCGTAACCTTCGCAGATACCGCAACCGGTCACGGCTTTCCAACGCTCGGCCGCTGCCAGTTGCAGGGCCATACCGCCGGAGAGGGTGACCTTCAGCGCGGAGAAGTCCAGCTTGCGGAAGGCTTCGTTGTTGCACAACGCTACGAACAGCGTGTTCAGGCCGACGAAGCCGCTGAACTTCCACTTCGACAGTTCCTTGACCATCGCCGGCAGGTCGCGCGGGTTGCTGATCAGGATGTTGTGGTTGCCGATCAGCATCATCGCCATGCAATGAAAGGTGAATGCATAGATGTGGTACAGCGGCAGCGGTGTGATCAGGATCTCGCAACCTTCATTGAGGTTGGAGCCCATCAGCGCCTTGCACTGCAGCATGTTGGCCACGAGGTTGCGGTGGGTCAGCATTGCGCCCTTGGCGACGCCGGTGGTGCCGCCGGTGTATTGCAGCACGGCCACGTCGCTACTGACCGGGTTAGCGTCGCTGACCGGTTGACCGCGTCCCTTGGCGAGCACGTCATTGAATTTGATCGCCTGGGGCAAGTGATACGCCGGGACCATTTTCTTCACGTACTTGATGACGCTGTTGATCAGCAGGCGCTTGAGCGGCGGCAGCAGGTCCGCGACTTCGGTGACGATCACATGCTTGACGGCGGTCTTGGGCACGACCTTTTCCGCCAAGTGAGCCATGTTGGCCAGGCAGACCAGCGCCTTGGCGCCGGAATCGTTGAACTGGTGTTCCATTTCCCGCGCGGTGTACAGCGGGTTGGTGTTGACCACAATCAGGCCGGCGCGGATGGCACCGAACACAGCGACTGGGTATTGCAAAACGTTGGGTAGTTGCACGGCGATTCGATCGCCAGGCTTCAAGTCGGTATGCTGTTGCAGGTAGGCGGCGAAGGCGCCGGACAATTCGTACAACTCACCGTAGGTGATTGTCTTGCCCAGGTTGCTGAACGCCGGTTTGTTAGCGAAGCGCTGGCAGGACTGTTTAAGTACCGCCTGAATATTTGGATACTCGTCTGGATTGATGTCTGCAGCAATCCCGGCGGGGTACTTATCCTTCCAAAAGTCTTCGTTCATGGAAGCCCACTCCTCAGCGACGCGAATTCATCATCGCATTTGATGCGATTATTATTGGTGTATGTTTTTTAAGTTTTAAGGTGAGTCTGGCGCGTTCAAGCAGGCCGAGAGGTCACAAAGCGCGCCGAGAGTAGCAGCTTTGCCGAGGGCCGACTAGAGCCAAAAGAGGGCCCTACAGTCATAAACATGACTCATGAATATCTAATGGTCATTTTTAGAGCAAAGATTCTATATCCGCAAAAAAGGCTCTAGAACAAGGCTTAGCAGATTAAACACAGACAAATGTGGAAGGGGGTTGCCCCCGATGACATTAAACAGTCGATACAAATGGTGACTGTTGCGCTGCCATCGGGGGGCAAGCCCCCTCCCACATTTTGATTGCACTTCACTTCAGGGTCAGGCGATGTCGCGCAGCTCCCTGCGCAGGATCTTGCCCACCGGCGTCATCGGCAACGACTCACGCAACACGATGTGCTTGGGCACCTTGTAGCCGGTGAAGTTGCTTTTGCAGTACGCCTTCAGCTCTTCAAGGCTTACCCCCTGAGCCCGCGCCACCACGAACAGCTTCACCGCCTCCCCCGTGCGCTCGTCCGGCACGCCGATCACCGCGCAGCTGGCCACTGCTGGGTGGGCCATGACCACGTCTTCGATTTCGTTCGGGTACACGTTGAAGCCGGAGACGATGATCAGGTCTTTCTTGCGGTCCACAATGCTCACAAAGCCATCGGTGTCGATCACCGCAATATCACCGGTTTTCAACCACCCTTCGGCATCCAGGGTGTCGGCGGTTGCCGCCGGTTGCTGCCAGTAGCCCTTCATCACTTGTGGGCCCTTGATACACAGTTCGCCACGCTCCCCGAGGGGCAATTCGCGGCCTTCGTCATCGATCACCTTCATGGCCGTACCCGGCACTGGAATACCCACGGTGCCCAGCCGCGATTGGCTACCGTAGGGGTTGGTGCTGGCCACCGGCGAGGTTTCGGTCAGGCCGTAGCCTTCGCCGATGGTGCAGCCGGTCAGGGCCTTCCAGCGCTCGGCGGTGGCCTTGACCAGCGCGGTACCGCCGGAATTGGTGATCTTGAGGTGCGAGAAATCCAGGGTCTTGAAATCCGGATGGTCCATCAGCGCGACAAACAGGGTGTTCAACCCCAGCAGGCAGGAAAACCGCCACTTTTTCAGCTCTTTGATAAACCCGCCGATGTCGCGCGGGTTGGTGATCAGCACGTTGTGGTTGCCGGTCACCATCATGCACATGCAGTTCGCCGTAAAGGCATAGATGTGGTAGAGCGGCAGCGGCGCGATCATCACCTCCTGCCCTTCCCGTACCAGCGGCTGGCCGTTATCGCTGACCTGGGACATGCACGCCCGCGCCTGCTGCATATTGGCCACCAGATTGCCGTGGGTCAGCATCGCGCCCTTGGCCAGGCCGGTGGTGCCGCCGGTGTATTGCAACACGGCGATGTCATCCAGGGTCACCGGGTGACGGGTCACACCCAGGCCCGCGCCCATGCGCAGGGCACGCTTGAACGATACTGCGCGTGGCAGGTGATAGGCCGGGACCATCTTCTTGACCTTGTCGACCACGGTGTTGACCAGCCAGCCTTTGGCGGCGGGCAGGAAATCGCCCATTTTGGCTTCGATCAGGTAGTCAATCTCGGTGTCGGCACACACTTCCTGCACCCGTGAACCGAACAGGTTGAGGTAGACCAGCGCCCGCACGCCGGCATCCTTGAATTGGTGGCGCATTTCCCTCGGGGTGTACAAGGGGTTGGTGTTGACCACGATCAACCCGGCGCGCAGCGCCCCGAACACCGCGATGGGGTAATGCAATACGTTGGGCATCTGCACGGCGATGCGCTCGCCGGGCTTGAGGTCGGTGTGATGCTGCAGGTAACCGGCGAACGCCGCGCTCTGGCGCTCAAGCTCGGCGTAGGTCAGGGTCACCCCCATATTGCTGAATGCCGGACGGTCGGCAAAGGCTTTGCAGGAACGCTCGAAGACTTCGATCACCGACTTGTAGGTGGTGAGGTCAATGTCATTGGGAACGCCCGCCGCGCGTTTGTCATTCCAGAAATCAGGTTGCATTATTCTTGTCCTCTGTACCTGAGTGTGTCCGGCCGCTTTTATGCTGCGATGGAAAGCGGAGCTTTGGGGACGTTAGCAGCTATGGCCAATCAGGCAAATACAGGAAAGAGTGTCATCAACTGCGTGAATCTTCCTACAAGGGCCTGTACTGATCAGCCGCTTGCCAGAAGATCAGCGATACACTGCAACGACACCGAGCAAAGGAACCGCCATGAACCACAGCACCTTCTGGCTGACTGCGAACGACCATACCCGCCTATACGTCAACCAATGGCTGCCACAGGGGCCGCTCCAGGCTGTGGTAATGGTGTCCCACGGCATGGCCGAGCACAGTGGGCGCTACGCCCGCCTGGCCGAGGCCCTGTGCGATGCGGGCTACGGTGTGTACGCGCTGGACCAGCGAGGCCATGGACGGACCGCCGATGAAGGCACTCTGGGGTTGTTCGCCGAGCACGATGGCTGGAACAAAGTGGTAGGCGACCTGGCCAGCCTCAACCAACACATCGGCCAACAGCATCCGGGGCTGCCGATCGTACTGTTGGGGCACAGCATGGGCAGTTATATCGCCCAGGCTTATCTGCTGCACCACAGTGCCAGCCTGCATGGGGCGATTCTCAGTGGGTCGAATTTCCAGCCGGTGGCGCTGTACCGCGCCGCGCGCCTGATCGCTCGCGCCGAACGCCTGCGCCAGGGCCTGCGGGGGCGCAGCGCCGTGATCGACTTCCTGTCGTTTGGCTCTTTCAACAAAGCGTTCAAACCTAACCGCACGGCCTTCGACTGGCTCAGTCGCGACCCGGATGAGGTGGATAAGTACATCAACGATCCTCTCTGCGGTTTTCGTTGCACCAACCAACTGTGGGTGGATTTGCTAGGCGGCTTGCAGCAGATCAGCAAAGCGTCCAACCTCGCGCAGATCGATCCAGGCCTGCCGATTCTGGTGATGGGCGGCGAATGTGATCCGGTGAGCGAGGGCAAGCGTCTCACCCACCTGACTCAAGCCCTGCAAGCGGCCGGCTGCCAGCACCTGCAACTGACTATTTACCCCCAGGCGCGTCATGAAGTGTTCAATGAGACCAATCGTGCGCAAGTCACGGCGGATGTGGTGACATGGCTGGATCACGCCCTGAGTTTGCAACGGCCTGCCCGCTGCGAATAAATTTTCCTTTAAAATCAGCAAATTAAATTACCGATTAGCCACAGGATGCGCTCTTAGATGACCCAGGTAACCAACACCCCGTATGAAGCCCTTGAAGTCGGCCAGACCGCCAGTTATAGCAAGACTGTCGAAGAGCGCGACATCCAGCTGTTCGCGGCAATGTCCGGCGATCACAACCCGGTGCACCTGGACGCCGAATACGCCAAGGCCACGATGTTCAAGGAGCGTATCGCCCACGGCATGTTCAGCGGCGCTTTGATCAGCGCAGCCGTAGCCTGTGAACTGCCTGGGCCTGGCACGATTTATATCGGTCAGCAGATGAGCTTTCAGAAGCCGGTGAAGATCGGCGACACCCTGACGGTGCGCCTGGAAATCCTGGAGAAACTGCCCAAGTTCCGCGTGCGGATTGCCACCCGCGTGTTCAACCAGCGCGACGAGTTGGTAGTGGATGGCGAGGCAGAGATTCTTGCGCCGCGTAAACAGCAGGTGGTGACCTTGACCGAGCTGCCGCCGATCAGCATCGGCTGAATACAAATGAGGGAGAGGGCTTGCCCCGATTGCGGTGAGTCAGTCATTCAAACATCGACTGATTCACCGCTATCGGGGGCAAGCCCCATCCCACATTGACTAGGCGGTAAGCTTACGACTGAGCGCGAGCCTGGTTACGCAGGGCTTTAACCTGGTCGTGATTGCGTTGCACGCCGTGGTACTGACGCTCAACCAAGTCACGAATGCCCAGCAGGTTGTGCTTGTTGATCTTCTCGATCGCTTCACGATAAGCCTTCAGTGCGTGGTCTTCACCGCGCTCGGCTTCGTTCAGCACAGCCTCTTCATCTTTACCGGTAACCATCGACTTCACGTCGACCCAGCCACGGTGCAGTGCGCCGGCAACGCTGCCGGAATCTTCCGGATCGCCACCCAAGGCACGCACGGCGGTTTTCAGCTCGGCGGCAGCGGTGGCGCAATCGGCAGAACGCTTAGCAAACAGCGCCTTGAGTTCTGGGTGCTTAATATCTTCAGCGCACTCTTTAAAGCCTTTTTGGCCGTCGATGCTGGTTTCGATCAGGTCGTTAAGTACGGAGATCGATTCTTTGTTGATGTCAGTCATTTTCCAATTCCTTATGTGGGTTGAGAAAGGTTGTCTTAATGATTGCAGCGCCCGTGCCAGGTTTTAAAAAATAACTTTATTGTTTAAATTCAATCATTTACGAAATATTGAACCATCTGTATGTACGTTATTTGCATGATCTGTCATTTGGCCTTCATGCAGAATGCCTGTATTTTCCAAGCTCCTCTCGTAACCGTCTGACGTTCATGAACCCGGAAAAGCTCGAACTGTTGATCACCCGCGAAATGCCTTTCGGCAAATACAAAGGGCGGATCATTGCCGACTTGCCAGGCCCCTACCTGAACTGGTTCGCTCGCGAAGGTTTCCCCCACGGCGAATTGGGTGGTCTGCTGGCGCTGATGCAGGAAATTGACCACAACGGTCTGTCAGAACTGCTCGAACCGCTGCGCGCCAAACACGGCAAGCCTGCCCCACGCCATTAAGAGCCCACCCATGCCCAGCAACGCCCAAAACGAAGCGCATTGGCAAGCCATCGCTCAACGCTATGACTGCGAGCCAGGCCCTATCAATCTTGAGAACGGTTACTTCGGCCGCATGAGCCGCGCGGTGCAGGCCCAGTACCTGGAGCATGTGGCGTTTATCAACCGCAGCAATGCGGTGTATGTGCGCCAGCGTTTCGAACAGGGCGAAAACATCGAGATCCGGCGCCAGCTCGCCGCCTTGATAGAGGTGGAACCCGAGTCGGTGGCATTCACCCGCAACGCCACCGAAGCCTTGCAGTCGCTGATCCGCAACTACAACCGCCTGCAACCGGGTGACCAAGTGCTGATCAGCGATCTGGAGTACGACACGGTCAAGGGCGCGATGCGCTGGCTGGCGGCGCATCGCGGTGTGGAGGTTATCGAACTGTCCCACGCCCATCCGGCCAGTTTCGACAGCCTGCTACAGACCTATCGTGATGCCTTCGCCCAATACCCGCGTCTCAAGCTGATGGCCATGACCCACGTTACCCATCGCACCGGGCTGGTAATGCCAGTGGCCGCCATTGCTCAGGCGGCACGGACGCACGGTGTTGACGTGATCCTCGACGGTGCCCACGCCCTTGGCCAGATCGACTTCAACTTGGCCGATCTGGGCATCCAGTTCGCCGGGTTCAACCTGCACAAATGGATCGGCGCACCGTTGACCCTGGGCTTCCTGTATATCGCCCCCGAGCGCCTGGCCGATATCGACCCGGACATGGGCGAGTTCCACTACCCCATCACCGATGTACGCGCGCGGACGTCCTACAGCACGCCGAATTTTCCGGCGCTGATGACCTTGCCACTGGTATTGGATGAGCATCGCGCACTGGGTGGCGCGGCTGCCAAAGGTGCGCGGGTCAATTACCTGCGGGATACATGGGTGAGCCAGGTACGGTCATTGCCGGGGATCGAGGTGCTGACGCCGGATGACCCGAGGCTGTATTGCGGGATTAGTGCTTTCAAATTCAGCGGTCGGGACCAGCAGGCGATGGCGGACCGTTTGCTCAAGGACTACAACGTCTTCACCACGACCCGTGTCGGGGCCTCGTTCGGGACGTGTATCCGGATCACCCCCGGGTTGGTCACCTCGGTGGCGGACATCCATCATCTGGCCAATGCCATCACCGAACTGCACCGCAGCCCTCTATAAAAGCAGGCGCAGTTTTATTGCAGGCAAAAAAAAGCGGTACACCGACCAAGTGCACCGCAAAAATGCCGTTAAGCACAGCAACAACGATTCGGTAAATCAGATCAATCCAACAGCGCCAGGGCCTGGGCGGTAACTTCCTGGATGCGTGCCCAGTCGCCGTTCTTGACCCACTCTGGGTCGAGCATCCAGCTGCCGCCCACGCACATCACGTTTTTCAACGCCATGTAGCTTTTGATATTGGCCGGGCCGACGCCGCCGGTCGGGCAGAATTTCACTTCGCCGAACGGGCCGCCCAGGGCCTTGATTGCCGCTACGCCACCGCTGACTTCAGCGGGGAACAATTTGAAACGACGGTAGCCCAGGCCATAGCCTTCCATGATGCCGGACGCATTGCTGATACCCGGCAACAGCGGGATCGGGCTGTGCACCGAGGCTTCGAGCAAGTCGCGGGTAATCCCGGGGGTGACGATAAACTGCGAGCCGGCCACTTCCGCGGCCTCCAGCATGTGCCGATCCAACACGGTGCCGGCGCCGGTGCACAGTTCAGGGCGCTGCTCGCGCAGCACCTGAATGGCCTTGAGGCCGAACTCCGAACGCAGGGTCACTTCCAGCGCCGTCAGGCCGCCGGCCGCCAGGGCATCGGCCAGGGGCAGAATGTCCTGTTCGCGGGCGATGGTGATCACCGGCAGGATCCGCGCCTTGGCGCAGAGGCTGTCGATCAAGGCAACTTTATCCGCCATGGACACGGTCGGTTGAGGGCTTTTCATAGCGGCTGATCCTTGGCTCATGGGCACCAGTAAATCTCTAAAGTAGGTTGCAGAAACGCGCGAATCGGCATGGCGGCGACGTCGTCACTGGCCAGCGCGGCGCTCAAAGTGGTCAATTTCGAACTGCCGGAGATCGACAGCACGGTGTAGCGGGCCGTGGCCAGCAACGCGCGACTCATGGTCAGGCGCTGGTGCGGCACGGTCGGCGCCAGCATGGGCCAGCAACGGCGGGTACCGTCGGGCTGCAGGGCTTCGTTCAGGTTCGGGCTGTTTGGAAACAACGACGCGGTGTGGCCGTCATCGCCCATGCCCAGCACCAGCACATCGATGGCGGGCAGTTCGGCCAGCAGGCGATCGGCCTGCTCGGCAGCCTCTTCCAGGTTCGCGGTGGCGCTGTACAAACTGAGGAACCGCGCCTTGGCGGCCGGGCCCTGCAGCAGATATTTCTTCAATAGGCCGGCATTGCTGTCGGCATGCTCTACCGGCACCCAGCGCTCATCGGCGAGGGTGATGGTGACCTTGGACCAGTCCAGGCCCTGCTTGGCCAGGTTCTGGAAAAACGCCACCGGGCTGCGCCCACCAGACACCACCAGCGTCGCTTCGCCACGGGCGCTGATGGCCGTGCGCAATTGTTCGGCCACATCGTTAGCCAAACCGTCCGCCAGCAACGCAGGCGTACGGTACTCATGGGCGCTGACGCCCTGCGGCAGTTTCAATTCAGATATCGCCATACCATGACCTCCCATCCCGCGTGATCAGTGCAATGGAGCTCATCGGCCCCCAGGAGCCCGCCGCATACGGCTTGGGCGCATCACCGGATTTTTTCCAACCGGCGATCAACTGGTCACACCACTTCCACGCGGCTTCGATTTCATCTTTGCGAACAAACAGGTTCTGATTGCCGCGCATCACTTCCAACAGCAAACGCTCGTAGGCATCCGGAATGCGCGTACTGCGGTAGGTGTCGGAAAAATTCAGTTGCAGCGGGCCGCTGCGCAGTTGCATGCCTTTATCCAGGCCCTGCTCCTTGGTCATTACCCGCAAGGAAATCCCTTCGTCCGGTTGCAGGCGGATGATCAGTTTGTTGCTGATCTGCAGGCGCTGCTCGGGGGCGAAGATATAGTGGGACGGTTCCTTGAAGTGGATAACGATCTGCGACAGCTTTTGCGGCATGCGCTTGCCGGTACGCAGGTAGAACGGCACACCGGCCCAACGCCAGTTACGGATATCGGCACGCAAGGCGACGAAGGTTTCGGTGTCGCTCTGGGTGTTGGAGTTTTCTTCTTCCAGGTATCCCGGCACCGGCTTGCCGGCGCTGTAGCCGGCGATGTACTGGCCACGCACCACTTGGGTGGTAAGGCCGTCCGGGCTGATCGGCGCCAGGGCCTTGAGCACCTTGACCTTCTCGTCACGGATGCTGTCGGCGGACAGGTCGGCCGGTGGGTCCATGGCGATCAGGCAAAGCAGCTGCAACAGGTGATTCTGGATCATGTCCCGCAGCTGGCCGGCTTTGTCGAAATAACCCCAACGACCTTCAATGCCCACTTGCTCCGCCACGGTAATTTCTACGTGGGAAATGTAGTGCTGGTTCCACTGGGTCTCGAACAGGCTGTTGGCAAAACGCAGCGCAATCAGGTTTTGAACGGTCTCTTTGCCCAGGTAATGGTCGATGCGGTAGGTGCGGTTTTCCGGGAAAAACTGCGCCACGGCGTCGTTGACCTTGCGCGAGGACTCCAGGTCCGAACCGATGGGTTTTTCCAGCACCACGCGGGTGTTGTCCGCCAGGCCGACCTTGGACAAATTCTCGCAGATCGCGCCATACACCGCCGCCGGAGTGGCGAAGTAGGCGATCAGGCGTTGTTCGGTGCCGGCTTTTTCAGCCAGGGCCACGTAGTCGTCGGCTTTCATAAAGTCGACATGGACGTAGGTCAGACGCGCCAGGAAACGCTGGGCGATGCTGTCGTCCAGTTCCTTGCCGACGTATTTACGCAGTTCTTTTTCGATATGGGCCAGATGCTGCTGCTCGGAGCCGGCTTCACGGGCCAAAGCCAGGATGCGCGTGTCTTCGTGCAACAGACCTGCACCATCCAACTGATAGAGGGCAGGAAATAACTTGCGTAGCGCCAGATCACCCAAGGCGCCAAACAGGGCAAAGGTGCAGGGTTCCACGGTTATCGAAGGCATGATGTTTGTTCTTTTATCAAGTTAAGCTACAAATACCTTTTTTCAAGGTATCACTCAAGGAAAAATGTAGTAATAACCACAACATTTTCCCGAAATACGCATTGCGAGTGGTGGTGTTCAGCTACCCTCAGTAGGATAGGCCACCGCAAAAGGCCGCTCGTCGATTGCTTGCCGCCCTTAATTTGCATCGTCGCCCGAAGGAAAGACTGAATGGACCGCGTGCGAAATCTTCTGGAGCAGATCCAGAGCCGCCTCGAAGACTTGAACAAGGCAGAGCGCAAAGTCGCTGAAGTCATCCTGCTCAACCCGCAGCAGGCCACACGCTTCTCGATCGCCGCCCTCGCCCAGGCCGCCTCGGTCAGTGAACCGACGGTCAACCGTTTCTGCCGTTCATTCGGCGTGAGCGGTTACCCTGAACTCAAATTGCAGTTGGCGCAAAGCCTGGCCAGTGGCGCGGCTTATGTCAGCCGCGCCGTGGAGGCCGATGATAACCCGGAGGCCTACACGCAGAAGATCTTTGGCAGTGCCATCGCCTCCTTGGACAGCGCCTGCCAGGCCCTGGACCCGAACCTGATCAGCAAGGCCGTGGACCTGCTGATCCAGGCTCGGCAGATCCACTTCTTCGGCCTCGGTGCTTCGGCCCCGGTGGCCATGGACGCCCTGCATAAGTTCTTCCGTTTCAACCTGGCGGTCACCGCCCACGCCGACGTACTGATGCAGCGCATGATCGCCTCGGTGGCCCATACCGGTGAGCTGTTCGTGATCATTTCCTACACCGGGCGTACCCGCGAGCTGGTGGAAGTGGCGCGTATCGCACGCAGTAACGGCGCCTCCGTGCTGGGCGTGACCGCCGAGAACTCACCGCTGGCCAAGGCCAGTACGGTGAGCCTGAATATTCCACTCCCGGAAGACACGGATATCTACATGCCGATGACGTCGCGGATCATCCAACTGACCGTGCTGGATGTGCTGGCCACCGGCATGACATTGCGTCGCGGGGTGGATTTCCAGCCGCACTTGCGCAAGATCAAAGAGAGTCTGAATGACAGCCGGTATCCGGTGGGGGATGAGTTTAACTAAGCTCGAATCTCTACCAGCAGTACCGCCGCCATCGCGAGCAAGCCCGCTCCCACAGGGCAATGCGTTCCAAATGTGGGAGCGGGCATGCCCCCGATGAGGCCACAAGCAACAACGCTAAACTCCAGCCCGAGCTTGCAAACTCAGGTGCGCCCGCTCCCACAGGGCAATGCGTTCCAAATGTAGGAACGGGCTTGCCCGCGATGAAGCCATAAGCAACAACGCTAGACTCCAGCCCGAGCCTGCAAACTCAGGTGCGCCCGCTCCCCCGGCGCCAAACTGGCCCCGGCCATCGCCGACTCCACACACACAAACCCCGACGCCTCGTTAAAACTCACGCCCAATAGCGGTCGGCTGCCCGGATGCCACACCACAGTGTCGGCACTCTCGCCCGTGTCGATGCACAGTTCGCGCTGCCAGGCGTGATCCTTGAGGTGCAGTTCGCCTTCGTGCTGGAACACCCGCTGGCATCCGCCCTCTACGCGCAACTCGCCCTCCTGCTGGCACATCTGGCGGTTGAGCTGATCGTAACCTTGCGCGCCTTCGAGCCCAGACAGCGCTACCTCATCAACGTGACCAATACGCCAGTAAGCGTGCAACGCATGGCTCAACTGGCACGGCAGTTCGTCCTGATGCTCGGTGCTCAGGCGCAATTCCAAGGTAGCCCCCAGGTGCGCGTGCAGGTCCACCTGCCAGTCGCACAGTTGCAGTTGCCAGTGCAGGTTCACGCCTTCGTCATCGCTGGAGCTATCGAGCAGTTTCCAGTCGATCAGGCGCGCCCAGCCATGGGACGGCCAGGCGTTTTCGCTTGGGTGACGGCCATACCATGGCCAGCACACCGGCACGCCGCCACGAATGGCACCGACCTGCGGCCACTTGGCCGCGCACCACAGCCAGGGCTTCTGACCACGCGGCTGAAAATGCAACAGTTGCGCGCCCTGGCGACTGAATACCGCCTGGCACAGCGGATGATCGATCACCAACACGTCGCGCATCTGAAAGCGTTCCCAGGCGAACACCGGACGTTCGCGCAGGGATTTGAAAAAGCGTTGCAGCGGATGCTCATGCATGTGCCACGGTCCTGTATCACAGTGCTGCGCAAAAAAAAGCGGATAGCCATGGCTATCCGCAAATGCGCACAGAGAGAAGGAGCTTATCGCAACAGCGTTAGAACGTAGACTGAATTTTCAGACCCGCTACCAGCGCGTTGTCGACTTTGTCCACGCCGCCAGGCTGCACGACGTATTGCAGGTTGGGACGTACGGTCAGCCAGTTGGTAACGTGGAAGCCGTAGTTGAGTTCGAAGTTGTATTCGGTTTCACGAATCGGCGTGTACAGCGGGTTGTCATAGTCGCTGACGCCGTTAGCGGCATTGAGCAGTTCCGAGTTGCGCTTGACGTCATTGTTGACATGCAGGCGCGCGGCACCAATACCGACGTCGTCTTTTGGACGCGCATCGAATGGGCCTTTGTACACCAGCATGAGCGACTGATAGTTGTCGACAAGGTTGGTTTCCTTGTCGTGGAACGTGGCGTTGGCTGCGATGTTCAGGCCGCGCGACGCGTCGCCGTTATGGGTGGTGAGTTGCTGTTGCGCAACGAACCAGTAGCCTTTTTTGCTGCTGCGGGTACGGAAGTCAGCACCACTGAGGACCGCATCGCCACCGTTGACGTCTTTACGCACATCCGGAGCATCGGCGGCGCTCTTGTAGTAACCCACACGGTATTCGCCCGGCAGGTTATTCACTTTCGGCGACCAGACCAATTCCACCGGGATCACAGTACCTTTGGTACCACTGCCGCTGAGTTTGAAGCCGTTGCCGTGTTCAAGCTGCGACGGGTTCTGGTTGTAGGCACCGATCTGGGCATACAGCTCAGGGGTGATGTTGTACTTGACGCGGATAGCCGCCTGGCTGACTGGCCAGTTGTACCAGGTGTTGACGTAGTTACCGACCTGGGAGCCGCAGAACGACAGGTTCTGGAAGTCGCATGGGAAGGTGTTGAAGTCTTCGCCTTCACCGAAGTAGCCCAGTTTCACGTCCAACTTGTTGTCGAACATCTGGTGCTGGATCCAGAACTGGGTCAGACGCACCATATGGCCACGGCCATACACTTCTTGGGACGAACTCAGCGTGCCGGCACGCGGGTCGCCAATACGGTCGTTGGAGATGTTCTGGCCGTTACGATTGGTCAACTGGATCTTGGCCTGGGTGTTATCCCAGCCCCACAGTTTTTGCAGGTCCAGCGCCACACCCAGACCGAACTGGTCGGAGTAGCGACCGGTCTTGTCGTTGTTGTAACCACCGCGGGCGTTGTAGCCCATTTCCCCGACGTAATCGGCCTTGATGTCGATACCTTGCTCGATCAGCTTAGTACGCTCGCCACCCCAGTCGCCGGTCATCCACTTGGAATCGGCGCTGAATGCATCGGCCGCCATCGCATTGGCGGACAATACCAGGGCTGCTGCTGCTGACAGTTGGCAGATCAGCCGAGTGTTGTTGTGTTGCTTTTTCATCCCTACATCCTCGTCTTTATTGTTATTAAACTGTTTTTATCTAACGTGGGTTACATTTTTTTAATCAAAACAACAAGTTATCTCGATCAACGGCCCTTGAACTGGGTCACGTTGTCGGCAGGCACCTGAGCAGGCAACGCGGCGGCAGTGCCCAAACGCTCGCCAGTGTTGGCGTCAAACAGCAGCACCTTGGCCGGGTCGAACTGCAGGGTCAGGGTCTCGCCCACTTGCGGTGCCACATCCGGTGCCAGGCGGCAGCAGACTTTGGTGTCATTGAGCTGCACGAACACCAGGGTGTCCGGGCCGGTAGGCTCGGTAACCTGGACTTCGGCGCGAATACTCGACGAGCCATTGCCCTCCCCTGCCGCCAGCACGATTTGCTCCGGGCGCAGGCCCAGGATCACATCGCGGTCTTCCAGACCGGCGTCGTTCATCCCCAGTGGCAATTCGCAACGGGCTTGACCGCTGTCGAGCAGCGCTACCAACTTCCCGTCTTTGCGTTTTAGACGCATAGGAACGAAGTTCATCGGTGGTGAACCGATAAAGCTTGCCACAAACAGGTTAGCCGGGTCGTTGTAAATTTCCTTCGGCGTGCCGAATTGCTGGATGATGCCGTCCTTCATCACCGCCACTTTGTCGCCCAGGGTCATCGCTTCGATCTGGTCGTGAGTCACGTAGACCGTGGTGGTCTTGAGGCGCTGGTGCATCAGCTTCATTTCGGTGCGCATCTCAACCCGCAGCTTGGCGTCGAGGTTGGACAGCGGTTCGTCGAACAGGTAGATCTTCGGCCGACGCGCCAGGGCACGGCCCATGGCCACGCGCTGTTGCTGGCCGCCGGAAAGCTGGCCCGGCTTGCGGTTGAGCAAATGTTCGATCTGCAGCAGCTTGGCCACGCGCGCCACTTCGGCGTCGATATCGGCCTGGGGCATCTTGCGGATTTTCAGGCCGAACTCGATGTTCTCGCGCACGCTCATGGTTGGGTACAGGGCGTAGGACTGGAACACCATGGCGATGTCGCGATCCTTGGGGCTCATGCCGCTGACGTCCTGATCACCGATCATGATCGCGCCACCGGTGATGGTTTCCAGGCCCGCGATACAGTTCATCAGCGTGGATTTACCGCAACCCGATGGGCCGACCAGGATCAGAAACTCGCCTTCCTTGATCGACAGTTCGATGTTCTTCAAGGTGTCGGGCAGGCCGGGGCCATAGGTCTTGTTTACATTGCGAAGTTCGAGCGTAGCCATGATTACCCCTTGACCGCGCCGGCCGTGAGGCCGCGCACGAAATACTTGCCTGCGATCACATAGACCAGCAGGGTCGGCAGCCCGGCGATCATCGCCGCCGCCATATCCACGTTATATTCCTTGGCCCCGGTGCTGGTGTTGACCAGGTTGTTCAGCGCCACGGTGATGGGCTGGGAGTCGCCGCTGGAGAACACCACACCGAACAGGAAGTCGTTCCAGATCTGAGTGAACTGCCAGATCAGGCAGACCATGATGATCGGCGTCGACATCGGCAGAATGATCCTACGGAAAATCGTGAAGAACCCCGCACCGTCTAGGCGTGCTGCCTTCACCAGTGCATCCGGAATGCTGACGTAGTAGTTACGGAAGAACAGTGTGGTGAACGCCAGGCCATAGACCACATGCACGAACACCAGACCGGTAGTGGTGCTGGCCAGGCCCATCTTGCCCAGGGTGAACGACGCCGGCAGCAGCACGGTCTGGAACGGCAGGAAGCAGCCGAACAGCAACAGGCCGAAGAACAACTGCGAACCACGGAAGCGCCACATCGACAGCACGTAACCGTTCAACGCGCCGATGGCGGTGGAAATCAGCACCGCAGGCACGGTGATCTTGATCGAGTTCCAGAAGTAACCATCCACGGTGGCCCAGGCCTTGACCCAGCCGATACCGCTGACCACGGTGGGCCAGCTCAGCAGGTTGCCGGTGCTGATGTCTTCGGGGGTTTTGAAACTGGTCAGCAACATCACCACCAGCGGTACCAGGTACAGCAACACCGCCAGGATCAGCACCGCGTAGATCGCGATGCGACTCAGGCTGATGGAAGGTTTGGCAGCGAGACTAGTCATGACGCTTGGTCCTCAGCTCGGAGTACAGGTACGGCACGATGATCGCGAGGATCGCACCGAGCATCAGGATGGCACTGGCCGAG
The DNA here is from genome assembly GCF_042610415.1 of Pseudomonas sp. MD330_10. NCBI lineage: Bacteria > Pseudomonadati > Pseudomonadota > Gammaproteobacteria > Pseudomonadales > Pseudomonadaceae > Pseudomonas > Pseudomonas sp. MD330_10. The sequence goes on from NZ_JBHGZU010000006.1 coordinate 144,504, forward strand.
CCCATGCCCATCTGGCCACGGCTGAACGTGAACGAGTACATGAACATCGCCGGCAGGTCGGACGAGTAGCCCGGGCCGCCGGCGGTCATGGCCGCCACCAGGTCGAAGCTCTTGATCGCAATGTGCGCCAGGATCATCACCGCACTGAAGAACACTGGGCGCAGGCTCGGCAGCACCACGCTCCAATAAATACGCGGCATGCTCGCACCGTCGATCTGGGCGGCACGGATGATCGACTGATCAACACCGCGCAGGCCGGCGAGGAACATCGCCATGATGAAACCGGAGGCTTGCCACACGGCGGCGATGACCAGGCAGTAGACCACGCGGTCCGGGTCGATCAGCCAATCCAGACGGAAGCCTTCCCAGCCCCAGTCACGCAGGAGTTTGTCCAGGCCCATGCCTGGGTTGAGCAGCCATTTCCAGGCCGTACCGGTGACGATCATCGAGAGCGCCATCGGGTACAGGTAAATGGTGCGGATAAAGCCTTCGCGACGGATACGCTGGTCGAGGAACACCGCCAGCAGCACGCCGATCACCAGGGTAATACCGATGAACATCCCACCGAACACGGCCAAGTTCTTGCTCGCCACCCACCAGCGGTCGTTGTCGAACAGACGCTGGTATTGGGCAAGACCGGCCCACTTATAGTTGGGCAGGAACGTGGACGTGGTGAACGACAGCACAAACGTCCAAAGGATGTAGCCATAGAAGCCGACCAACACGATGAACATGCTGGGCGCCAGCACCAGTTTAGGTAGCCAGCGCTGCAATGCATCGAACGGCGAGGCCTTGCTGAACACAGCAACAGAACTCATGGGGAAATCCAATAATAAGACTGAAGGCAGCTACAAGCGGCAAGCGTCAAGACATACCGCGCCCGCTTGCAGCTTGTAGCTTGTAGCTAGTTCCTACTTGGCAGACTTGATCGCAGCGCCGAGTTTCTTGGCGGTGTCGGCCGGGTCGGCTTTCGGGTCGTTGATGTAGTTGGTCACGACATCGAAGAACGCGCCTTGCACAGCCAAGGTGGTGGCCATGTTGTGGGCCATGCTTGGTTGCAGGCCGCCGGTCTTGGCATCAGCCAGGAAGTCCTTGGCCGCGGTCTGGGCGCAGGAATCGAAGCCGAGCTTGTCCATTTCATTGAGCATGTCAGTTCGAACAGGGATCGAACCCTTGTTGATGCTGAAGACTTTCTGGAAGTTTTCACCCAGCACGACTTTGGCAATGTCCTGCTGACCGGCCGCAGTGCCTTTGTCTTTCTGCTTGAACACCGCCAGGGAGTCGATGTTGTAGGTGAAGGCTTTGTCGGTACCCGGGAAGGCTACGCACTCGTAATCCTTGCCGGCGACTTTCTTGGCGGCGGTCCATTCGGACTTGGCCCAGTCACCCATGATCTGCATACCGGCCTTGCCGTTGATGACTTTGCCGGCTTCCAGGTTCCAGTCCTGGCCCTTGCCGTCGACATCCATGTAGGTCGCGACTTTCTTCAGCTCAGTCAGGGCCTTGACCATTTCCGGGCCGGTCAGCGCGGCGTTATCCAGGTCGACCAGGGCTTTCTTGTAGCCATCGGCGCCCATCACCGACAGGACTACGGCTTCGAACACGGTGCTGTCCTGCCAAGGCTGGCCACCGTGGGCGAGCGGAATGAAACCCGCGGCCTTGAGCTTGTCGCCCGCTGCGTAGAATTCTTCGAGGGTGGTCGGGTTCTTGGTGATGCCGGCTTTCTTGAAGACTTGCGGGTTGATCCACAGCCAGTTCACACGGTGGATATTGACCGGTACGGCGACATAGTCACCTTCGTACTTCACGGTATCGGATACTTTTTTGTCGAGCAGCGAATCCCACTTTTCTTCTTTGGCGACGTCTTTGAGCACGTCGGTGTCGAGCAGGCCGGTGGACGCCCATTCCTGGATGTCGGGGCCTTTGATCTGGGCTACGCCCGGTGGGTTGCCGGCGACGGCGCGGCTTTTGAGCACGGTCATGGCAGTCGCGCCACCACCGCCGGCGACGGCACCGTCTTTCCAGGTGAAACCGTCTTTCTCAACTTGGGCCTTCAGGACATCCACAGCCGCTTTTTCGCCACCCGAGGTCCACCAATGCACCACTTCAACCGTACCTTTGGAGTCGGCGGCAAATGCACTGAGGGGGAACAACGAGGCAACGGAAATAGCAACGGCGAGGCGATTAATCGCGTTCATCTGAGTACCTTTTTTTGTTGTTATGCATGCAAGTCTTAGGCTTGCGCTGCACGGAGTTTAAACATGGATTTTTGGGGCGCAGGTAACAAAGGGATGCACAAACGTCACCACTTGGTGACATAGCTTCCGGCGCTCAAGGCGCTGGTCATGCTGGGCGCCAGCGGCAGCGCAGGCAGCACCACCGCTTGCCAGGCATGGTACAGGTCTGGCTTGCCGCCCCAAATCTTGCTGCTGGGTTGGTTATGTGGGCTGAGCTCGTGGTGCCAACTGCCCTGCACGCGGTCGATAAAGTGGCTGTCGCAGAATTCCCAGATCCGCCGGTACCAGGTTTCGTAGTGCAACTCGCCGGTGCGCTTGAGCAGGGCCTGGGCGGCGGCGCTGGCTTCAGCGTGGGTCCAGTGCAGGCGCTCGCGCACCACCGGGCGATGGTTCCAGTCCAGGGTGTAGACAATTCCCGGCGCACCGTCCACAGACCAGGCGTATTCGCTGGCACTGGTGAACAGGCCCTTAGCGTCACCCAGCAGCCACGCGGGGGTGGGCAACCCGGCATACAGGCGCGCGGCCTCAAGGTGCAGCATCAGCCGCGCCCATTCGAAACCATGGCCGGGGGTGATGCCATAGGGGCGGAAACCATCGGCGGGGTTGTCTTCGTTGTAGGCCAGCAGGGGTTGCCAATGGGCGTCGAAGTGTTCGATCACCATGAATTGGCTGCCGGCGGCATGCTGGTGAATCAATCGCTCGACGATCCGCAGCGCGCGGTCCAGCCAGCGCGTATCGCCGGTGACATCGGCCAGGGCGAGGAAGGCTTCGGTAGCGTGCATATTGCTGTTGGCGCCGCGATAGGCCTCCAGCCCGCTCCAGTCCTGGGCAAAGGATTCGAGCATCACGCCCTCCTCTTCGCTCCAGAAAAACTGGTCGATGATATGGATAGCATCGGTGAGCAACTGCTGCGCGCCGGGCGCACCGACCACCACCGCAGAACTGGCGGCCAGCGCCACGAATGCGTGCAGGTAGGCGGCTTTACCTCGGTTGCCATCCAATGCACGAGGCGTGGCGAACCAGCCGCCGTGTTCAGGGTCCCGCAACGGGCCGCTTAGGGCCGCAACGCCATGAGCCACCAGCTCGGCGTAACCGGGCAAGCCCATGGCATGGGCCATGGCGAAGCTGTGGGTCATGCGGGCGGTGTTCATGGTTTCGGCGTGAGCGTCGGCGGGCAACTGGCCGGTGGCGTCCAGGTTGCCGAAGCCGTCGGGCAGCCGCGAGGCTTTGGCGAATGTCAGCAGGCGCTGGCCTTCGGCGGCGAGCCAAGCGTGATGGGCAGGTGCATTCAGCCAACTGCTGGCGGGCAGTGGTTGGGTGGTCATGGGGCGGCCCTTATTGTTTTTTGTGGGATGACCGGAGTCTAAACAAGGGCCTTGCGGGGGCATGTAACGAAGGGGATAGGAAATGTCACCGGACGGTGACATTTCCTCAAGCGATTATTGCGTCGGTGCGGCGATCTGGCGCTGCAGGTTCTGCACCTGGCTTTGCAGGGTAGTGATATTGCGCGTGGTCTGGATGCGGAACACATCGAATTCCTTGTTGGTGGGCGCATCACTGTTGAGTGGCTGAGTCTCCTGCGCACTCTTGAGCACCACCAGGTCCTGCTCAAGGCGGGCAATGGCGGCGCTTGGGTTACCCTGCTTTTTTAGCGCGGCAACGTCGGCGACCAGGTCCTTGATCTCGGCGTCGCGCTTGGCGGTATCGCCCTGGGCGGCCTTGAGCGTCGCCACGGCGTCGGTGAGGGCTTGCACCTGGCCTTGCAACTTGGCATTGGCGTTGGACAAGTCGGTGGTGCTGGCCGTCATCTGAGCCAGGCGCTTGTCCAGCTCGGTGGCCTGGCCGGCCACGCCGAGTTGCTGCTTGCCCTGCTCCAGCAATTGCTTTTCCAACTGCTGGATCTGCAATTTCAACGCTTCGCTGCCGTTGTTCACATTGGCTTCACTGGCCACAACCTTGCCGGAAATGTCCTGCAAGCGCCCGGCCGCTTCTTCGCTGATGCGCGCAAAGCTCTCCTGGGTGGCAACCAATTGCTGGCCCATCAGGGAAATCTGCTGGAAGCTCCACCAGGCCAGGCCGGCGAAGGCGATCAGCAGCGCGCCGATCAAGGCCCACAACGGCCCGGTATTGGCGCTCTTGACCTTGACCACCGGCGTCGTGCGCGAACGCACCGAGGTGGCCGGGGTGGGTTCGAAATCATCGTCGTCCCCAAGGTCGGCCCGCAGGCTGGGAACGTTGTCGAAATCGTCGTTGGCATCGTTACGCATGGATCAACCCTGAATCATTGAAATGGCTGGCTGGAACGCCGAGCGGCGGCAGTATAAACCGCCGCCCCGCCGCACCGATCGACCGGGAACCCCACATTCGGTTCCCGGTGTGTTGCCGCTTGTGACCTTACCGGGTGCCCGGATCCTGAGCCTTCCACCAGCCGCAGAACTCGTCGAGGGCGGTCCACAGGCTGACCTTGGGCTCATAGTCCAGATAATGCCTGGCCCGACTGATGTCGAGGGTGAAATCTTTGTTCATGACCTGCATCCCCAGGCGCGACAAGGCAGGCTCCGGTCGACCGGGCCAGATCGCACAAAATGCCTCGTTCAACGCTGCCACGCTGTAGGACAAACCGTAGGAACGATACCGTGTGACCTGGGGCAACTGCATTTGGCGCATCACGTAGTTCACCACATCCCACACCGGCACCGGCGCGCCATTACTGATGTTGTAGGCCTTGCCCAGTGCCGATCCGGCGGCGAGCAAACTGCTGAGCAGCGCTTCATTGAGGTTGTGCACGCTGGTGAAGTCGACCTTGTTCAGGCCGTCGCCGACGATCGCCAGGCGGTTCTTGCGCTGCATGTTCAGCAAGCGCGGGAAGATGCTCATATCGCCGGCCCCCGTCACGAAGCGCGGGCGCAGCGCCAGCACCTCAAGACCGAACTCCTGGGCGCCGAACACTTTTTGTTCCGCCAGGTATTTGGTAGCGGCATAGGGATGCTTGAAGCGCTTGGGCACTTGCTCTTCAGTCAGGCCCAAGTGGTCGCGGCCGTCAAAGTAGATCGACGGCGAGGACAAATGCACCAGACGCCGGACCCGCTCCTTGAGGCAGGCTTCGACCACGTTTTCGGTGACCAGCACATTGCCTTGATGGAAGTCCTGATACTTGCCCCACAGCCCCACGGCGCCGGCGCAGTGCACCACGGCCTCCACGTCTCGGCACAGGTCGCGCACCAGGTCGGCGTCATTCAGATCACCTTGGATAAACTCGGCGCCACGCCGCACCAGGTGCTCTACACCTTCGGCGCGTCGCCCGTTGACCCGCACGTCCAGGCCCTGCTCCAGGGCGAAACGCGCAAAGCGCCCGCCGATGAAGCCGCTTGCGCCGGTGACCAGAATCTTCATGTATTACCCCGTGTTCTTTCATTTTTCATCGCGGTTGCCTTGACGCACGCCGTCAGTCCAACGGCACCAACCATTGGCCGCACGCGTGGGCCAAATGGTCAGTCAACAAGTTCAGCAATTGCCCGCCACTGCGCCAATGATGCCAGTACAACGGCACATCGATCGGCTTATCTGGCAATAACTCCACCAACACGCCTTTTTGCAACTGGTCGCGCACCTGTAGTTCGGGGACGAGGCCCCAGCCCAGCCCAGCTTCCGTCAGGCGAATAAAGCCTTCGGACGAGGGGCATAAATGGTGTTCGAAACCGCCATCCACACCGAGCGACGCCAGGTAACGGTGTTGCAGGAAATCATCCGGGCCAAACACCAGCGCCGGGGTGCGGGCCAACTGATCGGCACGCACACCGCCGGCAAAGTGCCGCGCAATAAAGGCCGGGCTTGCCAGTGCGCGATAACGCATGGCGCCCAGCAACAGGCTACGCGCGCCGGCCACCGGACGCTCGCTGGCGCAGATGCAGGCCGCTACCTCACCGGCGCGCATGCGCTTGAGGCTGACGGCCTGGTCTTCCACCACCAGATCCAGCAGCAAGTGCTGCTCGGCGCAAAACCCACTGACCGCCTCAGCCCACCAAGTGGCCAAGCTGTCGGCATTCAAGGCGATACGCAGGCGCTCGGGCATGCCCTCTTCGTCCAGCGCCGGCACCTGACTCTGCAGGTCACGTTCCAGCAAACGCACCTGTTGCACATGGTTAAGCAGGCGACGGCCGATCTCCGTGGGCGCCGGCGGCGTAGCCCGCACCAGCACCGGTTGGCCAATACGCGCCTCCAGCAGTTTGATGCGCTGGGAAATCGCCGACTGCGACACCCCCAGCACCTGCGCACCGCGTTCGAAGCCAGCCTGTTCTACCACCGCCGCCAGGGCAGAGAGCAATTTATAGTCGAACATCAGTTTCTCTAATGAGCGATCAGCAATATTGGTTTTTCTTATACAGCTTGCGCCGGGAGAATAGCCAGCATTGCTTCTCTTTATAAGGAACCCCGCCTATGGCCGGCGAAACCGCACTGGCAACGCTGCTGCGCAGCATGAGCCCACACCTCAATGAGGGTGACTACGTATTTTGTACCCTGCCCGACGGCCGTATCCCGCCAGCCTGCGAGGTCATCGGCAGTTTCCGTGAGCAGGAGGGCCTGACCCTCATCGTCGAACGTCAGCAGGCAGAACAGGCCGGGCTGGCGTTCGAGTACGTCGCCGCATGGATCACCTTGAACGTGCATTCGGCCCTGGAAGCCGTGGGCCTGACCGCCGCTTTCGCCAGCGCCCTGGGCAAGGCCAGCATCAGTTGCAACGTGATTGCCGGCTATTACCACGATCACCTGTTTGTCGGCCGCGCCGATGCCGAGCGCGCCATGGCTGTACTGCGCCAATTGGCGGCGACCGCGGAGTAAACCTTATGTGGCAAAGCTATCTGAACGGTCTGTTGGTCGCGCTGGGGTTGATCATGGCGATCGGCTCGCAAAACGCCTTTGTATTGGCGCAGAGCCTGCGCCGTGAACATCACTTGCCCGTGGCGGCACTGTGCGTGGTCTGCGATGCAATTCTAGTGGCCGCCGGGGTGTTTGGCCTGGCGACAGTGCTGGCGCAAAACCCGTTGCTGCTGGCAATTGCACGCTGGGGCGGTGCCGCGTTCTTGCTGTGGTACGGCACTTTGGCGCTGCGCCGGGCGTTTTCCAAGCAGAGCCTGGAGCAAGGCGGCAGTCTCAAGGTCCGCTCATTGCGCGCGGTGCTGCTGAGCGCACTGGCGGTGACATTGCTCAATCCCCATGTGTATCTGGATACCGTGTTGCTGATCGGCTCGTTGGGCGCTCAGCAAACCGAGCCTGGCGCCTATGTCGCCGGCGCCGCCAGCGCGTCGTTCCTGTGGTTCGCCACTCTAGCACTCGGCGCGGCCTGGTTGGCTCCGTGGCTGGCGCGTCCATCGACCTGGCGCCTGCTGGACCTGCTGGTGGCGATCATGATGTTCAGCGTGGCCTATCAATTGATCAGCGCGTGAGCAATATTCCAAAACGCTCTGGAACCTCTATCCCACACAGTTGTTGCGTGGTTTTGCCACACCCCCGGTGCTATGATCCTGCCCCTGCGCCGCAAAGAGTACAAACTCCCCGGCGCATGTTTGGCCGCCCGTGATCGGCCTTGCGCTCACCGCAACTGACCTGATTAGGAGAATCATCATGGCTTTCGAATTGCCGCCGCTGCCCTACGCACACGATGCCCTGCAGCCGCACATCTCCAAGGAAACCTTGGAGTACCACCACGACAAGCACCACAACACCTATGTCGTGAACCTGAACAACCTGGTGCCTGGCACCGAGTTCGAAGGCAAGACCCTGGAAGAGATCGTCAAATCCTCTTCGGGCGGCATCTTCAACAACGCCGCTCAGGTCTGGAACCACACCTTCTACTGGAACTGCCTGGCGCCAAACGCCGGCGGCCAACCTACCGGCGCACTGGCTGAAGCCATCAACGCGGCGTTCGGTTCGTTCGACAAGTTCAAGGAAGAGTTCACCAAAACCTCCGTCGGCACCTTCGGTTCCGGTTGGGGCTGGCTGGTGAAAAAGGCTGACGGTTCCCTGGCTCTGGCCAGCACCATCGGCGCCGGCAACCCGCTGACCAGCGGCGATACCCCGCTGCTGACCTGCGACGTGTGGGAACACGCGTACTACATCGACTACCGCAACGTACGTCCAAAGTATGTGGAAGCGTTCTGGAACCTGGTCAACTGGAAGTTCGTTGCCGAGCAGTTCGAAGGCAAGACGTTTACTGCCTGAGCATCGCTTGCAGTATGAAGAGCCCGGCAATCGCCGGGCTTTTTCTTGGCCGCTATGATTGCCATGCCAGAAATACAGGAACCCAACGGTAATAATTAACCACATAGACATCAGGAGGAATGAACCTCCTCAATCAATGTGGAGAATGACGATGGACCCTATTTCAGCGATCTTGGGCGCACTTCCCATCGGAATGGGCCTGCTCGACAAGGGCCTGGACCTTGCAAATAGCGGTATGGAGTTGGCGAACAAACTCGCAGACATGGCCTCTCAGGGCGCCAAGATCGGCGGGGAAGCCCCCCAGCCAGAGAGCAAGATTAATTATTAAGAAAATCGTCGAACTGGAAGGCGGATCTCCTCCGCCTTCTCCCGCCCGGTCTGCGGCGCATGTGCTGCCCCTTTGCCCGCTTCTGAAAGTCCCGACATAAGTTGTCGCCGCTGCTCTTTCATCCAGCAAAACCCTCAATTTATCTCAGCCCCTAATGTCCCTTTGACTGCCATCACCAGATTGCCAATACTCATGGCATATTGAAGGCCACCCGCATGAGACAAGGAATGCCCCTTTGAAGCTGGAACTCAAGAACAGCTTGTCGGTGAAGTTGCTACGGGTTGTGCTGCTGTCGGCGTTGGTCGTGGGCGTGGCGCTGAGCGTGGCGCAGATCGTGTATGACGCCTACAAGACGCGCCAGGCCGTGGCCAGCGATGCCCAGCGTATCCTCGATATGTTTCGCGATCCCTCTACGCAGGCCGTGTATAGCCTGGACCGCGAGATGGGCATGCAGGTAATCGAGGGGCTGTTTCAGGACGACGCGGTGCGCATGGCCTCCATCGGCCATCCCAACGAAACCATGTTGGCGGAAAAAAGCCGCGCGTTGCAGCACGCCCCAAGCCGCTGGCTGACCGACCTCATTCTTGGCCAGGAACGCACCTTCACCACGCCCCTGGTGGGCAAGGGCCCTTACAGCGAGTACTACGGTGATCTGAGCATTACCCTCGACACCGCCACCTACGGTGAGGGATTTATCGTCAATTCGGTGATTATTTTCATTTCCGGGGTGCTGCGCGCATTGGCCATGGGGCTGGTGCTGTATCTGGTCTATCACTGGTTGCTGACCAAACCGCTGTCGCGGATTATCGAGCACCTCACATCCGTCAACCCGGACCGTCCCAGCGAACACAAAATCCCACAGCTCAAGGGCCACGAACGCAACGAACTGGGGTTGTGGATCAATACCGCCAATCAGTTGCTCGAATCCATCGAACGCAACACCCACCTGCGCCACGAAGCCGAATCCAGCCTGCTGCGCATGGCTCAGTATGACTTTCTCACCGGCCTGCCGAACCGCCAGAAACTGCAGGAGCAGTTGGACAAAATCCTGATCGACGCCGGCCGTCGTCAGCGCCGTGTCGCGGTGCTGTGTGTGGGGCTGGACGATTTTAAAAGCGTCAATGAGCAGTTCACTTACCAGGCCGGCGACAAATTGCTCCTGGCCCTGGCCGACCGCCTGCGCGCCCACAGCGGCCGGCTCGGCGCCCTGGCCCGCCTGGGGGGCGATCAGTTCGCCCTGGTGCAGGCCGATATCGACCAGCCCTACGAGGCCGCCGAACTGGCGCAAAGTATCCTGGATGACCTCGAAGCGGAATTTGCCTTCGAGCACGAACAAATCCGTCTGCGCGCCACCATCGGTATCACTCTGTTCCCTGAAGATGGCGACAGCACGGAGAAGTTGCTCCAAAAAGCCGAACAGACCATGACCCTGGCCAAGAGCCGTTCACGCAACCGTTACCAGTTCTATATCGCCAGCGTCGACAGCGAAATGCGCCGGCGCCGCGAGCTGGAAAAAGACCTGCGCGACGCCCTGAGCCGCGAGCAGTTTCACTTGGTGTATCAGCCGCAGGTCAGCTATCGCGAACAACGTGTGGTCGGCGTCGAAGCCTTGCTGCGCTGGCAGCACCCCGAGCACGGGCTGGTACCGCCGGACCTGTTCATCCCCCTGGCCGAGCAGAACGGCACCATTATTCCCATTGGCGAATGGGTGCTGGATCATGCCTGCCGGCAATTACGCGAATGGCATGACCAGGGCTTCACCCAACTGCGCATGGCGGTCAACCTCTCGACGGTGCAGCTGCACCACGCCGAGCTGCCACGGGTGGTCAACAATCTGATGCAAATCTACCGCCTGCCGCCACGCAGCCTTGAGCTGGAGGTCACCGAAACCGGCCTGATGGAAGACATCAGCACTGCCGCCCAGCACCTGCTGAGCCTGCGCCGTTCCGGTGCCCTGATCGCTATCGATGACTTCGGCACCGGTTATTCCTCCCTGAGTTATCTCAAAAGCCTGCCGCTGGACAAGATCAAGATCGACAAGAGCTTCGTCCAGGACCTGCTGGACGATGATGACGATGCCACCATCGTGCGGGCGATCATTCAACTGGGTAAGAGCCTGGGCATGCAGGTGATCGCCGAGGGGGTGGAAACCGCAGAGCAGGAGGCTTATATCATCGCCGAGGGCTGCCACGAGGGTCAGGGTTACTACTACAGCAAACCCTTACCAGCACGGGAGTTGGCGGTTTTTTTGAAGCAAGTCGAGCGCAATAACGCGGCCATTCTTTGACCTGGCGAAACGATACTGAATATTTCCCGCGTATAACCCTTTACACAAAATGCAAATCTTTCGCATTATGTTGCAGTTTTGCGCGGCTCCCGCGCGCCCTCTCAACAACCGAAGCAGGATGTTCGCCATGATTCGTATGCCCCTGGCCACCGCCAGTCTGCTGGCCATTGCCATTTCTCTCGCCGGCTGCGGCGAAGGTAAAGACAAAGCCGCCGCGCCCCAGGCGCCGACCCCGGCGGCCAGCACTGCCGCGCCAGCGGCGCCCGCCCCTGTCGGAAAAGTCGACGAAGCCGCCGCCAAGGCCGTGGTCGCGCACTACGCCGACATGGTGTTCGCGGTGTACAGCGATGCCGAATCCACCGCAAAAACCCTGCAGACCGCCATCGACGCGTTCCTCGCCAAGCCCAACGATGAAACCTTGAAAGCCGCGCGCACCGCCTGGATCGCCGCGCGCGTACCGTACTTGCAGAGCGAAGTGTTCCGTTTCGGCAACACCATCATCGACGACTGGGAAGGCCAGGTGAACGCATGGCCCCTGGACGAAGGCCTGATCGACTACGTCGACAAGTCCTACGAGCACGCCTTGGGTAACCCCGGCGCCACCGCCAACATCATCGCCAACACCCAGGTTCAGGTTGGCGAAGACAAGGTCGATGTGAAAGACATCACCCCGGAAAAACTCGCCAGCCTAAATGAGCTGGGCGGTTCCGAGGCCAACGTGGCCACCGGCTACCACGCCATCGAATTTCTGCTGTGGGGCCAGGACCTCAACGGCACCGGCCCAGGCGCTGGCAACCGCCCGGCCTCGGACTACCTGACCGGCGCCGGTGCTACCGGCGGCCACAACGAGCGTCGCCGTGCCTACCTGAGCGCGGTCACCCAATTGCTGGTCAGCGATCTGGAAGAAATGGTCGGCAACTGGAAACCCAACGTCGAAGACAACTACCGCGCCACGCTGGAAGCAGAACCGGCCACCGACGGCCTGCGCAAAATGCTGTTCGGCATGGGCAGCCTGTCCCTGGGCGAACTGGCTGGCGAGCGGATGAAAGTATCCCTGGAAGCCAACTCGCCGGAAGACGAGCAGGACTGCTTCAGCGACAACACCCACAACTCGCACTTCTATGACGCCAAGGGCATCCGTAACGTCTATCTGGGCGAGTACACCCGTGTGGACGGCACCAAGATGACCGGCGCCAGCCTGTCCTCCCTGGTGGCCAAGGCCGACCCGGCTGCCGATACCGCGTTGAAAGCGGACCTGGCGACCACCGAAGCGAAGATCCAGGTCATGGTCGACCACGCCAACAAGGGCGAGCACTATGACCAATTGATCGCCGCCGGTAACGACGCCGGTAACCAGATCGTGCGCGACGCCATCGCCGCCCTGGTCAAGCAAACCGGGTCGATCGAAGCCGCAGCGGGTAAGCTGGGCATCAGCGACCTGAACCCGGATAGCGCCGATCACGAGTTCTGATCAGTGCCGAGTTGAAAGAGGCGACCTTCGGGTCGCCTTTTTTATAGCCACACAAAACCATGTGAGAGGGCGCTTGCCCCCGATGGCAGTGTTTCAGTGAGGGCGGTATCGGCTGACCCACCGCCATCGGGGTTCATGCCCGCTCCCACATTTGAGTCACGGCGTTCCCGGCTACGCAGGTTTACATGCCCTGCACCCCAGGTAGAATGGCGCCTCTGCCCTATCTCGAGCGAACTTCATGGCGTTGCCGACCCTGCGCATCATCGGATTCATCATCGGCATCTTCCTGATCACCCTTGCGATCGCCATGGTCGTGCCCATGGCCACTCTGGTCATTTTCGAACGCACCAGCGACCTGCCCTCCTTTTTATGGGCCAGCCTGATCACGTTTGTCGCCGGCCTGGCGCTGGTTATCCCCGGTCGCCCCGAGCAGGTGCACCTGCGCCCGCGGGACATGTACCTGCTCACCGTCAGCAGTTGGCTGGTGGTGTGTGTGTTCGCCGCGTTGCCGTTTCTGCTGACCCAGCACATCAGTTATACCGACTCGTTTTTCGAAAGCATGTCCGGCATCACCGCCACCGGGTCCACGGTGCTGAGCGGTCTGGACAGTATGTCGCCGGGCATCCTGATGTGGCGCTCGCTGCTGCACTGGCTGGGGGGCATCGGGTTTATCGGCATGGCGGTAGCGATCCTGCCGCTGCTGCGCATTGGTGGCATGCGTCTGTTCCAGACCGAATCCTCGGACCGTTCGGAAAAGGTCATGCCGCGCTCGCACATGGTGGCGCGGCTGATCGTAGCCGCGTATGTGGGCATCACCATCCTCGGCAGCCTGGCGTTCTGGTGGGCCGGTATGGGCCTGTTCGACGCGATCAACCATGCGATGTCGGCGATTTCCACCGGTGGTTTCTCCACCTCCGATCAGTCCCTGGCCCACTGGGAGCAACCGGCGGTGCACTGGGTGGCGGTGGTGGTGATGATCCTCGGCAGCCTGCCGTTCACCCTGTACGTCGCCACATTGCGCGGCAACCGTCGGGCATTGATCAAGGATCAGCAGGTGCAAGGTCTGCTTGGCTTGCTGCTGGTGACCTGGCTGGTGCTCGGCACCTGGTATTGGTGGACCACCAATCTGCACTGGCTGGAGGCGCTGCGCCACGTCGCGCTGAACGTCACATCGGTAGTGACCACCACCGGTTTTGCGCTGGGGGACTACAGCTTGTGGGGCAATTTCTCACTGATGCTGTTCTTCTACCTGGGGTTTATCGGCGGCTGTTCGGGCTCCACGGCGGGCGGGATCAAGATTTTTCGCTTTCAGGTCGCCTATATCCTGCTCAAGGCCAACTTGAACCAATTGATTCACCCACGCGCGGTGATCAAGCAGAAGTACAACGGCCACCGCCTCGACGAAGAGATCGTGCGCTCGATCCTGACCTTTTCGTTTTTCTTCGCCATCACCATCTGCGCCATCGCCCTGGCCCTGTCGCTGCTGGGCCTGGACTGGATGACCGCCCTGACCGGCGCCGCCAGCACCGTGTCCGGCGTCGGCCCGGGCCTGGGAGAGACCATTGGCCCGGCCGGCAACTTCGCCAGCCTGCCGGACGCGGCCAAGTGGATTCTGTCCCTGGGCATGCTGCTGGGCCGACTGGAGATCATCACAGTCTTTGTTCTGTGTATCCCGGCGTTCTGGCGTCACTGACCGTCGACGCGTCCTGCAACCGCGCCCGGTACTCGCCGGGCGTGGCATCGAACCAACGACGAAACGCGCGAAAGAAATTACTCGGGTCGGCGAACCCCAACAGGTAGGCAATTTCCAGCAAGGTCATGCTCGGCTGCGCCAGGTACTGCTCAGCCAATTCGCGCCGCGTGTCGTCGAGCAAAGTTTGGAAACTGGTGCCCTCTTCCTGCAAACGCCGTTGCAAGGTGCGTTGGGACAGGTGCAGCGTCCGGGCCACGACCTCGCGCTTGGGCTCGCCCTGCGGCAGCAAGCGGCAGAGCACCTGACGCGCCTTGTGGGTCACACGGCTTTCCGAGAAGCGCGCCAGGTATTCGCCGGCAAAGCGATCATGCAGCAGCGCCATGGCTTCATTGGCCGTGGGCAGCGGTGTGTCCATATCGGCACGCTCGAAGATCAACGCGTCATAGGGCGCATTGAATTCCAGCGGCGCATGGAACGCCTGCTTGTAGGGCGCCAGGTCCAGCGGTGGTTCGCCTTGTAACAGGACTTTGCGCGGATGCAGGGTTCGCCCGGTCAACCAGCCGCATAGCGCCAGCGCACAGGCCAGGGAGGCTTCGGCGCTTTGTCGGGTTGGAGGCAGATGGTCGCCATGCACCGTCAGAATCAGCGCATAGCCTTCGGGTAACAGGCGGAAACTCAAGTCGGCACTTTCGGCAATGATGCGCTGATAGCGCACCAGCCGCATAAAGCCTTCGGCCAGGGTGTTGCTGGACATCAGCGCATAGCCAGCCACATGGAACGACGCCGGGCGCACCACTTTGCCCATGTTCAAGCCAATCGCCGGGTTGCCTGACAGCTCAACCGCGCGCTGCCACAGCCGGGTCATGGAATCCTGTGGGAAGCGCGCGTCGGGATCGCTCAAGGCGGCGTAGTCCAAACCCAGTTGCTTGAACAGGGCTTGGCAATCGAGGCCGTCCATTTCCAATGCCTTGACTATCCCCATCGCCCAGCTTGCAGAAGTTGTTCGTTCGCTCATGGCGTCTTCTTAATTAAGCAGGCTCAACGCCAGCCAGGAAGGCAAGGATACTAAAGTGGCATCTATTGTCACTGGCTGTTACCAGTGATCACTCTAGACTCAAATAAGCTCCCCGCCGAACATCTGTTGGGCGGCATAACAATCAAAGGGCCGGTCACCGTGGAAAATACCAAGCGATTCAGCAGCTTCGCCGAGTTCTACCCGTACTACTTGCAGGAACACGGAAACAGCACCTGTCGCCGCCTGCACTTTATCGGCACCACGCTGGTGATCGCCATCCTGGCGTATGCCATTGGCCGAGGTTCACTTGGCTTGCTGCTGGCGGTGCCGATCGCCGGCTACGGGTTTGCCTGGGTTGGCCACTTCTTCTTCGAAAAGAACCGTCCGGCGACGTTTCAGCACCCGTTCTACAGCCTGCTGGGGGATTTTGTGATGTACCGCGACATGATTCTGGGCAAGGTGCCGTTCTAGGTCATGTGGATATAAAAATCTTTTTGTCATTTACAGTGCTGTATCCTGCGAAAGCTTTTTGAAAGCGCGGAATCACCTGCGATTGAAAAAAACAGACTTTGCGAGGAGCGACGACAATGCACGAGATCCCTAATCTCCCCTTCCCAAGCCTGCACGAAACTGAGCAGCCAACCCCGCAACAGGCCAGCGACAAGCAGCCTGAGGCCAAAGAAGCCAAACCAGTCGACAGCGAACGCCACGACTGACGCCGTACCAGACCGTGTGGAAAGCGCACCATCGAGCGCTTTCCACACTGCCTGAAACCAAGAGATTTTCCTATGACCGACACCCTCCCCGACAACCCGGACACAGCCATCCTCGATGCGGCCTTGCAGATGGTCGAGGTGTGGAATCGCCTGAGCGCCGATAAGCAAGCCATGCTGCTCAAGCGTTTCGGCACCCAGGAAAACGCCCTGGCCGCTCTGGTGACCACGCAATTGCTGAGCCCTGCCCAAGCGTGAGCTTTTTGAACTGAGCTTTTTGTGGATTGCCGCCCTGCGCGGGCCAAACCACCGGTATCATTAGCAGCCTATCTTTACCTGCTGCGAATGTGGACCCTTCCCATGCCCGATACCCAGCGCCCCATGGCGGTCACGCTGCAAGTTGTTTCCATCGTCTTATTCACCTTTATCGGTTACCTGAATATCGGCATTCCCCTGGCCGTATTGCCAGGCTATGTGCACAGCGAACTGGGGTTTGGCGCGGTGATCGCCGGGCTGGTGATCAGCGTGCAATACCTGGCCACATTGCTGAGCCGCCCGTACGCCGGGCGCATCATCGATAACCTGGGCAGCAAGCGCGCCGTGCTGATCGGCCTGACGGGCTGCGGCCTGAGCGGTGTGTTCATGCTACTGGCGGCGTGGTTTTCCAGCCTGCCGGCGCTGAGCCTGGGTAGCCTGCTGATCGGCCGCCTAGTGCTGGGCAGCGCTGAGAGCCTGGTGGGTTCGGGCGCCATCGGTTGGGGCATCGGCCGCGTAGGCGCGGCCAACACCGCCAAAGTCATCTCGTGGAACGGTATCGCCAGCTATGGCGCGCTGGCCGTCGGCGCGCCGTTGGGGGTGCTGCTGGTCAGCCATCTGGGGCTGTGGAGCATGGGGGTGAGCATCATCCTGCTGGCCGCCGTGGGGCTGTTGCTGGCGTGGAACAAAGTCGCGGCGCCGATTGTGAGCGGTGTGCGCCTGCCATTTATGAATGTGTTGGGGCGCGTGCTGCCTCACGGCTGCGCGCTGGCCCTGGGCTCTATCGGCTTTGGCACTATCGCCACGTTCATCACGTTGTATTACACCACCCAGCACTGGGATAACGCGGTGTGGGCCTTGAGCCTGTTCGGTGCCAGCTTTATCGGGGCGCGCCTGTTGTTTGGCAACCTGATCAACCGCATCGGCGGCTTTCGCGTAGCAATCGCCTGCCTGTCGGTGGAGATCCTCGGCCTGCTGTTGCTGTGGCTGGCCCCGGACGCCAACCTGGCCCTGGCGGGCGCGGCGTTGAGCGGCTTCGGGTTTTCCCTGGTGTTTCCGGCGCTGGGGGTGGAGGCGGTCAACCTGGTGCCGGCCTCCAGCCGTGGCTCGGCGGTGGGGGCTTATTCGTTGTTCATCGACTTATCATTGGGCGTCACCGGCCCGCTGGCCGGCGCCGTGGCGGCGGGCTTCGGCTTTGCCTCGATCTTTCTGTTCGCCGCCCTCGCCGCCCTCGGTGGCTTGCTGCTAAGCCTGTACTTGTACCGTCAGGCGCCCAAAGCCCGCGAAGCACGCGACGCCTAGAAATCGACCTTGCCGCGCCCGGCCTTGATGCTGCCGCGCTTGGTCTTGGATTCCAGGCGACGCTTCTTCGAACCCAGGGTCGGCTTGGTCGGGCGACGCTTCTTCTCCACCTTGGTGGCGCTCTGGATCAATTCCACCAGCCGCGCCAGCGCATCGGCGCGATTCTGCTCTTGGGTCCGATACGACTGAGCCTTGAGCACCAGCACACCGTCGCTGGTGATGCGACTGTCACGCAGCGCCAGCAGCCGCTCTTTGTAGAACTCCGGCAGCGACGACGCAGGGATATCGAATCGCAGGTGCACCGCGCTCGACACCTTATTGACGTTCTGCCCGCCAGCACCCTGGGCGCGGATGGCAGTCAACTCGATTTCGGCATCGGGCAGGTGGACGTTGTTGGAAATCACCAGCATGGGCAATAGGTTCCTCTGGGGGCGGCCAAGGATACGCGAATGCGCTCAGCCTATGCCCTAAAACGACAAACCCGGCGCATGGCCGGGTTTGCTCGACTGCCGAAAATCCTTACTTCAGCGCAGACGCGACCAAGTCCAGACGCTGCTGCGCACTGCGTTTGTTCTTGATCCAATAACACACGGCCATAAATGCCACCCACACCGGGATCGCATACACCGACACCTGGATGCCCGGAATCATCAGCATGACCACCAGGATAAACACCACGAACGCCAGGCAGATGTAATTACCGTACGGGTACCACAGCGCCTTGAACAACGGCACCTGGCCGGTGCGGTTCATGTGTTGGCGGAATTTGAAGTGGGAAAAGCTGATCATCGCCCAGTTGATCACCAGCGTGGCCACCACCAACGACATCAACAGTTCCAACGCGTGCTGCGGAATCAAGTAGTTCATCAGCACCGCCACCAGGGTGATCGCCGCCGAGGCGAGGATCGAACGTACCGGCACGCCGCGCTTATCGATCTTGGCCAGCGCCCGCGGGGCATCGCCCTGTTCGGCCATGCCCAGCAGCATGCGGCTGTTGCAGTACGTGCCGCTGTTGTACACCGACAGCGCCGCCGTCAACACCACGAAGTTGAGGATGTGTGCCGCGGTGTTGCTGCCCAGCATCGAGAACACCTGCACGAACGGGCTGCCGCTGTAGGCATCGCCGGACGCGTTGAGGGTCGTCAATAGGCTGTCCCAGGGCGTCAGCGACAACAGCACCACCAGGGCGCCGATGTAGAAAATCAGGATGCGGTAGATCACCTGATTGATCGCCTTGGGGATCACGGTGCGCGGCTGATCGGCTTCGGCAGCGGTAAAACCGAGCATTTCCAGGCCGCCAAACGAGAACATGATGATCGCCATGGCCATCACCAAGCCGCCGACGCCATGGGGGAAGAAGCCGCCGTGGTCCCACAGGTTGCTCACCGACGCCTGCGGACCGCCGCTGCCGCTGACCAGCAAGTAGCTGCCCAGGGCAATCATGCCGACAATCGCCACCACTTTGATGATGGCAAACCAGAACTCGGCTTCGCCGAACACTTTGACGTTGGCCAGGTTGATCACATTGATCAGCACGAAGAAGGCCGCCGCAGAGACCCAGGTCGGGATCTCCGGCCACCAGTAGTGCACGTACTTGCCGACAGCCGTCAGCTCCGACATGCCCACCAGAATGTACAGAATCCAACAGTTCCAGCCCGACAGGAAGCCGGCGAAACCGCCCCAGTACTTGTGGGCAAAATGACTGAAGGAACCGGCAACCGGCTCTTCAACGATCATTTCGCCAAGCTGGCGCATGATCATGAAGGCAATGAAGCCGCAGATGGCATAACCCAGGATCATCGACGGGCCGGCGGACTTGAGCACGCCGGCCGAGCCCAGGAACAAGCCGGTGCCGATGGCGCCACCGAGGGCGATCAACTGGATATGACGGTTTTTCAGGCCACGTTTCAGTTCGCCTGAAGAGGAATCGGGTCCACTCATGGAAAGGGTCTCACGCAAGGTTTGATGATGTTGAATGCACGTTGCTGTCTTGAATCTCTGCTCAAGCAGCGCCGCTCAAACCCCAGCGCAGGCACCAGGAATACAGCGTCTTTCTAAGGGTCATGCGTCACCTGTTTGTTTTTATCTGTGACGAAATCGAACCCGTCCGGCTCGTGGCCGGGCGGAGTGATCGGGGTGGTTAATCCCAGGTTTTGGCCTTTTGCGCAGGTACGCAAAGGGGGGTCACAGTAAAACGCGCGCATTGTACACCGCTCGACAGCCTGGGGCGGCCATTGCAGCGGGCGTGCGACGATCTGTCAGGCATTCCTTACAGCACCGGATAACTCAATAATGTCGCGAACAAGGCGTAAATTAATCGTTACAGCGCGGAAAATCCTCGTTACAGCTGTAACTCACGGGAAAATTGACGCTCAGAAATTTCCTTCATGATGGCCATCCCCAGTGTCTTGAATTTCCTCGGAAAAAAATTCGCACAAAAAATCAGAACAAAAAATCCAAATGAGACCGTGTCAATAAAAATTTTGCATTCTGAAACCCCCTCACCTAGGTTTCCCACTTGCCCAGCGAGACCGCTGGCAAGTCGTTCTCAAACAACGTCCTCTAGGAGATACACCATGCAAGTACTGGAAAACGACCTGGAAACCGAACTGCAACTCGACGATTGGTTTGAAGCGCCGACCCATGAGGCCGCCGTAGAAATGATGCAAGCCGATGCCGTTGTGCCGTTTGGCACCGCGATGTGGCCTTTCTAACCCACGACAGGCATCCAGCGGGTGCTGTGCACGGCGCCCGCTCCCTTACCCAAGACATACAAGGACATCCGTCATGGACAAGGCCCGCGCCGTCGAACATTTCCTCTACTACCTGGCTCATCATCCGGCCCTCAACGGCCTGAGCTGCCCGACCGTGCTACTGGGCCATACCGAGCGCTACGACGCTATCGCCCGCGCCATTACCCAAGGCAGCGCCGGTCGCTTCAATTTCCAAGTGCAGCGCCTGGACCTGACCGCCAGCGATGCCATGGCCCAGGCCATCGAAGCCTGCGACCTGTACCTGTTCCTCTACGATTCCTCCACGCTGCCCAACCCACGCGCCGAAGGCCCGGACTTTATCCGCGCCCTGCAAGCGGTGATGGCCGAACACTGGAAGAAGTCCCTGCTGTTCAAGGATTACGGCGACTATTTCTACGATACGTTCAGCGTCGAGCCACAACGCATCGCCGACCTCAACGCCACGCTGATCCGACGCATGGGCCAGGCCACGGTGCTGAGCTTCACCGACAAGCACGGCTCACGCCTTCAGGCGCCCCTGAGCAGCATCAAGAAGTGGACGAATATCAACGGCGTCGGCAACCACGACCTGGCTCCCGGCGAGATCGCCACCCACAGTGAAGCGATTAGTGGTCAGGTGCGGTTTGTCGGCACATTCCTCAGCACCATCCCCTTCGCGCGTAAATACGGCGTGCTGCAATCACCGCTGGAGCTGTGGATCGAGAATTCGACCATCTGCAGCGTGGCCAGCGACGTGCCGGGGCTGGCCGATGACTTCAACAAATACCTCAACGCCAACCCGTCCAACCGCCGTGTGGAGGAACTCGGCATCGGCACCAATGAAGGGGTCAAGGATTTATACGCACGCAATGCCGGCTTCGAGGAGCGCCATTGCGGTTTGCATCTAGGCTTGGGGGGCGGGCAGAAAGGCAGTCATCACCTGGACTTGATCTTTGCCAGTGGGGTGTTGGCGTTGGATGACAAGCCCGTGTTCGATGGCAGGTTTGCGTTCTAGCGCCAGCTACCAGTTGCAAGCCACAAACAAAAAAAAGCGCCAACCCGTGAGGGCTAGCGCTTTTTCTTACAGCTTGCAGCTAAAAACTTACCACTGCTCTTAAGGCTTCTTGCGACCAAACCCTGGACGCTGACCGGAACCGCCCGGAGCGCCACGGCGCTTGCCCGATGGCTCGTCCGCGACCAGTTTCGGGCCAGGGCGTTTGTTCGCCGCCGGCTTGGCTGGGCGCTTGGTGCTGGCGCTGTCGGCCGGGCGATCGGCTTCACCCCGGTTGCTGCGGCCACCGGTCGGTGCAGGTCGCGGAGCGCGTGGCGCACGTTCGCCTTCCTGACGCGACGGCGCGGTCGGGCGACGCTCGCCTTCGATGTGCGGTTCGCGGGAGATACGCCCGCCAGTCGCAGGTGCATTCAGGGCCGGGCGCAGGGTGCGGGCAACGCGTTCGGTACGGGCTACCGGGCGCGACGATTTACGCTGCATCCGCTCAAGCTTGTCTTTGCTCTTGGCGTTCATCTGCGGCATCGCCACCGGGGTCAGGCCCACTTCGGCACTGAGGATGTCGACTTCGTACTGGCTCATTTCGCGCCAGCGCCCCATCGGCAGGTCGGAATTCAGGAACACCGGGCCGAAACGCACGCGCTTGAGGCGGCTGACCACCAGGCCCTGGGATTCCCACAGACGGCGCACTTCGCGGTTACGGCCTTCCATCACCACGCAGTGGTACCAGTGGTTGAAGCCTTCGCCACCCGGTGCCTGCTTGATGTCGGTGAACTTGGCGGGGCCGTCTTCCAGCACCACACCGGCCTTGAGGCGTTCGATCATCTCGTCGTCGACTTCGCCACGTACACGCACGGCGTATTCGCGGTCCATCTCGTAGGACGGGTGCATCAGACGGTTGGCCAGCTCGCCGTCGGTGGTGAACATCAGCAGGCCGGTGGTGTTGATGTCGAGACGACCGATATTGATCCAGCGGCCTTCTTTCGGCTTAGGCATCTTGTCGAACACGGTCGGACGGCCTTCCGGGTCGTCACGGGTGCAAATTTCGCCATCGGGCTTGTTGTACATGATCACGCGGCGCACCGATTCGGCGGCCTCTTCGCGCTTGATGACCTTGCCATCGATGGTGATTGCATCATGCAGATCGACGCGCTGGCCAAGGGTGGCTTCCACGCCATTGACCTTGATGCGCTTCTGGGTGATCCAGGCTTCGACGTCGCGGCGCGAGCCCACGCCGATACGCGCCAGCACCTTTTGCAGCTTTTCGCCTGCTGGGCCGATTTCCTGGCTGTCGTTCTGGTCTTTATCGTTCATCTTAAGCACCTCCCGGTGGGTCGATTCAGGCGTGGCCTGAAGAGTGTTGAAAGCGGGGCTTTGGCCGAATAGCTCGGCAAAGGGTCGCGAATCATACGCGCATGGCGCGCGTTGCGCATCAGAGAGTAGTCGATAAGCGCCAGGTCATTGATTTTTCCGCCGACCGGTGATGCCCAAAGCACCTCTGAACCCTTGTGGAAGGGGGCAAGCCCCCTCCTACATTGGACTGCGTCAGTCTTCGAACTGGCGGCGTTCGTTCTCGATGGCTTCGGCCAGGGCCCGGGCTTCGTCTTCTTCGTCGCTCAAGGGCGGTTGTTCAAGGGCGGCGACGGCGGCCAGGAGTTTTTCGCGGGCTTCGGCAACGCCGAGGATATCGTCCTCAGGTTCAGGTTCGACCTCCACGCTGACCGGGGCTTCGGGCTCGGCCTCACCATCGCGCAGCAAGTCATCGAAGTCGGTCTTGATGCCCTGCTCCATGTCGTCCAGTTCCAGCAACAGGGTGTGGAAACTGGTCTCGTCCTTCGGCTCCTCCGGCTCGGCGCTGGCGTCGGCCAGCTCCTGCAACCCCGCCGGAACCGGCGCGTCGTCGAAATCGAGTACCGGTTCGGCCTCCATTTCGCGCAATTCGGCGAGTGGCGGCAGGTCATCGAGGTTTTTCAGGTTGAAGTGGTCGAGGAACACTTTGGTGGTGGCGAACATCGCCGGTTTGCCCGGCACGTCGCGGTAGCCGACGATGCGAATCCACTCACGCTCCAGCAGCGTCTTGACGATATGGCTGTTGACCGCCACGCCACGCACATCCTCGATCTCGCCCCGGGTGATCGGCTGGCGATAGGCAATCAATGCCATGGTCTCCAGCATCGCCCGCGAATAGCGCTGCGGACGTTCTTCCCACAAACGCCCCACCCAAGGGGAAAATTTCTCACGGATCTGCAAGCGATAACCCGACGCTACTTCGCGCAGTTCAAAGGCACGGCCGTCGCAGGATTTACGCAGGATCTCCAGGGCCTTCTTGAACACCGGCGGCTCGGGACGCTCGGCCTCTTCAAACAGCTCAAACAGGCGCTCCAGGGACTGCGGCTTGCCCGAGGCCAGAAGAAAAGCCTCCAGCAAGGGGGCCAGTTCGCGAGGTTCAGTCAGATTCATGGTGTCAGCTCTTTATTCGGCTCGCGCCCGCACGTGGATAGCCGCAAAAGGCTCATTCTGGACCAGCTCGACCAAGGATTCCTTGACCAGTTCGAGGATCGCCATAAACGTCACCACCACACCCAGGCGCCCTTCTTCGGCGGTAAACAGCTCGACAAACGGCACAAACCCGCCGCCCTTGAGGCGCTCCAACACATCGCTCATGCGCTCGCGGGTGGACAGCGCTTCGCGGCTGACCTGGTGGCTTTCAAACATATCGCCCCGGCGCAGCACCTCGGCCATGGACATAAGCAGTTCTTCCAGGCTCACGTCCGGCAGCAACTTGCGCGCGCGGGCCTCGGGGGCGTCGAGCTTGGGCACCACCACATCACGACCGACGCGGCTCAAGCCGTCGATGCCCTCGGCGGCGGCCTTGAAGCGCTCGTACTCCTGCAGGCGTCGGATCAGTTCGGCGCGCGGGTCATCCTCTTCGGCCTCCACCGTCTCCGAGCGCGGCAACAGCATGCGCGATTTGATCTCGGCAAGCATGGCCGCCATCACCAGATACTCGGCGGCCAGCTCCAGACGCACCGACTGCATCAGCTCGACATAGCCCATGTACTGGCGGGTGATTTCCGCCACGGGGATGTCGAGGATATTGATGTTCTGTTTGCGGATCAGGTACAGCAGCAAGTCCAGCGGGCCTTCGAACGCTTCCAGGAACACTTCCAGCGCATCCGGCGGGATGTACAGGTCCAGCGGCATTTCCATGACCGCCTGGCCGTACACCATCGCGAACGGCAGTTCCTGCTGGGCGCCTGCCTGGGGATCGACGGATTCCACAGCCGACATTCAGGCCTCGGCCATAAAGGGCGCGGGGTCGCCGCAACCGACGCGGATCACTTCCGGCTCGCCATCGGCCAGATTGATCACGGTGGACGCCTTGGCGCCGCCGAAACCGCCGTCGATGATCAGGTCCACCTGTTTTTCCAAGAGCTGACGCATCTCGTACGGATCTTCCAGCGGCTCGGTCTCGCCGGGCATGATCAGCGACACACTCATCAGGGGCTCACCCAGCTCGGCCAACAGCGCCAGGGCAATCGGATGCTCCGGCACGCGCAGGCCGATGGTGCGCTTCTTGGGGTGCAGCAGCAGGCGCGGCACTTCGCGGGTGGCGTTGAGAATAAAGGTGTAAGGCCCCGGCGTGTGGGCCTTGAGCAGGCGGAAGGTGCCGGTATCGACCTTGGCGAACAGCCCCAATTGGGACAGGTCGCTGCAGATCAGCGCAAAGTTGTGTTTGTCGTCCAACTGACGCAAACGTCTGACCCGTTCGACCGCGCCTTTATCGCCGATCTGACAACCGATGGCGTAGGACGAATCGGTGGGGTAGATCACCACGCCGCCGGCGCGAATAATCTCCACGGCCTGTTTAATCAGGCGTGGCTGGGGGTTTTCCGGATGAATCTGGAAGAATTGACTCACGTGCTCTACCTGTTCAGACGGTGGCAATAATGGGGTCATGCTTGAATCGCCCCCACAAGAGCGGCAAATCTTCCGGGACCGGACGATACTCACCGATCTCGGACCAGCCGCCTGGGCCATGAAAGTCACTGCCGGCACTGACCAGCAGACCAAATTCGCGGGCAAGAATCGCCAGACTGCCAACCTGCTCGGCGGGTTGATGCCCGTTGACCACTTCGATAGCGTGGCCTCCCGCTCCAATATAGTCGCCGATCAGCTTGCGACGTTTGCTGCGGGTGAAATCGTAATGCCAGGGATGCGCCAGGCTGACCCAGGCCCCGGAGGCCCGCAGGGTCTCGACGGTGTCCTCCAGGCTCGGCCAGTGTTGCTTGACGTCACCCAGCTTGCCGGCGCCCAGCCATTTGCGAAAGGCTTCGGCACGGTCCCGCACGAACCCTTGGCGCACCATCCAGTCGGCAAAATGCGGACGGGCCGGCGCGTTGCCGCTGTCGCCCAGCTCCTGCTGGATGGCCCGCGCGCCGTCGAGGGCGTTGGGCATGCCTTTAAGGCCAAGCTTGCGGCTTATTTCTTCGGACCGCAGCCAACGCCCATCGTGCAAATCGGCGATGGCCCGGACCAGCGGCGCGGCATTTTGGTCGAAACCGTAGCCAAGCACATGAATAGTGGCGCCGCCCCAGGTGCAGGACAATTCCACACCGTTGACCAGTTGCATGCCCAGGGCCTGGGCCGCCGCGCGGGCTTCGTCCAGGCCTTCTAGGGTGTCGTGGTCGGTCAACGCCAGGACTCGCACGCCGTGTTCAAACGCTCGCGCAACCAGTGCCGCGGGCGCCAGGGCGCCGTCGGAGGCTGTGCTGTGGCAGTGCAAATCAACATTCACGGGGGGTTGTAACCTCAAGTCAGCTGGCGCTTTCGCTACCAAGGATGTTTGTTATTATGCCGACACATCCAGCTTCTGGCTCTTACTGTGAAACAATTCATCGACTTCATCCCGCTGTTGCTGTTTTTCATCGTTTACAAACTCGACCCCAGGGTCATCGATATCGCCGGCCATGAGCTGACCGTCGGAGGCATCTACAGCGCCACCGCAGTGCTGATCATCAGCTCTATGGTGGTCTATGGCGCCCTCTTCATCTCCCAGCGCAAACTGGAAAAAAGCCAATGGCTGACCCTGGTCGCGTGCCTGGTCTTCGGCAGCCTGACCCTGGCCTTCCATAGCGAAACCTTCCTTAAATGGAAAGCCCCGGTGGTGAACTGGCTGTTCGCCCTGGCTTTCATCGGTAGCCATTTCATCGGTGATCGCCTGTTGATCAAGCGGATCATGGGCCATGCGCTGACTTTGCCGGAGCCGGTCTGGACCCGCTTGAACGTGGCGTGGATCGCGTTTTTTATCTTTTGCGGGGCCGCCAACCTGTTTGTGGCCTTTACCTTTCAAGACTACTGGGTCGACTTCAAAGTGTTCGGTAGCCTGGGCATGACCGTGTTGTTCCTGATCGGTCAAGGTATCTACCTGTCGCGCCACCTGCATGACACCGACCCCACCACGCCGAAGACCGAGGACTGACATGCTCTACGCCATCATTGCCACCGATGTTGCCCACTCCCTGGATAAGCGCATGTCCGTGCGCCCGGCGCACGTCGAACGCCTCAAGCAGCTGCAGGCCGAAGGCCGCATCGTGCTGGCCGGGCCGCACCCTGCCGTCGAGAGCGATGACCCGGGCGAGGCTGGTTTCACCGGCAGCCTGATCGTCGCCGAATTTCCATCTTTGGCTGAAGCCAAAGCCTGGGCCGACGCCGATCCGTACGTGGCAGCAGGCGTCTACGCCAACGTGGTGATCAAACCGTTCAAGCAAGTCCTGCCTTAACCCGCAGGCGTGCCGAACCTATTGCGTTCGGCACACTCCTAATGGCTCATTATTCCCGGTAACCTGCCGACAACCTTCTGAATATTCGTGTGGAATCAGGAGTTCCGATGCGCTTACGTCAGTTGTGTCTGTTGGCAGTGTTAATGATCGGGGCTACGGCCCACGCTGAAGAACCCTCGAACACCGGCAGCTCCACGCCCCTGTCCTTGAGTGCCGGCGCCCAGATCACCGAGTTGCAGCAACGCTTGAAAGACAGCGAACGGCAACGTGAAGAACTGAGCAAGCAACTGCAAAGCGCGGATGCGACCCGTGAGAGCGCCCAATTGAGTCGCCTTCGCCAAGAGAACCAACGCCTGGCCCAGCAACTCAAAGACGCACAGGGCGGCGGCTTGACCCGATGGCTGACTGAGCAACAGCAGTGGTTCGTCACCGGTGGCGCCGTTGCTTTGATTGCCCTGTTGTGTGGGATCTTCGCCAGCGGGGGGCACCGTCGCCGTCGACAATGGCTAAATTGAGTGAGTCATGAGCGAGCTGTTACTGATAGATGATGACCAGGAGCTCTGCGAGCTGCTGACCAGTTGGTTGAGCCAGGAAGGTTTCCAGGTGCGTGCCTGTCACGATGGCCTGAGTGCTCGCAAGGCCTTGGCCGACAGCGCCCCCGCCGCCGTGGTGCTGGACGTGATGCTGCCCGACGGCAGCGGCCTGGAGTTACTCAAGCAGTTACGCACCGACCACCCGGAATTGCCCGTGCTGATGCTCTCGGCGCGCGGCGAACCGCTGGATCGCATCCTCGGCCTGGAGCTGGGCGCTGACGATTACCTGGCCAAACCTTGCGATCCTCGGGAATTGACCGCACGCCTGCGCGCCGTGCTGCGCCGTAGTCACCCGACGGCCGTATCGACCCAGCTCGAACTGGGCGACCTGTGTTTCAGCCCGGTGCGCGGCGTGGTCAGCATCGATGAACAGGAATTCGCCCTTACTGTCTCCGAAAGCCGCCTGCTCGAAGCCCTGCTGCGTCAGCCCGGCGAGCCACTGGACAAACAGGAACTGGCGCAAATCGCCCTGGGTCGCAAGCTGACCCTATACGACCGTAGCTTGGATATGCACGTCAGCAACCTGCGCAAAAAGATCGGCCCCCACCCCGATGGCCGGCCCCGGATCGTGGCGCTGCGTAGTCGTGGCTATTACTACAGCCTCTGACCTGGCTGCCGGGTTTTGTCAGCGCCGGACAAAACCCTCTTTACCGAAGCTTTACTCACACCTGACCGCCGCTGACCTTGATCTGCGTAACCTACTCACATCCGGACTCACCGGAATAGAGACAGGAGAATCACCATGCGCAAGACCCTTATCGCTTTGATGTTCGCCGCAGCCCTGCCCACCGTCGCCATGGCCATGCCAGAAGGCCCGACCCCAGGCCCAATGGGCGGCCCTGAAGGCCATATGATGGGTGGCCCAGGTCACGGCGAACACGGTCCGCGCGGCAAAGGCGGCCCGTTCAGCCAACTGGACCTGAGCAAAGAACAGCGCGAGCAGATCGGCAAACTGATGGGCGACCAATGGCACGCTCGCAAGGATCTGGTCAAAAAGTACCTGGACAAACTGCCGCCTGCCGAGCAGAAAGCCATGCAGGATGAAATCGCCGCCGGCCGCCAGAAAACCCAGGCGGATATCCGCGCAGTACTTAAGCCGGACCAGCAGAAGAAGTACGACGAGATCGTCAAGAAGCAAGCCGAGCGTCGTGCCGAGTGGCAGCAGTTCCAGGCGTGGAAAGCCCAACAGCCGCAAAAAGCGCAATAATGCGTCCGCGTTAATCCCCCAGCCCAGTGGCCAACGCCACTGGGCTTTTCCTGTTTGAGGGTGTCCTGTGCGTTCATTGTTCTGGCGAATCCTGGCAAGTTTCTGGCTAGCCATCGCCCTGGTTGCCGGCTTGTCGATCCTGCTGGGGCATATGCTCAATCAAGATGCGTGGATTCTGAGTCGCCATCCCGGCCTGAGTAACCTGGCTCAAGAGTGGACCCAACTCTACGAAGCCCAGGGCGAGGACGCGGCTCAAGACTTGCTGCAACAGCGCAAGCGTCAGTACCACATTGACGTCCAAGTGCTGAATGAAAGCGGTGAACCTGTGGTGCGCGGCACCTTCCCACGCCGTGCGGCCGCGTTTGAAGCGCGCCAGAACGACAACAAGGACAGCCACCTGCCCTGGCGCCGGCTGACCGCCGAATACACCAGCGAAAAAACCGGCGACACCTACCTGCTGATCTATCGTATCCCCCACCCGGAACTCGATGCCTGGCACCGCAGCAGCCTGGCCTGGCCCTTGAGCGCGCTGGCTATCGCCCTGGTGGTGCTGACGCTGTTCAGCCTGTTCGTCACCTTGTCCATCACCCGCCCGCTCAGCCGCCTGCGCGGCGCAGTGCATGACCTGGGCCAGGCCACCTACCAGCAGAACAGTCTGGCGCGCCTGGCCAATCGGCGTGACGAGTTCGGCGTACTGGCTACCGACTTCAACCGCATGGGCGCCCGCCTGCAAAGCTTGATCGGCAGCCAGCGCCAGTTGCTGCGCGACGTGTCCCACGAACTGCGCTCGCCTCTGGCGCGTCTGCGCATCGCTCTAGCCCTGGCCGAACGCGCCAGCCCCGATGAACGGGAACGACTCTGGCCACGCCTGACCCGCGAATGCGACCGTCTGGAGGCGCTGATCAGCGAGATCTTGGTACTGGCCCGCGTTGACGCCGACAACGCCAGCGCTGAGGAGGTGGACCTCAACCCCTTGCTCAAAACCTTGCAAAAAGACGCCCAGCTCAGCGCGCCGGACCAAGTGGTGCACCTGAGCGCCGACACCGACCTGCACCTCAAGGGCTGGCCGACCATGATCGAACGGGCGGTGGATAACCTGCTGCGCAATGCCCAGCGCTTCAACCCACCGGGCCAGCCCATCGAGTTGCAAGCCCAGCGTCAGGGTGAACGCATTGTGATCAGCGTGCGCGACCACGGCCCCGGCGTCGATGCCGAACACTTGAGCCAACTGGGCGAGCCGTTTTACCGCGCGCCGGGCCAGACCGCCCAAGGTCACGGCCTGGGCCTGGCGATTGCCCGGCGCGCAGCGGAACGCCACGGCGGCAGCCTAAGCCTGGCCAACCATCCAAGTGGCGGTTTCATCGCCAGCCTCGACCTGCCGTTGCAACCCGGGGTTGTCACTCCCGCCGGCTGATCTTCTATAGTGGCTCTTCTCAAAAAGGAGGGCCTTTGATGACTGATCTGCTGACTCCCATCCAAGCCGCACTCGATCTGCCGCAAACACCGCTGCCTCTGACGGGTGCCGGCGCCCTGCCCTCGGCCTTTGCCGTGACCGATCTGGCCTGCGCCAGCATCGGCGCCGCCGGCCAGGCCGTGGCTGAGCTGATCCGGCAACAGACCGAACGCTTGCCCGCCGTCAGCGTGGACCGACGTTTGGCGTCCTGGTGGTTCTCCTCCTCGATCCGCCCGCTGGGCTGGCAAGTGCCGCCGCTGTGGGACCCGGTAGCCGGCGACTACGCCAGCGCCGACGGCTGGATTCGCCTGCACACCAACGCCCCCCATCACCGCGCCGCCGCCGAGCAGGTGCTGGGTAAAGTCCGTGATCGCACAGAGATGGCCAACAAAGTCGCGGCGTGGAAGGCCGCCGATCTGGAACAGGCGGTTGTGGAGGCCGGCGGTTGTGCCGCGCAGATGCGTGCTTGGCCGGCCTGGCAGCAACATCCCCAAGGCCTGGCAGTGAATGCCGAGGCCCTCGTGCAGCGCCAGACCTTCACAACCACCATCAATAAACCCTGGACTGGCTCGGTGGCACGGCCACTGGCCGGGCTCAGGGTGCTGGACCTGACCCGCGTGCTGGCTGGCCCCGTGGCCAGTCGTTTTCTGGCCGGGCTGGGCGCGGATGTGCTGCGCATCGACTCGCCGACCTGGGACGAGCCGGGTGTGGTGCCGGAAATGACCCTGGGCAAGCGTTGCGCTCGGCTGGATTTGAAAACCCACGAAGGCCGGCAGCGGTTCGAAGCCTTGCTCAAGGACGCCGACCTCCTGTTCCACGGTTATCGCGCCGACGCCCTTGAACACTTGGGCTATAACGCCGAAGGCTTGCAACGCATCGCCCCCGGTCTGATCGACGTCAGCCTCAATGCCTACGGCTGGAGCGGCCCATGGCGCAACCGCAGAGGGTTCGACAGCCTGGTGCAAATGAGCAGCGGCATCGCCGAGGCGGGCATGGCCTGGCAGCAGGCCGACAAACCGGTGCCGCTTCCCTTGCAGGCGCTGGACCATGCCACCGGTTACCTGATGGCCGCCAGCGCGCTACAAGCCTTGAGCGAACGCTTGAAGTCCGGCCGGGGTGGATCGGCGCGCTTGTCCCTGGCGCGCACGGCGAAACTGTTGGTAGACGCCGGGCAGGCGCCGCAGCAACCGGCGCTGAGGCCCGAGGAGCCTGACGATCAAGGGCTGCTGGTTGAACAAACCGCCTGGGGCCCGGCGCATCGGCTGCTGCCCCCCGTCAGCATCAACGGCACACCGTTGCAGTGGGATCTGCCGGCCGGAGAACTGGGTTCACATCGGCCACAGTGGTGATCGTCTGCCCTTGTTGAGATGCCGATAGGGCTGCGCCACGCTGCTCACTGTCACAATGACAGTACCCCGCTGTATAACCCATAGGCCGCCAGCCCCGCGCCGGCAATCACGCAGCTGAAAATGCCTTTTTCCACATGGGTGAACAACGGCAGGCCCTGTTCGCGCTTGGCCAGGGCGAACAGAATCACACCCGGCGCATACAGCAGCGCCGATAAGAGCAAGTACTTCAACCCGCCGGCGTACAGCAGCCACACCGCGTAGCCGAGGGCGACCAGGCCGATAAGCAAGTCTTTGAGACGCTGGCGGTGGGCGCCTTCGTAGGTCTCGCCGCGCCCGCTCAACAACACCGCATACGCCGCCGACCACAGGTAAGGCACCAGAATCATCGACGACGCCAAGTAGATCAGCTTGGTGTAGGTGCTGTGGGAAAACAGCGTGATCACCAGAAAAGCCTGGATCATCAGATTGGTCAGCCACAGCGCGTTGACCGGCACCTGGTTGGCGTTTTCCTTTTTCAGGAAGGCCGGCATGGTCTTGTCATGGGCGGTGGCGTAGAGAATTTCCGCGCACAACAAGGCCCACGACAGCAACGCACCGAGCAGCGACACCGCCAGCCCGACGCTGATCAACAGCGCCCCCCACGGCCCGACGATACGCTCGAGTACGCCGGCCAGCGATGGGTTTTGCAGCCCCGCCAACTCCGGCCGGCTCATGACCCCCAAGGACAACACATTCACCAGCACCAGCAACGCCAACACGCCGAGAAAGCCGATCACCGTGGCCCGGCCGACGTCTGAGCGCTTCTCGGCTCGCGCTGAATACACGCTGGCGCCTTCGATGCCGATAAACACAAACACGGTGACCAGCATCATGTTGCGCACCTGCTCCACCACCCCGCCGATCTGCGGGTTGCCCAGGCCCCAGATATCCCGGGTGAACACGTCGGCCTTGAATGCCACGGCGGCAATCACGATAAACATCAGCAGCGGTACGATTTTCGCGACGGTGGTGACCTGGTTGATAAACGCCGCCTCCTTGATCCCACGCAGCACCAGAAAATGCACAGCCCACAGCAACAATGAGGCACAGCCGATAGCCACCGGGGTATTGCCCTGGCCAAAGACCGGGAAAAAGTAACCGAGGGTGCTGAACAGCAGCACGAAGTAACCGACGTTGCCCAGCCACGCACTGATCCAGTAACCCCAGGCCGACGAAAAGCCCATGTAATCGCCAAACCCGGCCTTGGCGTAGGCATACACCCCGGAGTCAAGCTCGGGTTTACGGTTAGCCAGGGTCTGGAATACGAAAGCCAGAGTCAGCATGCCTACGGCAGTGATCGCCCAACCGATCAATACGGCGCCGACTTCGGCGCGTGCGGCCATGTTCTGGGGCAACGAGAAAATCCCCCCACCGATCATAGACCCCACCACCAAAGCGATCAGGCCACTGAGGCGAAGCTTCTGGGTTGTTTGAGACATGAGTACTCCTGACTGAAACCACTTGAGCCAACAACTGTGCACTCAACTTATTTAATCGTTCGAGTGTAGCGCCTATTACCGAGCGTAATTTAACCGCCATGCTCATAACGCAAAGGCATGACAGTTAATAGAGTTTAGGCTTATTTAGAATTTAAATACGACTGGGCACACCAAGTATTGCTCGCTAGTTCGCAGGCGGCTCTGAAAAAGTTTGC
Source organism: Pseudomonas sp. MD330_10 (assembly GCF_042610415.1). NCBI lineage: Bacteria > Pseudomonadati > Pseudomonadota > Gammaproteobacteria > Pseudomonadales > Pseudomonadaceae > Pseudomonas > Pseudomonas sp. MD330_10. The sequence goes on from NZ_JBHGZU010000006.1 coordinate 177,843, forward strand.
ACATTCAGGAATCCGGTCTAGCTTCAAACGTTCATATATCGCAACAAATGATTAACCACACGTACAAAGCGCTCTAGAAAGCGCTTTTGCGGGGCAAGCCAAGGTTCATCGGTTTGCCTTTAAGTCATTAATTCACAATGGAATGTGCCAATGAAGTGATCTGAGTCAGCTGTTTGATTAGCGCACGGATTTATTCTGTGGTCTCTCTTCTCCTGCATTGGAGTTATGCAATGTCTGAATCTCCCGGAAAACTTCGATTAGGCGCCTTGGTTGCACTTGTCGTCGGCTCGATGATCGGCGGCGGCATTTTCTCATTACCGCAAAACATGGCCGCCAGCGCCGATGTCGGTGCGGTATTGATCGGTTGGGTCATTACGGCCATCGGCATGCTGACCCTCGCGTTCGTGTTCCAGACCCTGGCCAACCGCAAGCCCGACCTTGACGGCGGTGTGTACGCCTACGCCAAGGCCGGTTTCGGCGATTACATGGGTTTCTCCTCAGCCTGGGGTTACTGGATCAGTGCGTGGCTGGGCAACGTCGGTTACTTCGTGCTGCTGTTCAGCACCCTCGGTTACTTCTTTCCGATCTTCGGCGAAGGCAACACCCCGGCTGCGGTAATCGGCGCCTCGGTGCTGTTGTGGGCCGTGCACTTTCTGGTGCTGCGCGGCATCAAGGAAGCGGCGTTCATCAACCTGGTGACCACCGTCGCCAAGGTGGTGCCGCTGGTGCTGTTCGTGTTGATCGCCCTGTTCGCGTTCAAGCTGGACATCTTCACCGCTGACATCTGGGGCGTAAAAAACCCGGACCTGGGCAGCGTGATGAACCAAGTGCGCAATATGATGCTGGTCACCGTATGGGTGTTCATCGGCATCGAAGGCGCAAGCATCTTCTCGGCCCGTGCGGAAAAACGCACCGATGTGGGCAAGGCCACAGTGATCGGGTTTATCACCGTGCTGCTGTTCCTAATGCTGGTCAACGTGTTGTCCCTGGGCATCATGACCCAACCGGAACTGGCCAAGTTGCAGAACCCATCGATGGCTGCCGTGCTGGAGCACGTGGTGGGCCACTGGGGCGCGGTGTTGATCAGTGTCGGCTTGATCATCTCGCTGCTGGGGGCATTGCTGTCGTGGGTACTGTTGTGTGCGGAGATCATGTTCGCCGCCGCCAAGGACCACACCATGCCGGAGTTCCTGCGCAAGGAAAACGCCAACCACGTACCGGCCAACGCCCTGTGGCTGACCAACGCGATGGTGCAACTGTTCTTGATCATCACCTTGTTCTCGGCCAGTACTTACCTGTCGCTGATCTACCTCGCCACCTCGATGATTCTGGTGCCCTACCTGTGGTCGGCCGCTTATGCCCTGCTGCTGGCGGTGCGCGGCGAAACTTACGAAAACGCCCTGGCCGAGCGCAAGAAAGACCTGTTTATCGGTGCCATCGCGCTGATCTACGCGATCTGGCTGCTCTACGCCGGCGGTACCAAATACCTGCTGCTGTCCGCCCTGCTCTATGCACCCGGCGCGATTCTGTTCGCCAAGGCCAAGCATGAACTGGGCAAACCGATTTTCACCAACGTCGAGAAGCTGATTTTCGCCGCGGTAGTCATTGGCGCCCTGGTGGCGGCCTATGGACTCTACGACGGCTTCCTGACCTTGTAATTGTTGTTCATTGGAGGATCTGAAATGACCACGGAAAAAGTGAAGTACGGCGTCCACTCCGAAGCCGGCAAACTGCGCAAAGTCATGGTGTGCTCCCCAGGTTTGGCCCACCAGCGGCTGACCCCCAACAACTGCGATGAACTGCTGTTCGATGACGTGCTGTGGGTGGCCCAGGCCAAGCGCGACCACTTCGATTTCGTCACCAAGATGCGCGAGCGGGACATTGATGTGCTGGAAATGCACAACCTGCTGACCGATATCGTCGCGATGCCCGAAGCGCTGGACTGGATCCTGTCGCGCAAAATCACCGCCAACACGGTCGGCCTGGGCCTGGTCGAAGAGGTCAATTCCTGGCTGCGCAGCCTGGAGCCGCGCAAGATCGCCGAATTCCTGATCGGCGGCGTGTCCGCCGATGACCTGCCAAGCAGTTTCGGCGGCCGAACCATCGAGATGTTCCGCGACTTCCTCGGCCATTCCAGCTTCATTCTGCCGCCGCTGCCCAACACCCAGTTCACCCGCGACACCACTTGCTGGATCTACGGCGGCGTGACGCTCAACCCAATGTACTGGCCGGCGCGACGCCAGGAAACCTTGCTGACCAGCGCCATCTACAAATTCCATCCCGAGTTCACCAACGCCGACTTCCAGATCTGGTACGGCGACCCCGACCAGGAACACGGCGCCGCCACGTTGGAAGGCGGTGACGTAATGCCAATCGGCAACGGCGTGGTGTTGATCGGCATGGGCGAGCGTTCGTCCCACCAGGCCATCGGCCAACTGGCGCGCAACCTGTTCAAAAACAAAGCGGTGGAACGGGTGATCGTGGCCGGCCTGCCGAAGTCCCGCGCCGCAATGCACCTGGACACTGTGTTCAGCTTCTGCGACCGCGACCTGGTCACCATTTTCCCCGAAGTGGTCAACCAGATCGTGCCGTTCACCCTGCGCCCCGACGAGAGCAAGCCCCACGGCATCGATATCCAACGGGAAACAACCAACTTCGTCGACACCGTGGCCGCGGCGCTTAACCTCAAGGCCCTGCGCGTGGTCGAGACCGGCGGTAACAGCTTCGCCGCCGAGCGCGAGCAGTGGGACGACGGCAACAACGTGGTGGCCGTGGAGCCGGGCGTGGTGATTGGCTACGACCGCAACACCTACACCAACACCCTGCTGCGCAAGGCCGGCGTGGAAGTCATCACCATCAGCGCCGGTGAACTGGGCCGCGGCCGTGGCGGCGGCCACTGCATGACCTGCCCGATCATCCGCGACCCAATCGACTACTAATTTTCAAGCCATGGCCGCCGCTCATAAGGCGTCGGCCATGGGGATAACCTAAACAGAAGGAGATCCATCATGGCTTTCAATATGCGCAACCGCAGTCTGCTGTCGCTGATGCACCACACCACCCGTGAGCTGCATTACTTGCTGGACCTGTCCCGCGACCTCAAGCGCGCCAAGTACACCGGCACCGAGCGTCCGCACCTGCAAGGCAAGAACATTGCGCTGATTTTCGAAAAAACCTCCACCCGTACCCGCTGCGCGTTCGAAGTGGCGGCCCATGACCAGGGCGCCCACGTCACCTACATCGACCCGGTCTCGTCGCAGATCGGCCACAAAGAAAGCATGAAAGACACCGCGCGCGTGCTCGGCCGCATGTTCGACGCCATTGAGTACCGTGGCTTCGAACAGGAAATCGTCGAAGAGCTGGCCAAGTTCGCTGGCGTGCCGGTATTCAACGGCCTCACCGCCGAGTTCCACCCTACCCAGATGATCGCCGACACCCTGACCATGCGTGAACACAGCGACAAACCGCTGCATGACATCAGCTATGCCTACCTGGGCGACGCGCGTTACAACATGGGCAACTCGTTGCTGATGATCGGCGCCAAGCTCGGCATGGATGTGCGCATCGGCGCACCGAAGGCCCTGTGGCCGCATGAAGATTTCATCAAGCAGTGCCAGGCTTTCGCTGAAGAAAGTGGCGCTCGCATCACCATCACCGAAGACCCCAAAGAAGCTGTGAAAGGCGTGGACTTCATCCACACCGATATCTGGGTATCCATGGGCGAACCGGTGGAGGCATGGGATGAGCGCATCGAGCAACTGCTGCCGTACCAGGTCAACGCCCAGATGATGAAAGCCTCGGGCAACCCTCGGGTGAAATTCATGCACTGCCTGCCGGCGTTCCACAACAGCGAAACCAAAGTCGGCAAAGATATCGCCGCGCGCTACCCGAACCTGGCCAATGGTGTGGAGGTGACCGAAGAGGTGTTCGAGTCGCCGGCCAACATTGCCTTTGAGCAGGCGGAAAACCGCATGCACACCATCAAGGCGATTCTGGTATCGGCGCTGGCGGATATCTAAAGGCTACACGGGTTAAGTGTGGAGGGGCTTGCCCCCTCCCACATTTGGTCCTGTGTTCGCATCATCGAACTCTAGAAGGACATTCTTTATGCGCATCGTCGTAGCCCTGGGCGGCAACGCCCTGCTCCGCCGTGGTGAACCCATGACCGCGGACAACCAACGCGCCAACATCCGCATCGCCACCGAACAGATCGCCAAGATCCACCCTGGCAACGAACTGGTAATCGCCCACGGCAATGGTCCGCAGGTCGGCCTGTTGTCATTGCAGGCGGCGGCCTACACCAGCGTCTCGCCCTACCCGCTGGACGTGCTGGGCGCCGAGACCGAAGGCATGATCGGCTACATCATCGAACAGGAACTAGGCAACCTGCTGGACTTTGAAGTGCCGTTCGCCACCTTGCTCACCCAAGTGGAAGTGGACGCCAACGACCCGGCGTTCAAGCACCCCACCAAGCCCATCGGCCCGGTGTACTCCAAGGACGAAGCGGAAAAACTCGCCGCTGAAAAAGGCTGGGCGATTGCACCGGACGGCGATAAATACCGCCGCGTAGTCGCCAGCCCACGGCCCAAACGCATCTTTGAAATTCGCCCGATCAAGTGGTTGTTGGAAAAAAGCGCCATCGTGATCTGCGCCGGCGGCGGCGGCATCCCAACGATGTATGGCGAAGACGGCAAGCTCAAGGGCATTGAAGCCGTGATCGACAAAGACCTGTGCTCGTCGCTGCTGGCCTCGCAACTGGACGCCGACTTGTTGGTGATCGCCACCGACGTCAACGCAGCCTTCATCGACTATGGCAAACCCACGCAAAAGGCCATCGGCCAGGCCCATCCCGATGACATGGAAAAACTCGGCTTCGCCGCTGGCTCCATGGGGCCCAAGGTTCAGGCCGCCTGCGAGTTCGCCCGCCGCACTGGCAAAACCGCCGTGATCGGTTCACTCTCGGACATCGAAGCGATCGTCCAGGGCACCGCCGGCACACGCATCAGCACGGCAACACCTGGCATCACCTATCTGTGAAGTAGAGGAGATTCGCCTATGGCCACCTTTGAATCCGGTCACTTGCATATCGAGCGACATGCGCTGAACAAGGACGACTACAGCTACAACCTCTGTATCGACTATCAGGTTGAGCAGGACCCGAAGGAAGGCAAGGGCATGCAGTTCACGATCCATGGCTCGGTACAGGGCAATGAACTCAAGGAAACGTTCTTCCTGCCCAAGGACCAGGCATTCGACTTTGCCCGTCATGCGATGAATATTGCGCAGAAATACGGCATGCCCAAGGTCGCGGTATTGAACGGCTCGATGCACAAACAGTACGACCTGATGTTCGAGGATGTGCGGCACCAGCTGGATGTGAAATCGGGCGACCCGGTCAAACCCGAACACCTGGCATAATCCGGTCACACGGACGCACTACCGTTAAAACTGTGGGAGGGGGCTTGCCCCCGATAGCGGCGAATCAGCCACAGATACATTGGCTGACACGTCGTGATCGGGGGCAAGCCCCCTCTCACAGTTTGATCTCTATCGCCTGCAAGGCATACTTGGCACCCTCCGCACCCCAGAACCCAACGCCATCCCATGCGTATCCACGTCAGCTTCATCGACCGCGTCGGCATCACCCAGGAAGTCCTGGCCCTGCTGGGTGGGCGCAATCTGAATCTGGATGCGGTGGAGATGGTGCCGCCCAACGTCTATATCGATGCACCGACGTTGAGCGCCGAAGTGCTGGAAGAACTGCGCGACGCCCTGTTCAGCGTGCACGGCGTGCAGGCGGTGACCGTGGTGGACATCCTCCCTGGCCAACGCCGTCACCTGCAATTAGATGCCCTGCTGGCCGCCATGACCGACCCAGTGCTGGCCGTGGACAGTGCGGGCAAGATCCTGCTGGCCAATCCGGCGTTGATCGCGCTGTACGGCCGCGAACCGGCCGGCGAAAGCATCAGCGCGCTATTCAATGACCCGGCCTTGCTGGAAACCCTGCTGGAACAAGGCTTTCGCCTGCCGCTGCGCGAGATCAGCGTGAACGGCCAGACCTGGTTGCTCGACGCCACGCCGATCACCGATGCCGGCGCTCTGCTCACCCTCTACCAGCCCAACCGTATCGGCGAACAGCTGTCGGCCCTGCACCACGACCATGCAGAGGGCTTCGATGCGCTGCTGGGCGAGTCCCCGGTGATCCGCACCCTCAAGGCCCGCGCGCAAAGGGTGGCGGCGCTGGATGCTCCGTTGCTGATCCAGGGTGAAACCGGCACCGGCAAAGAGCTGGTGGCCCGCGCCTGCCACGCCATCAGCGCACGCGCCAGTGCACCGTTCCTGGCCTTGAACTGCGCGGCGCTGCCGGAAAACCTCGCCGAGAGCGAGCTGTTCGGTTACGCACCGGGTGCCTTTACCGGCGCCCAACGCGGCGGCAAACCGGGCCTGATGGAACTGGCCAACCAGGGCACGGTGTTCCTGGATGAGATCGGCGAAATGTCGCCGTATCTGCAGGCCAAATTGCTGCGTTTTCTCAATGACGGCAGCTTCCGCCGGGTCGGGGGTGACCGTGAGGTGAAGGTCAACGTGCGCATCCTCAGCGCCACCCACCGCGACTTGGAAAAAATGGTCAGCGAAGGCACCTTCCGTGAAGACCTGTTTTACCGCCTCAATGTGCTCAACGTGGAAGTGCCGCCCCTGCGCGCGCGCGGCCAGGACATCCTGCTGCTGGCGCGCTACTTTATGCAGCAGGCCTGCGCGCAGATCCAGCGCCCGGTGTGCCGCCTGGCGCCAGGCACCTACCCGGCGCTGCTGGGCAACCGCTGGCCGGGCAACGTACGCCAATTGCAGAACGTGATCTTTCGTGCCGCAGCCATTTGCGAAAGCAGCCTGGTGGACATCGGCGACCTGGACATCGCCGGCACCTCGGTGGCGCGCCAGAGCGACGTGGAAATCGACAGCCTGGAACAGGCCGTGGAAGACTTCGAGCGCGACCTGCTGGAAAAGCTCTACACCAGCTACCCCTCGACTCGCCAACTGGCCAGCCGTCTGCACACCTCGCACACGGCCATCGCCCATCGATTGCGTAAGTACGGTATTCCCAACAAGCCCTGAACAGGTCCATGGGATCTGACTATGGAACACAGACAATGTGGGAGGGGCTTGCCCCCGATGGCGGCGGGTCAGTCACAGGTTAGTTGGCTGATCGGTAGTCATCGGGGGCAAGCCCCCTCTCACATTGAATGCACTGCCAACGTTTGGTCTGAGAACGACATCCACTGTACTGAAAGCGCTACAGCGTAACGATATCGCTACAACCCTGCTTTTTACGCGCCATGCAAGGCTTTGATCCACATAGGCTTTTTTTCAGCAGCCTATCCGTATCGAAATCGCTACACCTCAGGCACACCTCATACCGTCAATTTTTTATAACCCATTGATTTACATGATCTAAATAACATTGGCCGCGATTTTGCTAAGCAACTGCCACTGTTCCCATTCCGTCCACCAGACGAATTCTGGCCCTGAGGAGTTTGCATGAGCGAGTTGCGTTTTACTGAAGATCACGAATGGCTGCGCGCCGAAGCCGACGGCAGCGTCACCGTGGGCATCACCGCTTTCGCACAGAATGCACTGGGTGATGTGGTTTACGTGCAACTGCCAGAGCTGCAGGCCTACACCAAGGGCGACGAAGCCTCCACCGTGGAATCGGTCAAAGCCGCCAGCGGCGTGTACATGCCGTTGGACGGTGAAGTGCTCGAAGTGAACGACAAGCTCAGCGAAAGCCCGGAGCTGGTCAACGAAGACCCGATGGGCGATGGCTGGTTCTTCCGCTTTAAACCGGCCGATGCACATGCAGTGACTACGCTGTTGGATCAGGACGCGTACGACCGCCTGATCAAAGCCAACGCCGAAGCCTGAGGAGCACGCCATGACCGTTAATCTCACCACCGCCAACGAATTCATCGCCCGCCATATCGGCCCGCGCCAGGCAGACGAGCAACACATGCTCGCCAGCCTGGGCTTTGACTCCCTGGAAGCCCTGAGCGCCAGCGTGATCCCGGAAAGCATCAAGGGCACCAGCGTGCTCGGCCTGGAAGACGGCCTGAGCGAAGCCGAGGCGCTGGCGCGAATCAAAGCCATCGCCAGCCAGAACCAACTGTTCAAGACCTACATCGGCCAGGGCTACTACAACTGCCACACACCGGCGCCGATCCTGCGCAACCTCCTGGAAAACCCGGCCTGGTATACCGCCTACACCCCTTACCAGCCGGAGATTTCCCAGGGCCGCCTGGAAGCGCTGTTGAACTTCCAGACCCTGATCAGCGACCTCACCGGCCTGCCGATTGCCAACGCCTCCCTGCTCGACGAAGCCACCGCCGCCGCCGAAGCCATGACTTTCTGCAAACGCCTGAGCAAGAACAAAGGCAGCAATGCCTTCTTCGCCTCGATCCACAGCCACCCGCAGACCCTCGACGTGTTGCGCACCCGTGCCGAGCCATTGGGCATCGATGTGGTGGTGGGCGATGAGCGCGAACTGAGTGACTTCAGCCCATTCTTCGGCGCCCTGCTGCAATACCCGGCCAGCAATGGCGATGTGTTCGACTACCGCGAACTCACCGAGCGCTTCCATGCCGCCAACGCCCTGGTGGCCGTGGCCGCCGACCTGCTGGCCCTGACCCTGTTGACCCCACCGGGTGAATTCGGCGCCGACGTGGCCATCGGCAGCGCACAACGCTTCGGCGTGCCGCTAGGCTTCGGTGGCCCGCATGCGGCCTATTTCTCCACCAAAGATGCGTTCAAGCGCGATATGCCAGGCCGTCTGGTGGGCGTGTCCGTTGACCGTTTCGGCAAGCCGGCCCTGCGTTTGGCCATGCAGACCCGCGAGCAGCACATCCGCCGCGAGAAAGCCACGTCCAACATCTGCACCGCCCAAGTGCTGCTGGCCAACATCGCCAGCATGTACGCGGTGTATCACGGCCCCAAAGGCCTGACGCAGATCGCCCAACGCATTCATCAGTTGACCGCCATCCTCGCCAAAGGCCTGAGCGCGCTGGGCCTGAAGGTCGAGCAAACGCAGTTCTTCGATACCCTGACCCTCAACACCGGCGCCGCCACCGCTGCCCTGCACGACAAGGCCCGCGCCCAGCGCATCAACCTGCGCGTGGTCGACGCTGAGCGGGTTGGTCTGTCGGTCGATGAAACCACTACCCAGGCCGATATCCAGGCCCTGTGGGCGATCTTCGCCGACGGCAAGGCCCAGCCCGCTTTCGACGCCCAAGCCGACAGCTGCCTGCCGGCGGCGCTGCTGCGTCAGTCGCCGATCCTCAGCCACCCGGTGTTCAACCGTTACCACTCCGAAACCGAGCTGATGCGCTACCTGCGCAAACTAGCCGACAAGGACCTGGCGCTGGACCGCACCATGATTCCGTTGGGCTCGTGCACCATGAAGCTCAACGCCGCCAGCGAAATGATCCCGGTGACCTGGGCCGAGTTCGGCGCCCTGCACCCGTTCGCCCCAACCGAACAAAGCGCCGGTTACCAGCAACTGACCGCCGACCTCGAAGCCATGCTCTGCGCGGCCACCGGTTATGACGCCATCTCCTTGCAACCGAACGCTGGTTCCCAAGGCGAATACGCCGGGCTGCTGGCGATCCGTGCTTACCACCAGAGCCGTGGCGAAGCCCGTCGCGATATCTGCCTGATCCCCTCGTCCGCCCACGGCACCAACCCAGCCACCGCCAACATGGCCGGCATGCGCGTGGTCGTCACCGCCTGCGACGCCCGTGGCAACGTGGACATCGAAGACCTGCGCGCCAAAGCGATCGAGCACCGCGAGCACCTGGCCGCGCTGATGATCACCTACCCGTCCACCCACGGCGTGTTCGAAGAAGGCATCCGCGAAATCTGCGGGATCATCCACGACAACGGCGGCCAGGTGTACATCGACGGCGCCAACATGAACGCCATGGTGGGCCTGTGCGCACCGGGCAAGTTCGGCGGCGACGTGTCCCACCTGAACCTGCACAAGACCTTCTGCATCCCCCACGGCGGTGGCGGCCCAGGTGTTGGCCCGATTGGTGTCAAATCGCACCTCACGCCTTTCCTGCCGGGCCATGCGGCCATGGAGCGCAAGGAAGGCGCGGTGTGCGCGGCGCCATTCGGCAGCGCGAGCATCCTGCCGATCACTTGGATGTACATCAGCATGATGGGCGGCGCGGGCCTCAAGCGCGCGTCGCAACTGGCGATCCTGAACGCCAACTACATTTCCCGTCGCCTCGAAGAGCACTACCCCGTGCTGTACACCGGCAGCAACGGCCTGGTGGCACACGAGTGCATCCTGGACCTGCGCCCGCTCAAGGACAGCAGCGGTATCAGCGTGGATGACGTGGCCAAGCGTCTGATCGACTTCGGCTTCCATGCCCCGACCATGTCGTTCCCGGTGGCGGGCACCCTGATGATCGAACCGACCGAGAGCGAATCCAAGGAAGAACTGGACCGCTTCTGCGACGCGATGATTGCCATCCGCGAAGAAATCCGCGCGGTGGAAAACGGCACCCTGGATAAAGACGACAACCCACTGAAAAACGCCCCGCACACCGCCGCCGAACTGGTGGGTGAGTGGAGCCATCCGTACAGCCGTGAACAGGCGGTGTACCCGGTCGCGTCGTTGATCGAAGGCAAGTACTGGCCGCCGGTGGGCCGGGTCGACAACGTGTTTGGCGATCGCAACCTGGTGTGTGCGTGCCCGTCGATAGAGCTTTATGCCTAAAGCAGTTGGAAGCGGCAAGCTACAAGCTGCAAGTTAAAAGCCGAGAGGCTCTTTCTTGCCGCTTGTGGCTTGGAGCTTGCCGCTGCTCCTATAACAAGAAACCGGAGAACCACTCATGTCTTTAAGCGTGTTCGACCTGTTCAAGATTGGCATCGGCCCCTCCAGTTCCCATACCGTCGGCCCGATGCGCGCCGCCGCTCGATTCGTCGAGGGGCTCAAGCGTGACGCGCTGTTGAGCGCCACCACTCACGTCAAGGTGGAACTCTATGGCTCCCTCGGCGCCACCGGCAAAGGCCACGGCAGCGACAAAGCCGTGCTGCTGGGCCTGGAAGGCGAACACCCGGACACCGTGAACACCGAAACCGTGGCCACGCGCCTGGCGCAGATGCGCAGCGACGGTCGCTTGAACCTGCTCGGCGAACACAGCATTGCGTTCAACGAGAAAGAACACCTGGCGATGATCCGCAAGCCCCTCGCCTATCATCCCAATGGCATGATCTTCCGCGCCTTCGACGCCGCCGGCCTGCAGATCCGCAGCCGCGAGTACTACTCAGTCGGCGGTGGCTTCGTGGTGGATGAAGGTGCCGCCGGCGCTGACCGGATTGTCGAAGACGCCACGCCCCTGACCTTTCCATTCAAGAGCGCCAAGGACCTGCTTGGGCATTGTGCGACGTACGGATTGTCCATCAGCCAAGTGATGCTGACCAACGAAAGCGCATGGCGTCCAGAGACGGAAACCCGGGCCGGCCTGCTGAAAATCTGGCAGGTCATGCAGGACTGTGTCGACGCGGGCTGTCGCAACGAAGGCATTTTGCCCGGTGGTTTGAAGGTCAAGCGCCGCGCCGCGGCCCTGCATCGTCAACTGTGCAAAAACCCGGAATCGGCGTTGCGCGATCCGTTGTCGGTGCTTGATTGGGTCAACCTGTACGCCCTGGCGGTCAACGAAGAAAACGCCAACGGCGGGCGCGTGGTCACAGCGCCCACCAACGGTGCGGCCGGGATCATTCCGGCGGTGCTGCATTACTACATGCGCTTTATCCCAGGAGCGAACGAAGACGGCGTGGTGCGCTTTCTGCTCACCGCCGCCGCCATCGGCATTCTTTACAAGGAAAATGCGTCGATCTCCGGCGCCGAGGTGGGCTGCCAGGGCGAAGTCGGCGTGGCTTGCTCCATGGCCGCCGGCGCGCTGTGTGAGGTGCTGGGCGGCAGCGTTTCCCAAGTGGAAAACGCCGCCGAGATCGGCATGGAGCACAACCTCGGCCTGACCTGCGACCCCATTGGCGGCCTGGTGCAAGTGCCTTGCATCGAGCGCAACGCAATGGGCTCGGTGAAGGCGATCAACGCTGTGCGCATGGCCTTGCGTGGTGATGGGCAGCACTTCGTGTCCCTCGATAAGGTCATCCGCACCATGCGCCAGACCGGCGCCGATATGAAAAGCAAATACAAGGAAACCGCCCGTGGCGGTTTGGCGGTCAACATTATCGAGTGCTGACGCCTAAAGGCGCGCCAGCACGTTTTTCAGGAGCAGAACATGTCCACCGAAACCCTATTGAAAACCCCGCTGCATGCCCTGCACATCGAGCTGGGCGCGCGCATGGTGCCCTTCGCCGGCTACGACATGCCGGTGCAATACCCGCTCGGTGTCATGAAGGAGCACCTGCACACCCGTGATCAGGCCGGGTTGTTCGATGTGTCCCATATGGGTCAGATCCGTCTGAGTGGCGCCAATGCTGCCAAGGCCCTGGAAACCTTGGTGCCGGTCGACATCATCGACCTGCCGGTGGGCATGCAGCGCTACGCGATGTTCACCAACGATCAGGGCGGCATCCTCGATGACCTGATGGTGGCCAATCTGGGTAACGATGAGCTGTTCCTGGTGGTCAATGCGGCCTGCAAGGATCAAGACCTGGCCCACCTGCGCCAACACATCGGTGATCAGTGCACCATCGAGCCGCTGTTCGAAGCGCGCGCCCTGTTGGCGCTGCAAGGCCCGGCAGCGGTGAAGGTGCTGGCGCGCCTGGCGCCGGAAGTGACCAAGATGACCTTCATGCAGTTCGCCGCCGTGCGCCTGCTGGGGGTGGATTGCTATGTCAGCCGCTCCGGCTACACCGGCGAGGACGGCTTTGAGATTTCCGTGCCTGCGGCCAGCGCTGAAAGCCTGGCCCGCAGCCTGCTGGCCGAAACCGAAGTACAACCCATCGGCCTGGGCGCCCGCGACTCCCTGCGTCTGGAAGCCGGCCTGTGCCTGTACGGTCATGACATGAACACGGACACCACGCCTATCGAGGCCAGCCTGCTATGGGCCATCTCCAAGGCACGCCGCGCCGACGGTGCCCGCGCCGGGGGGTTCCCGGGGGCGGACCGGATCTTCACCCAGCAACAGACTGGCGTGAGCCGCAAGCGCGTGGGCTTGCTGCCCCAGGAACGCACGCCAGTACGTGAAGGCGCTGAGATCGTCGACGCACACGGCAGCGTGATTGGCAGCGTCTGCAGCGGCGGCTTCGGCCCAAGCCTGGGCGGCCCGCTGGCCATGGGTTACCTCGACAGCGCCTTTACCGCTCTGGATACAGAAGTCTCTGCGTTGGTGCGTGGGAAAAAGGTGCCACTTCGTGTAAGTAAAATGCCATTTGTGCCACAGCGTTACTACCGTGGCTGATTGACTGTTCCTATAAGTAACGCGGTCGCGCCAAGGTGCACTAAACTGTAACGCGACCGCCATAAAACAGTGCATTTACGATAGTTAATATGACTGGCGGCTGCCTATATCAAGTGATTAGGACTATCGAATAAGTCAGTTCCATTATATTCAACGAAGTGTCATCAGCCCGCGCAATGCGGGGCGTCCGGCAGGGCTTGTTTTTATCGTATTAGTTGGCGTAGAGTTTGCCCACTGTGTTTGCATGGGTCGCTTGGAACCTGGACCTGGGCAGTAGCTGAAGTAGTTTTGCTACAACCCGTTCGACGTCTCTTACTTTCCTGCAACCCAGCCCAGTACTCTTTCGCGTGAAAGGGGCTGTCATTAATTTTTTAGCGTCAAGGAAATAAGAAAATGGCTGAACGTCAGAGCGGTACCGTCAAGTGGTTTAACGACGAGAAAGGGTTTGGTTTTATCACTCCAGAAAGCGGTCCGGATCTGTTCGTGCATTTCCGCGCTATTCAGGGCAACGGCTTCAAGAGCCTGAAAGAAGGCCAGAAAGTGACCTTCGTTGCGGTGCAAGGCCAAAAAGGCATGCAGGCTGACGAAGTTCAAGCAGAAGGCTGATTCCTCTGCGACAAAAAGCCCCTGATATGACATCAGGGGCTTTTTTATGGGCGCAATTCCGTAAAATGGCTTTTTCCTTCCGAGAGCCCTGCCATGTCCAAACCCCTGCTGAGCCCCCAAGGCGAATTTCCCGCCGTTGGCCTGGGTCGTCGTTTGGCAGCGATGTTCTATGACTTCCTGTTGTGCACCGCCCTGATGATCGTCACCGCGTTTATTTACAAACTGATCTGGATCGCGTTCATGGGCGAAGCCAGGATGCGCACGTTGACCGAATCGGGCGCCTTGGATGGCGACCCACTGCTGTCGACGATTCTATTGTTTGTACTGTTTGGGTTCTTCGCCAAGTTCTGGACCCATTCCGGTCAGACCCTGGGCATGCAGGTGTGGGGCGTACGCGTGCAGAACGCCGACGGCTCGCGGATCAGCCTGTGGCAAGCGCTGCTGCGCTTTGTGGTGTCAATTGCGTCGTGGTTGTGCGTGGGGCTGGGGTTTCTCTGGTCGCTGTTCGACAAGCAGAAACGCAGCTGGCATGACATCTACTCGGATACGCAGTTGGTGCGGATTCCGAAGCAGAAAAAATAACCCCGTGCCTGGTACAGATCAAAATGTGGGAGGGCCATACCCTCCCACGTTTTTTACCGCACTCGACTATGCGTTACCGGCCAGCTTCAGGCGCGCAGCCTGAGTAAAATCCAGCATGCGCTTAAGCGGTCTCACAGCCTGTGGAATCACTGAGGGTTCGACGAAGATCTCGTTGCTGCCCTCACGCAGGCACTGCAGCGTGCGCTCCAGCGTATTCATGGCCATCCACGGGCAGTGTGCGCAACTGCGACATGCCGCACCGTTGCCGGCCGTAGGCGCTTCTACGAAGACCTTGTCCGGGCATAGCTGCTGCATCTTGTAGAAGATCCCGCGGTCGGTCGCCACGATGAAAGTCTTGTTCGGCAAACGCTGCGCTGCGGCAATCAGTTGGCTGGTGGAGCCCACCGCATCGGCCAGCTCGATCACCGACGTGGGAGACTCCGGGTGCACTAGGATGGCTGCATCCGGGTACAGCGCCTTCATATCTTCCAGCTGCTTGGACTTGAACTCTTCATGGACGATGCAGGCACCGTCCCACAGCAGCATGTCGGCGCCGGTCTGGCGCTGGATGTAGGTGCCCAGGTGTTTATCCGGGCCCCAGATGATGGTTTCGCCGTTGTCCATCAGACTCTCGACAATTTCCAGCGCACAGCTGGACGTCACCACCCAATCAGCCCGCGCTTTTACCGCAGCCGAGGTATTGGCGTACACCACCACGGTACGCTCGGGATGCTGATCGCAAAACGCCGAAAACTCATCTACCGGGCAGCCCAGGTCCAAAGAGCAGGTCGCTTCAAGCGTAGGCATGAGAATGCGTTTTTCAGGTGTAAGGATCTTGGCCGTCTCCCCCATGAAACGCACGCCGGCAACCAGCACGGTCTTGGCCGGGTGCGCGGCGCCGAAGCGAGCCATTTCCAGGGAGTCGGAGACACAGCCACCGGTCTCTTCGGCCAGGGCCTGAATCACCGGATCGCAATAAAAGTGGGCTACCAGCACCGCGTCTTGAGCTTTGAGCTCAGCGGCGATGGCGGTACGCAGGCTCGCCTCTTCCTCGGCGCTGAGAGCCTTAGGCTGCTTGGCGTCGAGATGGGCTTGAACCAGTAAGCGTTCGGAAATGTGCGTCATGTTCGCAAGACCTGCAGGCGCAGAAGCGCGAAAGTCGAGTGTACCACCGGCTCTGGAGCCCTTCGGGCACCGCCGGACGAAGTGATTGTGTTCATCAAGCACGGGTGAAACAGAAGCTGGGCAAGGCTACAGAATATCGAATGGATTCAAAAGCCTAATCTGGTATTCGCGGGGGTGCCTGTCGGGTAAAAAATGGGAACCTCCGGGATCATCGCTGTAGTACTGCCCGAGGCGTCTTTCAAACCCTTCCGACTCCGTCCGCCCCCAAATCGCAGGCAAAAAAAAACCCGGAAATCCTCACTTACGTGGGCCTTCCGGATTTTCTAAACCGCTAAAAATGGTGGGTCGTGTGGGATTCGAACCTACGACCAATTGGTTAAAAGCCAACTGCTCTACCAACTGAGCTAACGACCCGCTGTGTGGTGGCGCGTATAATACTGATTTCTAAGGACTATTCAACACTTTATTTAAAATAAATCAGAAAAAACACCTTATCGCCGTGATTAAGGCTATTTGCAAGCCCCATACAACCCACCAAGGCCGAGTCCGAGAAGCTGAATTTCAACGACCCGGCTCGTCGTTCCACAGGTATTTATGGAGCTGCAGCTGCAAGCGCACCGGCAGATTGTCTGCCACTATCCAGTCAGCCAGGTCGCGGGCATTCAGGTCATGGTGGCTTGGGGAGAACAGCACCTCACCTGCGCGCCGCTCAAGACCATACTGAATCAGCTTTGATACTGCCCAATCGTAGTCATCACGAGAACAAATCACGAACTTGACCTGATCGTTGACGCTCAGCAGATCCATATTTTCGTAGCGGTTGCGATGCGCCTCTTTTGAATCCGGGGTCTTGAGGTCGACCACGCGGCTCACGCGAGGGTCTACCGCAGAGATGTCCAAGGCGCCGCTGGTTTCCAGAGACACTTCATAACCTGCGTCACACAGCTGCTTGAGCAACGGGAGGGCATTGGGCTGTGCCAGGGGCTCACCGCCCGTCACGCAGACGTAACGGGGCTTGAAACCTGCCACCTGCTCCAGGATATCGTCGAGGGTACGCACGGTGCCGCCACTGAAGGCGTAAGCGCTGTCACAGTATTGGCAACGCAAAGGGCAACCTGTCAGCCGTACAAATACAGTAGGCAGGCCTGCGGTTCGCGTTTCACCCTGTAACGAGTAAAAAACTTCGGTAATACGTAATGTGTCTTGCATAATCGCCACGGGCGTAACAGCTAAACAGGCTGTCCGCCTCCGTCAGGCACTTCTAGGAACCCCGCCAACGCGTAGACCCCAAGAAGCGTGTTTCATAAAAGGGCGTGGATTCTAACGAAAAAACCCGCGCCAGGCGCGGGTTTCTTCTAAACGGGCAGCTTCGCTTACAAGCGTTGCAGGTCGCGTTGAGCCAACTGGGCAGCGGACGTCCCCGGATACTGGGCCACTACTTGCTGCAGAATGCCTTTGACCTTGTCGGTATGACCCAGGCGGCGCTCTACGTCAGCCAGCTTATACAGCGAGTCCGGCACCTTGGCGTGCTTGGGGTACAGCTGACTGACCTTGGCAAATGCCTGGCCGGCACCTTGCAAATCACCCTTGGCGAGGTTGACTTCGCCAAGCCAGTATTGAGCGTTGCCCGCATATTGGCTGTTGGGGTATTTGCGCAGAAATGCGGTAAAAGCCTGGCTGGCTTTATCGAAGTCCTTGGCTTTGATCAGGTCGAAGGCAGCATCGTAATAGAGCTTTTCCTTCGCTGGGTCACCCGGTTCGCTGCTGGCGGCGGGGGCTTGGCTAGCGGCCGCCCCGGCTGCTGCACCACCGGCAGCAGCGCTTGGCGCGCCACCGGCAGAAGAATTATCAGGAGTGGCGGCAGGTGTAACGCCGGCTCCTATACGTCGATCAAGATCCTGGTATCGCTCCAGGCCTTCTTGCTTGAGCTGGTTCACTTGATTCTGCAGAACTTCAATCGCGCCTTGTTGCTGCGCAAGTTGATCCTGCATGCGTTGCAGCTGATTGAACAGTTCGCCCTGTGCCGAGGGCGCGGACGTAGCCGCCCCCCCAGCATAGGCGCCGTTCGTGCCATAACCCGCTGGCGGATAACTGCTCCCGCTATTGTTATAGCCAGAGTTGCTATCTTCCACAGGAACCGCAGCCCACACCGCAAGCGGTGCGAAGCTGAGAGCCAATACAGTTAGAGCACGACGGCACGTTCGCATGACGAATTACTTACGCAGTTCGACGCGACGGTTTTGAGCCCAGGACTGCTCGTCGTGGCCAGTAGCAACTGGACGCTCTTTACCGTAGGAAACCAGTTCCAGCTGAGCTGGCGAAACGCCTTGCAGGACCAGGTAGCGTTGAACGGCTTTAGCACGACGCTCGCCCAGTGCCATGTTGTACTCACGAGTACCACGTTCGTCGGTGTTACCTTCCAGAACAACGCGAGCGCCGTTAGCTTTCAGGTCCTTCGCGTGAACGTCCAGAGCGCGCATGGCTTCTGGCTTCAGGTCCGAACTGTCGTATTCGAAGTAGAAAGTAGTGATCGCGCGCAGAGCAGCTTCTTCGCTCAGGGAGCCGTCAACTGCACCAGTGTTAGCGCCATAACCAGCGTTTGGATCAACAGCTGCGCCTTCACCGGCATTGTCGCCGCCTTTGGACGAGCAACCAACGGCTACGGACAGAGCCAGAGCCAGAGCAGCAAACTTACCAAACTTCAGCATTTCCATCGTGAAACTCCTAATGAACCCCAGTGTGTTAAGCAAATCTTTTTGTAGCGCCGCGTCAGTTCAGGTAAGGGGACCAGGATGGTTCTCTGACTTCGCCTTGTGCGGTAGGAAGCGGGAGCCTTACGCGTCCATTAATGGACACGAGCATCAAGACTCCCCGGCCCTGCTGGCGGGTGGCGTAGATTACCATGGTGCCGTTGGGCGCAACAGTAGCTGACTCATCAAGGTTGGTATCTGTAAGGATTTTTACGGTTCCGCGCTGCAAATCCTGGGCCGCAACCCGGAAATTAGTGAAACCATCCTGACGGTGAATCATCACCAACGTCTTTTCATCAGCCGAAAGTTTAGGGTTGGCGTTGTAGTTACCGATAAAGGTCACTCGTTCCGCACCGCCACCGCCAATACTGGACTTGTAGATTTGTGGCTTACCGCCACGGTCGGAAGTGAAGTAGATGGTCGAGCCATCCTTGCCCCAGAACGGTTCGGTATTGATGCCCGGGCCGCTGGTAACACGGGTGATCTGACGCGAAGCCATGTTCATCACGTAGATATCCGGATTGCCATCTTTAGACAGCACAAACGCCAGGCGCGAGCCATCCGGTGACCAGGCAGGCGCGCCGTTAAGGCCTTCGAAGTTGGTGATCTGCTCACGGCGACCGGTATCGATATGCTGCACAAAGATACGTGGGCGCTTCTGTTCGAAGGACACATAGGCAATACGCTTGCCGTCCGGTGCAAAGCGCGGCGACAGGATCGGCTCGCGCGATTGCAGCAAGGTCACTGCCCGCGCACCGTCGTAGTCCGAACGTTGCAGGGTGTAGCGAGTGTTATCTACCGAGAAGCGTTCAGCCGTTACATAGAGCAGACGCGTAGAGAAAGCACCTTTGATGCCGGTGAGCTTTTCAAACGACTGGTCCGAAATGTAGTGGGCCATGTCACGCAATTGTTCGGTGGTGCCCGACACGCTGCCGGTCAGGACCTGCTGCTCGGTGGCCACGTTGAACAACGCGTAGGTGATTTGCAAGCGGCCGCCAGCCGGCACAATGTTGCCGACCATCAGGTACTGGGCGCCAACGGCTTTCCAGTCACGGAACACGACTTCGCTGGCCTGGTTTGGCTGGCTGATCATGTTGCCTTTTGGAATTGGCGCGTAATAACCGGAGTTGCGCAGGTCGTCACTGACGATCTGTGCCATGTCGTCCGGCAATACACTGCCGCCTTGCCAACCGAACGGCACTACCGCGATCGGAGTGGCCCGATCGCTACCGCTGGTAACCAGGATGTTCTTTTCATCCGCCGTCGCTATCCCTGCCATACAGCAAATAACGACAAGCATTCCTCGAAGAAGGTTTCTCACAAGGCTAGATCCTCAGGTGTGAATGTCATCTTGAATGAACGATAGGGAGCGAAGTCGCTTGGTTTCATTCCCTGCATCTCGGTCAACCGGCCAATGTTCTTGACCGCGGCAACCGCCGAACTGTCGAACGAACCGTCACCACTGGACTTGGCTACGCTGACCGAAGTCACCGTACCGTCCGGCAACATGCCGATCTGCAGCACTACTGTCATGCCTTTGCGTGCCGAAGGTGGACGTGTCCAGCCTTCCGCCGCCCGCGCCCGAATCAGGTCGTCGAAACTGCCCGCGACTTCATCGCCACGCTCATCGGCCAAGGCTTGCTGACGCTGCGGCGTGTCGGAGAGCAAATCTGCCAAGGCCTGGGCCTTTTTCTCTTCGGCGGATTTGCGCGCTGCTTCCTGAGCCTTCTTCTTCTGGGCATCAGCGGCAGCTTTCTTCTTCGCGTCGTCGGCGACTTTCTTCTTCGCCTCGTCTGCTTCAGCTTTTTTCTTGGCGTCTTCGGCGGCTTTCTTCTTCGCGTCCTCGACTATCTTCTTCTTAGCTTCCTCAGCGGCCTTTTTCTTGGCCTCTTCTTCGGCAGCTTTTTTGGCTTCTTCTTCAGATTTCTTCTTGGCTATATCAGCCAATTGTTTCTCTTCAACCTTTTTAGCTTCGGCAGCTTTCTCGGCTTTCTTGGCTTCATCAGCCTTTTTCGCCTCGTCGGCCTTCTTGGCTTCGTCAGCCTTTTTCGATTCCTCGGCCTTTTGAGCCGCCTCTTCTTTCTTTTGTTCCGCAGCAGCCTTCACCGCTTCCTGCTCGACCTTCTTCTGTTCCATCTGCTCGACTTCAGTCTGGCGCGCAGCCGACTTCTGAGCCTCACCCGCAATCTTCTGATTGGTCTGGGTAGTGGCCTGACTTTTCGATTTCAGCTGATACAGGGTCGCCTGCACGATCGGCTTGGCTGGCGGCAGGTCCGGGGTCATGGCGAAGCTGACGAACAACATGCCAAACACCAGCACATGCAGGGCAATCGCCCAAACGCTAGGCCAGAAGTAGCTTTCCGAGGCGGACGGCTCTCGCTGTTGGTGCATCAGGGCGCCTCGGTAATCAAGCCAACATTACCGACGCCGGCCTTCTGCAGCCCGCCCATGGCACCCATGACGGAGCCATAGTCGACTGCTTTGTCACCGCGGATGAATACTTGGGTGTGCTTGCCACCTTCGTTACCGGCGCGAATGATCTTGGTCACCGCATCGGTCATCGCCGGCAACGTCAGGGCCTTGTCCTGTTGCTTCTGAGTGTCGACTTCGCTGCCAAGGTTCCAGTAATAGGTCTTGTCGGACTTGATCGAAATGGTCAGCACCTGAGTGTTGTTGTCTTGCGGCAAGGCTTCGCTGGAAACCTTGGGCAGATCAACCTTCACACCCTGGTTGAGCATCGGCGCGGTCACCATGAAGATCACCAGCAGCACCAGCATCACGTCGATGTAAGGCACTACGTTCATCTCGGCGACCGGCTTGCGCTTGGTTCGAGCTCGAGTGATTAAAGCCATCGGGAGGTACCTGCTTATTCTTCGCTGGTGTGCACTTTACGGTGCAGGATCGCCTGGAATTCATCGGCGAAGGTGTAGTAACGGCCAATCAGGTTCTCGCCGCGTGCGGCAAAGCGGTTATAGGCGATCACCGCAGGGATGGCGGCAAACAGACCGATCGCAGTGGCGATCAGGGCTTCGGCGATACCGGGAGCCACGGTGGCCAGGGTCGCTTGCTGAGCCTGGGCCAGACCACGGAAGGAGTTCATGATCCCCCACACCGTACCGAACAGGCCGATATACGGGCTGACGGAGCCAACGGTGGCAAGAAAAGGCAGGCTCTGCTCAAGCTTCTCTTCTTCGCGGGAAATGGCGACGCGCATGGCGCGGGCCACGCCTTCCATCACCGCTTCCGGGTCTACACCAGGCTGCTGGCGCAGGCGGGAGAATTCCTTGAAGCCGGCACGGAAGATCTGCTCCACACCCGAATCCGGGTCCGGATTGCTGCCGGCCTGGCGATAGAGCTTGGACAGGTCGATACCCGACCAGAAGCGCTCTTCAAAGCTCTCCAGGGCACGTCGACCGGCACGCAGCAGGTTGCTGCGCTGAAAAATCATGACCCAAGAGGTAACCGATGCGGCTACCAGGGTCAGCATGACCAGTTGAACCACAACACTGGCATTGCTGACCAGGCTCCACATGGAGGAATGGTCGACGACGGTAGGTTCCACGCTAAATCTCCTGCTTTGATTGTTTACCCGCGCCGCTCACGGCGGCAAAGGCCACACGTAGAGTTTCGGGAATGGCCCGAGGTTTCAAACTGTTGGTGCGTACACACGCCACCAAAAACTGCCCCTCACAGAGCAGCGTTGCATCCGTTGCCCGCCTGACCTGCTGTTTGAAGCGCAGGCTGGCACGGTTCAATTCGATGACTTCAGCGCTAACCAGCAGTTCATCATCCAGTCGCGCCGGGGCGTGATAACGCGCCTCGCTGGAATGCACGACGAATAACAGGTCCTCCCCTGCCAGCTGGGATTGGGCAAAGCCCAGCTCCCGTAGCCGCTCGGTTCGAGCCCGCTCCATGAACTTAAGGTAATTGACGTAATAAACGATGCCGCCGGCATCGGTGTCCTCGTAATAAACGCGACAGCGATGTGCGAACGACTGATCCCCGTTTTGCGCGCGCATACTCTAGTGCTTACTCCTGAGGTTGCCAATCCGGCCAGGCAACTGTTTTTTCATTCTCTGAAACATTTTCACTGACAGAATGACGACGCCAGTCACTGGGACAGCACAAACCTTGAATAAATCGTCGAGCCGAGCGCTTTTAATCGTCCACTGCATCGAGGAATTCGTCTACTACGGGCATTTCGCCCAATCGTGACGGAATGTTTAATCCAAAATGCAGATAAGCATGACGCGTCACCACCCGCCCCCTTGGCGTGCGCATGATATAGCCCTGCTGGATCAGGTACGGTTCAAGCACATCCTCGATGGTATGGCGCTCTTCGCTGATGGCGGCAGCCAGGCTGTCCACGCCTACCGGGCCACCGTCGAACTTCTCGATCATGGTCAAGAGTAGACGCCGATCCTGATGATCGAAGCCATGTTCGTCCACATCCAGCAGGTTGAGCGCCAGGTCAGCCACCGCCTTCGTAATGTGCCCCTTGGCGCGCACTTCGGCGAAGTCACGCACACGACGCAGCAAACGGTTGGCGATACGCGGTGTGCCCCGGGCACGCCGCGCGATTTCAAACGAGCCTTCAGGGTCCAGCGGCAAGCCAAGGATGCTCGCCGAACGACTGACGATCGTGGCCAGATCCGCCGTGCTATAGAACTCCAGACGTTGAACAATCCCAAAACGGTCTCGCAGCGGATTGGTCAGCATCCCCGCTCGCGTGGTGGCGCCCACCAGAGTGAACGGCGGCAAATCGAGCTTGATCGAGCGAGCCGCCGGGCCTTCGCCAATCATGATGTCGAGTTGGAAATCCTCCATTGCCGGGTAAAGTACTTCCTCGACAATCGGCGAAAGCCGGTGGATTTCGTCGATAAACAGCACATCGTGCGGCTCTAGGTTGGTCAACAACGCTGCCAGATCACCGGGACGTTCCAGCACCGGACCTGAGGTGGACTTAATCGACACCCCCATTTCCTGGGCAATGATGTTGGCCAGGGTGGTCTTGCCCAGCCCCGGCGGACCGAAGATCAACGTGTGGTCCAGGGACTCACTGCGCCCGCGCGCCGCCTGGATGAACAGCTCCATCTGCTCGCGCACGGTGGGCTGGCCGATGTATTCAGCCAGGCTCAGGGGGCGGATGGCCCGGTCCTGGATTTCTTCACGGTCGCGCGGGCCGGTGGCCGCGATCAGACGATCAGCTTCAATCACTTAAATCATTCCCTTCAGGGCGCGGCGGATCATGTCTTCACTGCTCAGGTTCTTATCCTTGATGGCCGATACCGCTTTGCTCGCTTCCTGGGGTTTGTAGCCCAAGGAAATCAACGCGCTGACTGCATCGCTTTCGGCGCTGGCAACCTGGGACGCCGGCATATCAGGCTGGTTCGGCACCAAGGCAAACATGCTCGGCACCACTTCCCAGGCTTTGAAGCGGTCCTTGAGTTCCACCAGCAAGCGCTCGGCGGTCTTTTTGCCGACGCCTGGCACCTTGGTCAGGGCCGAGGTGTCCTGCGCCGAGACGGCACGCACCAGTTCATCCACCTCCAGGCTCGACATCAAGGCCAGCGCCAGTTTCGGTCCCACGCCATTGAGGCGGATCAGTTCGCGGAAGAAGTCACGGTCGCGCTTGCCAATGAAACCATAGAGCAATTGCGCGTCTTCGCGCACCACCAGATGGGTATGCAGCGTGAGCGGCTCGCCGACCGACGGCAGGCGATACAGAGTGGTCATGGGCACTTCCAGCTCATAGCCCAGCCCGTTGACATCCAAAATAAGGTGCGGCGGCTGTTTTTCAGCCAGGGTGCCGCGCAAACGTCCAATCACGGTACAGATCCTTAACACTTAGGGTCAGATCAAAGCCTGACCGGAAATCACGATTGCGCTGATGCTATCAGAGACGCAGGCGACCGCCACGACTGCGTGCCGTACCCAGGCCATGAGGCAGCAGGCTGGAACGGGTGTGCGCATGGCAGATGGCAATGGCCAGGGCGTCGGAGGCGTCGATTTGCGGTTTAGCCGTGAGTTTGAGCATGTGCATGACCATCATCTGCACCTGCTCTTTATTGGCACCACCAGTACCGACCACAGCCTGCTTGACTTGGGTCGCGGTGTATTCGGCGATCTCCATGCCCTCCTCCGCGCCAGCAACAATGGCCGCACCACGGGCCTGGCCGAGTTTGAGCGCCGAGTCGGCGTTCTTGGCCATAAACACTTTTTCAATACCCATGGTCACCGGCCCGTAGGTCTGGATCACTTCACGCACGCCGCGATAGACGATCTGCAAGCGCTCGGCCAACTCCCCCGAACCGGTACGAATACAACCCGACGCAACGTAGACGCAGCCACGCGGAGTCTGCTGCACCACGCCAAAACCGGTGATGCGCGAACCGGGGTCGATACCTAGGATTAAAGTCATAACGCCTGCGGGTTGGGTTAAACACATTTTTTGATACAGGGAAGATTCAATGTGTGAGGGGGCTTGCCCCCGATTGCAGAGTATCAGTCGCCACATACAGCGACTGATACACCGCTATCGGGGACAAGCCCCCTCCCACCATCAATCCACATCGTGCTTCAGCCTAGCTGTTCGGCCACTGACTCTGGAATATCGGCATTCGAATAGACGTTTTGTACATCGTCCAAGTCTTCAAGCATATCCAGCAGCTTCAACACTTTCTGCGCGCCTTCCAAGTCCAATTCGGCACTGGTCGTCGGCAGCATCACGATTTCTGCGTCGGTGCCTTTGAAGCCGGCAGCTTCCAACGCATTGCGCACAGCGTAGAAACTGGCAAACGAGGTGAAAACATCAATGGAACCGTCGTCGTTGGTGACCACGTCGTCGGCATCCGCCTCCATCGCCGCTTCCATCAGCGCGTCTTCATCGGTGCCCGGCGCGAAGGTGATCTGCCCCTTGCGCTCGAACAGGTACGCCACCGACCCGTCAGTACCGAGGTTGCCACCGCACTTGCTGAACGCATGGCGCACGGCAGCCGCGGTGCGGTTACGGTTATCGGTCATGCACTCGACCATCACCGCCACGCCGCCCGGGCCGTAGCCTTCGTAGGTCAGCTCGACCATGTCGTCGGTATCGGCAGCACCGGCACCACGGGCCACGGCGCGATCAATAATGTCGCGGCTCATATTGGCGCCCAGCGCCTTATCCAACGCCAGGCGCAGACGCGGGTTGGAGCCCGGATCACCGCCGCCCTGACGGGCAGCGACGGTCAATTCGCGAATCCACTTGGTGAAGATCTTGCCTTTCTTGGCATCCTGACGCTCTTTGCGGTGCTTGATGTTCGCCCACTTGGAATGGCCAGCCATAACACAACTCCGAATTCTCTAGAAACCTGATCAATCCCGCCCCAGGCCGGACCTTTCTCTTTAAAAACACAACCCTTGTAACGCAAAGGCGCATCCGAAGATGCGCCTTTTTAGACCGCGTAAACCTCAGTGCGCTTTCACGCAGCGGCTTTACTCAGCCTTCGGCGTCTCGCGCAGGCGGATATGCAGCTCGCGCAATGCCTTGGCATCCACTACGCCCGGCGCCTGGGTCATGACGTCCGCGGCACTCTGGGTTTTCGGGAAGGCGATCACTTCACGGATCGACTGGGCACCGGTCATCAGCATCACCAGACGGTCCAGACCGAAGGCCAGGCCACCGTGGGGCGGGGCCCCGTACTTCAAGGCGTCGAGCAGGAAGCCGAATTTCTCTTCCTGCTCCGCCTCATCAATGCCCAGCAGACGGAAGACCGCTTGCTGCATCTCTTTACGGTGGATACGGATGGAACCGCCACCCAGCTCAGTGCCGTTGAGCACCATGTCGTAAGCGCGCGACAGTGCGCCCGCCGGGTTGGCCTCCAACTCGGCCGGGGAGCATTTCGGCGCGGTGAACGGGTGGTGCAAGGCGCTGAAGCTGCCGTCGTCGTTCTCTTCGAACATCGGGAAGTCAACGACCCACATCGGCGCCCATTCGCAGGTCAGCAGGTTCAGGTCGTGGCCCAGCTTGATCCGCAGCGCGCCCAGCGCTTCGCTGACGATCTTGGCCTTGTCGGCACCGAAGAACACGATGTCGCCATCGACCGCACCCACGCGATCGAGGATCACGTTCAGGTTGGCTTCCGGGATGTTCTTCACGATGGGCGATTGCAGGCCATCAACGCCGTTGGCGCGCTCGTTGACCTTGATGTACGCCAGGCCCTTGGCACCGTAGATGCCGACGAACTTGGTGTAGTCGTCGATCTGCTTGCGCGGCATGCTCGCGCCGCCAGGCACGCGCAGGGCAGCGATGCGGCATTTAGGGTCGTTGGCCGGGCCGCTGAACACCTTGAAGTCGACTTCTTTCAGCTGATCGGCCACGTCCACCAGTTCCAGCGGGTTACGCAGGTCTGGTTTGTCGGAACCGTAGCGACGCATGGCTTCTTCGAAGGTCATGTGCGGGAATTCGCCGAATTCCAGGCCCAATACTTCTTTGAACAGGTTGCGGATCATCTGCTCGGTCAGGCCCATGATCTCTTTTTCATCGAGGAAACTGGTCTCGATGTCGATCTGGGTGAATTCCGGCTGACGGTCGGCGCGCAGGTCTTCGTCGCGGAAGCACTTGGCGATCTGGTAGTAACGGTCGAAGCCGGCCACCATCAGCAACTGTTTGAACAACTGCGGCGATTGCGGCAGGGCAAAGAAGCTACCGGCGTGGGTGCGGCTAGGCACCAGGTAGTCACGCGCGCCTTCCGGGGTGGCCCGGGTCAGGATCGGCGTTTCAACGTCGAGGAAGCCGTTCTCGTCGAGGAAGCGACGGATGCTGGTGGTCATGCGCGAGCGCAGACGCAGCTTCTCGGCCATTTCCGGACGACGCAGGTCCAGGAAGCGGTAGCGCAGGCGGGTTTCTTCGCCGACGTCGGAGTATTCGTTGAGTGGGAACGGCGGGGTTTCCGACTCGTTCAACACTTCCAGTTCGTAGCCCAACACCTCGATACCGCCGGAGGCCATGTTCTTGTTCACGGCACCTGCCGGACGCAGACGCACCTTGCCGGTGATCTTCACCACGTACTCACTGCGCACGCGGTCGGCGGCGGCAAAGCTCTCGGCGCGGTCCGGGTCGAACACCACTTGGGCCAGACCGTCACGATCACGGATATCGAGGAAGATCACCCCGCCGTGGTCGCGGCGACGGTGAACCCATCCGCAAAGGGTAATTTCCTGACCTTCCAGGGTCTCGTTCAGTTGGCCGCAATAGTGGCTGCGCATCATGGTCGTGGTTTCACTTCTCGTAATTCGAAATTCGGTGGAGGCCTGCCTCGTCACCGTTCATATAAGCCAGGTGACGGATAATGCAGGAGCCTGCGCGTAGAGTTCAACTCAGTCTGCTTTGTCGCCGCCCGCCAGATTCTTCTTGGCGCCGGTCTTGAAATCGGTCTCGTACCAGCCGCTGCCACTGAGGCGAAAGCCCGGCATGGACAACATCTTCTTGAGTTCAGGAGCCTGGCAGGCCGGGCAATCGACCAACGGCGCGGCGCTGATCTTCTGGATGGCTTCCAACTGATGACCACAGGAAGCACATTGATAGTCGTACATGGGCATGGCGATGTCTCGGCGAACAGATCGTTACTGCGCCACGCCTGCCCGAAGGGTAAGCCCCGGCCTGCGCAGCAAAGCGCGGGATTATATCTGGTAAATCGAGCCAGCGCAGCCGGCTTTCTGCCCGGCAGCCAGCCCGCCAACACAGCGAGCCGACCCCGGGCACCTTTGTTTACTCCGGGTCGGGCGCAGCCGTACGGCCTTTTAACAGGTGAACCACGCACACCACCCTGACCAGACCACTGAAGTTTTTCACACCTCCATAACGCAAGTGCACTTCCCGATCGACATAAGACAGTAACGCACTGACTGAACAGGCGTTGATCCTGGCGATTTCCGTAAGGATATTCCAATAAATCTGCTCAAGCCGCAGGCACGTCGAAAACCCGTTGAGCCTGACTGATCGGGACAATGGCCTTGCCAACCCCATATCGAACCCTTTGGCAAAGGGATCGATCTTTATCTGATGAAAGCCACAGGATTCCATGACTCCATTACTCACTGCGCGTGACATACACCTGACACTCCATTGCCAAACAGCAGCCCATGGGTCGCTCCCATTGGACAGTGGGCTTATCAAACAGCAGGAAGCGCGGGCTCAGCCAGAAGACAGGGAGTTGATACCTGTAGGACAACGCCAGGAAGCGTGCAGAAACGAGCGAGCGACGCCAGGACGGCGCCGCTCAGACTCGACTTACTTGGCTTCGAGCAGGGAACGCAACATCCACGCGGTCTTTTCGTGGACCTGCATACGTTGGGTCAACAGATCCGCAGTCGGCTCATCGCTGACTTTGTCGAGCAACGGAAAGATGCCGCGGGCAGTACGCGTAACGGCCTCCTGGCCCGCCACCAGTTGCTGGATCATCTCTTCGGCGCTCGGCACGCCCTCCTCCTCCTTGATCGAAGAAAGACGAGCGTAGATCGAATAAGCGCCCGGCGCCGGGAAGCCCAATGCGCGGATACGCTCGGCAATGGAGTCCACCGCCAGCGCCAGCTCGTTGTACTGTTCCTCAAACATCAGGTGCAGCGTTCGAAACATGGGGCCCGTAACGTTCCAGTGGAAGTTGTGGGTCTTCAAGTACAGTACATAGGTATCGGAAAGCAGACGCGAAAGCCCATCGACGATGGATTTACGATCTTCTTCACTGATACCGATATCGATTGCCATGTTTATCCCCTTCAATTGACAAGCATTCATTGATCAGGTGCAACACCACTCTAGCAAGCGCACAGGTGACGCGCAGCGAGCGAGGTGCGACAAATCGCCCTTGAGTGGTAATTCGCCAATCAAGGTAGGAAATATCCTAAAAAGCCATTCCAAAACAAGCACACCTGTCTAGGACAAGCGTTTGCCAAGGAAATGCCCCGCCCCTTGCAACACCCCGAAATGCTTGATTTGAGAAGGCACGGCCTTTGCTGTTAAATAGGCAGCGTGTCGCCATCGTTAATGTCTGCGATGGCCGGCATAGGCTGATACCCGCGCACGTGCCCAACGCCTCCCATTGTTCAGAAGCGAACCGTGCCAGTCAGCTCTTCCTAGTGATCCGTCTTAACGTGAGTTAATCAAAATGTTGAAAATCGTCCACCTGCTAACGGGCGTTGCAGCTTTGCTGCTGTCCTTTATACCGAGCCTGCAACCAGAGAGCCTGCCGTACCTGCAACAACACGACGCGCTGTACCTGGCACTGTTCGGCCTTCTTAACCTGACGTTGGCACCCGTGGTCCCTTACTGGAACAAGGGCACTCGTCATCAACTGCAAAACCTGGTCAGCGCGCTGTTGGTTCTGACCGTTGTCGTACAAACCCTCACCCTCCTGGCACCCATGCCTGAAGTGGGCGGCCACCCGGCCATCCTGCTCAGCCTGGTCATTGCTGTGGTCGCCATCGCTCTTCATCTGGCCATCAGCTTCTACCGTGCATCTCCGGCGGCCGCGTCGCAAACCTACGACATGACCAATCGGGATACCGGTACCGTCAAGTGGTTCAACACCTCCAAAGGCTTCGGCTTTATTTCCCGCGATTCGGGCGACGACATCTTCGTCCACTTCCGGGCCATTCGCGGCGAAGGCCATCGCGTCCTGGTGGAAGGCCAGCGCGTGGAGTTCTCCGTAATGAATCGCGACAAAGGCTTGCAAGCTGAAGACGTGATCGCTGCACTGCCGCGCCGCTGACTCCAGCCCTGGCAGCAAAAAAAACCGCGATCCAGCCTGGCTGGGTCGCGGTTTTTTCATGGCCCCTCTTTAATAGTGAGGCGGTGGCGCTTCCTCTTCGGACGTTTCGAACTGGCCGCCCATCTCTTCCTGACGCTTGAGCAGCGCGGCTATCTGCAGCTGCAGACGCTCGACCGCGCGTTGCTGGGTGACCAGGATGTCGTTGAGGGTCTCAATGGTGTCATCCTGAAAGGCCAGGCGGCTTTCCAGGTCGGTAACACGGTCTTGCAAGTCCATGATTCAGTCCTGGCCAAAATTGAAATCGGCAGGCAGCAGCTCGCGCAGACGCGCACGCAAGGCCACCACCTGTTCTTCCGTATAAGGACGAGCCGGATGCTTGCCCCATACCGGAGCAGGCCAGGCGGCGTCGTCGCGTTTGCGCACGATCACATGCACATGCAACTGGCTGACGACGTTACCCAGCGCGCCGATATTCATTTTATCCGCGCCCAGACCGTCGTTGAGCAACTGCGCCAGACCGGTCGTCTCTTCCCAGAGCTTTTGTTGATCTGCGACATCCAGGTGAAACACCTCGCTGATACCGTTGATGCGCGGGACCAGGATAAACCAGGGGTAGTTCGAGTCATTGGACAGCAGCAGGCGGCATAACGGGAAGTCCCCGATGACCAGTGTGTCTTGTTGCAGGCGTTGATCTAGGGCGAACACCGCGGGCACTCCATTCGGCAAGTCAGAATCAGGCCCCAGCATACCTTCGAATGCCGGCCGCTTCACAACGATTGAAGATAAGCCCGCGAGGCAGCCGGCCAAAAAACCTGCACCCTTTCGATGCAGGTAAATATTTGAGCTACGCTAGAACGGGCCCTGCCGAGACGCACCAAAATGACCCACCCGTGCCTCAAAGGGATCCGCCGATTACCCACTTATCGGGGTGAACCGGTAACGCTTCACACATGAACGGATTTTTTACGCCTGACAACAGGTATTCCACAGAGAGGTCAAGCCCTAACCAAACGGCGTAAAAAGCCTGTGTTTATGCGGTTTTTACAGCTACGGAACTTTTTTCACGAAAAAATGACATTGGGTTACCGCTTTGAGCACGCTTGTTGCATTCACACCCACATCGTCGGCAACGGCACGGGTTCGGAGACCGGTGTTTCGCGATAAAAAACAACAGCGAGTCAGTACAAGGCAAGGATGCATTCGAACTTCGAAGGGAGTTTTGAAACAGTACTGAAGTTGTCAGTCCAGATACATTTTGGGCTGTGAATTTGCGACATGGAGCTAGCAATTTACGACAGCCTCGTAAAGAAGCTGAAAGGAAAGATGGGTAAGTATCGTCAATAGGGTCTGCGTGATATAACTTTGCGCCGACACAAAAAAGAAAGAGCCGCCCAGATAAAAATACAGGTGGGACGGCAGTACTCTTCCGAAAACCAAAGGAGCAAATCACGATGCGCGTGATGAAGTGGAGCATGATCGCACTGGCTGTTTCAGCCGGTACCTCGCAGTTCGCAATGGCGTCCGCCCAGGACGATTCCAAGGGTTTTATCGAAGACAGTACAGCAAGCATTCTGACGCGTGCTTTGTACTTCAGCCGTGACCGCCGTAACCACGATGCTGAGCAAAGCCGTATCGAAGAAGCGGGTCTGGGCTTCCATGGTCTGTTCAGCTCAGGCTACACCCAAGGCACCATCGGTGTTGGTGTTGATGTCATCGGCCTGCTGGGCGTCAAGCTCGATAGCGGCAAAGGTCGTGCAGGTACCGGCCTTTTCCCAGAAGGGTCCGACGGTCGTTCGCAAGATGACTACTCCAAAGCCGGCGCTGCCGTGAAATTCCGTATTTCCAACACCGTCCTGAAGGTTGGTGATCAATACACTACCGCCCCAGTATTCGCCTCCGATGACAGCCGCCTGCTGCCGGAACTGCCGCAGGGCGTTTCCATCACCAGCAACGAAATCAAAGATCTGAAACTGGAAGCCGGTCATTTCACCTCGATCGTTGCGCAGGATCAAACCTATCGCGACAGTATCGCCAGCTCTGAACCAGGCTCGAAACGCGGCCTGCGCGATGCCAACTTCTTGGGCGGCGTGTACTCTTGGACCCCTGAGGTCACCACCAGCCTCTACTACTCCAAAGTGGAAGACTATTGGAAGAAGATCTACGCCAACGTGAACTGGACCCACGCGCTCAGCGACGACCAGTCCGTGGCTGTCGACTTCAACATCTACGACACCAAGAGCGACGGCGCCGGCCTGGTACGTGCTGACAAAGACAGCACCACCAAGCTCGACAACCGTGCGTTCAGCCTGCAAGGCGCGTACACCATTGGCGCTCACACCTTCACCCTGGCAGCACAGAAGGTCAGCGGCGACGGCCAGTACGGTTACGGCGTAGACGGCGGCGGCACGATTTTCCTGGCCAACTCCATCGCCCGTTCCGACTTCAACGCTGAAGACGAGAAGTCCTACCAGGCTCGCTATGACCTGAACATGGCGACCTTTGGCATCCCAGGCCTGAGTTTCATGACTCGTTATGTGAAAGGTACTGGCGCCAACACCTCGACCACTAACAATGGTAAAGAGTGGGAACGCGATATCGAAGCCAAATACGTGATCCAGAGCGGTCCAGCCAAAGACCTGAGCCTGCGCGTACGTCAAGCGACCTATCGCTCGTCTGATCAGGTTTACTCGGGCTCTCTCGACGAACTGCGTCTGATCGCGCAATACCCGCTGAACATCTTGTAATTGTCGGTTTAATTACAACGATGACTTAAGGCCTCGGCCGTAAAATAGAAAGCCGGCCTTCTGTTTCCAGAAGGCCGGCTTTTTTTTGCAAAATTATTACATCGGAAAAATAACTAGCAAGCTAACTAACGAGATTAAGGTGAGACGTTTAACCTGACCGAATGGCCAAGTTAAACTTTCGCTCTTTTTATTACTTCGGCGCCGCTTCCTGCATTACACGAATAACCCGCTGCGGAAATGGAATATCAATCCCCGCCGCTTTCAAACGGTCACGTGCGAATTCATTGAGCATAAACATCACATCCCAATAATCCGCCGTTTTAGTCCAGCAGCGCAGCGAAACGGTGATCGAGCTATCCCCCAAGGTGGAAACCACGGCTACAGCGGCTGGGTCTTCCAGTACGCGTGGGTCCTTGGCCAGCTCCAGCAGAACGTCGCGGGCTTTCTGCAGGTCGGCTTCATAGTCCACACCGACGTCGAACACCACCTTGCGGGTCGGTTGACGGTTGGTGTTGGTGATGATCCCGTTGGACAGGATGCCATTCGGCACGATGACAGTTTTGTTGTCGCCCGTACGCAGCACCGTGTGGAAAATCTGAATGCTGTCGACGGTGCCAGAGGTACCTTGAGCTTCGATCCAGTCGCCGATGCGGAACGGGCGGAACAGCAGAATCAGCACCCCACCGGCAAAGTTCGCCAGGCTGCCTTGCAACGCCAGACCAATGGCCAGGGTGGCGGCACCAATAGCGGCGACGAAGGAGGTGGTTTCTACACCGATCATCGAGGCCACGCTGACAATCAGCATCACCTTGAGCACGATGTTCGCCAGGCTGGTGATGAAATGCTGCAACGCCAGGTCAGCGTTGCGTACCGCCAGCAAACGGCCCACGCGATGGGTCAATTTATTGATCAGCCACCAGCCGATGGCCAGGGTGATAACGGCGAGCAAAACCCGGCTGCCGTATTCCATGATCATCGGGATCCAGGACTGGGAAGTCTTGACCAGACGATCTACTTCAGCGTTCAAGTCCATTGCTGTTCTCCTGTTTATGGACGGTCGGCGCTTAAAGCAATTGAGCCCCGTAGGGCTCAAGAGTAGGCGCAATTATTGGGGGGTGGGACGTCAAAAACGCCCTTGGGTTCCCCAGGCAGCCATCAGTCGCGGAAGTTATTGAACTGCAGCGGCATGTCGAAGGACTTGGCGCGCAGGGCCGCGATGGCCTCTTGCAGGTCGTCACGCTTCTTACCGGTGACGCGTACCTGCTCGCCCTGGATGGCGGCCTGGACCTTGAGCTTGGCGTCCTTGATATGCGCGACGATTTTCTTCGCCAGCTCCTTGTCGATACCTTCTTTGAGGATGACTTCCTGCTTCATCAGCTTGCCAGAGGCGTAGGCGTCCTTGATTTCCAGGCACTGCGCGTCGATCTTGCGTTTGACCAGGGACAGCTTGAGGATCTCGATCATCGCTTCCAGCTGGAAATCGGCTTCAGCGGTCAGGTTGACGGTCAGTTCCTTTTCCTTGAATTCGAAGCTGCCCTTGCCCTTCAGGTCATAGCGACGGTCCAGCTCCTTGACGGCGTTCTCGACGGCGTTGGTGACTTCGTGTTTGTCCAGTTCAGATACCACGTCGAACGAAGGCATGTGATTTCTCCAATATAAGGGGCGGGTTCAGTAGAGATGGAGCGCGCCCGAGCTAAAATGCCGGGGCATTATAGCGGTTCTTTCGTCCCGTTCACTGTGAGCGACCTTGCGGAGTACAAACTGATGTCGACCACCTGGCATATTCTCGGCGCCGGCAGCCTGGGCACACTCTGGGCCACACGGCTGGCGCGCGCGGGCGTGCCTGTGCGCTTGATCCTGCGCGACGAGACGCGCCTGGCCAGTTATCAGGCGGGCAACGGGCTGACCCTGGTGGAGCATGGTGAAGCACATACCTACCCGGTGATTGGCGAAACGCCCGACAGCCCGACGCAGATCCGTCGCCTTCTGGTCGCGTGCAAAGCCTACGACGCCCAAGCGGCAATCGCACAGCTGCAACCGCGCCTGGTACCGGATGCCGAGTTGATTCTGCTGCAGAACGGCCTGGGCAGTCAGGACGCGGTGGCCGCGCAGTTGCCCCTGGCGCGTTGCATCTTTGCCTCCAGCACCGAGGGTGCTTTCCGCGACGGCGACTGGCGCGTGGTATTCGCCGGCCATGGTTACACCTGGCTGGGAGACGCCCGCCACCCGACGCCCCCGCTCTGGCTGGATGACCTGCACATCGCCGGCATCCCCCACGCCTGGAGCACCGATATCCTGACGCGCCTGTGGCGCAAGCTGGCGCTCAATTGCGCGATCAACCCACTGACCGTGCTTTACCAATGCCGTAACGGCGGCCTACAAAACCATCGCTGTGAAGTGGCAACCTTGTGTGGGGAGTTGAGCGAACTGCTGAAATGCGCTGGCCAGCCTGCCGCAGCCCTGGATTTACAGGATGAAGTGGAGCGGGTGATTCACGCCACTGCCGCCAACTATTCGTCCATGTATCAGGACGTCGCCAATGCCCGACGCACCGAAATCAGCTATCTGTTGGGCTATGCTTGCCAGGCGGCAGCCCGTCACCAATTGAAGCTGCCTCACTTGCAGCAGTTGCACGAACGCCTGGTCGACGAGCTGCGCGCGCGCGGATTGCCCCGCGACTGAACCACGCGCTACCCTGCCCGCCTGTCTATCTCCTGGAAAAAACCTGATGCCGCTGCGCCAGCGTCTAGAAAACCTACCGGTCGGGCAGAAACTGCTGGCGGCCTTGCTGGTGCTGCTGACCACCGTCCTGCTGGTGGCCAACCTGACCTTTATCAGCGCCGCCTACTGGATCTCCCAGGAAAGCATGGCCCCCCAGGCCTTGCAGGCTATCGGGCGACTGGTCTCCAACCCGGCGCTGGCCGCCGAAGCGCTCGAATCTCCAGAAAAGGCCAATGCCCTGCTCAATGAGTTGACCAGCTACTCACCTTTGCGCGCCGCCGCTTTATATGACAGCGCAGGCAACCGCCTGGCACAGATGCAACACGGTGATCGCCTGCACCTGCCGGACAATTACAGGCATATCGAAGCCTGGCGCGTGACTGAGTTTCGCACTAACCAAGTGATCACCCTGCCCCGCCCTGGGCAGCCATCCGGGCATCTGCTGCTGGTCGCCAGTAGCGAACTGCCTGTAGCGTTTTACACCGGTACGCTGACCGCCAGCCTTGGCATCCTGATTTTCAGTGTGCTGCTGTGGCTGGTCATCGCGCGTCAGATCAAACGCCTGATCACAAAACCGATCCACGAACTGGAAGAACTGTCGCGCCAAGTGACCCGGGAAGAGAACTATTCCCTGCGCGCCCGGCGTGGCAATCACGATGAGATCGGCAGCCTGGCCGAAGCCTTCAATACCATGCTTTCGCGCATCGAAGCCCGCGAGCAACAACTCAAGCGTGCCCGCGACGATTCCCAGGCCGCCTACGATCAAGCCCAAGGCCTGGCGGAAGAGACGCGTCATACCAATCGCAAACTGGAATTGGAAGTCCAGGTACGCAGCAAGATCGAGAAAAAACTCACCGGTTTCCAGAATTACCTCAACAGCATCATCGACTCGATGCCTTCGGCGCTGATTGCCCTGGACGAACAGCTCTACGTCACCCAGTGGAACCAGGAAGCCAGCGCACTTTCCGGTACGCGGCTGGATGAAGCCTTGAACCAGCCGATCTACCTGGCCTTTCAGCCGCTCAAACCGTTCCTGCCGCAGATCAAGGCCACGGTCGAGCAACACACCGTGGAGCGCATCGAACGGGTGACCTGGGTCAAGGACGATGAGCCCAAACATTACGCTCTGACCTTTTACCCGCTGACAGGCGGTGCCGGTCGTGGCGTCGTGATCCGTATCGATGACATCACCCAGCGCCTGTCCCTTGAAGAAATGATGGTGCAGTCGGAAAAAATGCTCTCCGTCGGCGGGCTTGCCGCCGGAATGGCCCACGAGATCAATAACCCGCTGGGGGCGATCCTGCACAACGTGCAGAACATCCGCCGCCGCCTGTCCGCGGACTTGCCCAAGAACCTTGAACACGCCGAACAGGTCGGCGTCGAACTGGCCATGGTCAACCGTTACCTGCAAAGCCGCGAAGTGCCGCAATTGCTCGATGGCATCCAGCAAGCGGGCGCGCGGGCGGCGAAGATCGTGACCCATATGCTCAGTTTCAGCCGCCGCAGCAATCGACAGATGGCCCCTTGCGATTTGCCGGCGCTGATCGATCAGGCCGTGGAAATTGCCGGCAATGACTTCGACTTGACCATCGGCTTTGACTTCAAGGGCCAGGCGATCATCCGTCAGTTCGATCCGCAACTGGGCCCGGTACCCGGTACTGCCAACGAACTGGAACAGGTGCTGCTCAACCTGCTGAAAAACGCAGCTCAAGCCATTCACCTGCGTGAGGATGACCGCGAGCCGGGCCGCATCATCCTGCGCACCCGCCTGAATCCGCCCTGGGCCGAGATCCAGGTGGAAGACAACGGCATCGGCATGAGCGAAAACGTGCGCAAACGCACGTTCGAGCCCTTTTTCACCACCAAGGAAATCGGCCAGGGCACCGGGCTGGGGCTGTCGGTGTCGTACTTCATCATCACCAACAACCACAAAGGCCAGATGGAAGTGCAGTCCACCCTTGGCCAAGGCACCTGTATTACCCTGCGCCTCCCCTTGGCCGGCAGCCAACTGCCGGCCCACGAACTGACCCCACTGGAGCAATGACCATGGGCTTTCGCCTGTCGAAAATCTATACCCGCACCGGCGACACAGGTGAAACCGGCCTGGGCGACGGCCGCCGCGTTCCCAAGGACCACCCACGTGTCGAAGCCATTGGCGAAGTCGATACGCTGAACAGCCAGTTGGGATTACTGCTGGCCGGCCTTGAAGAGCAGAGCGGGCAGCATCCGGCGCTCAATGATGTGATCGAAGTGCTCGCGCCTTGCCAGCATCGGCTGTTCGACCTGGGTGGTGAGCTGGCGATGCCGGTGTACAAAGCGTTGAATGCGGCGGAAGTGGATCGCCTGGAAGCAGCGATCGATCGTTGGAACGAAGAAGTCGGGCCACTGGAAAACTTTATCTTGCCGGGTGGTTCCGCGCTGATTGCCCAGGCCCATATGTGCCGAAGCCTGGCCCGCAGTGCCGAGCGACGGTGTCAGCACCTGAATGCTATCGAGCCGCTGGAAGGCGTGGGGTTGGCGTATATCAATCGTTTGTCGGATCTGCTGTTTGTGGCAGCGCGGGTGATCGCCAAGCGCCAGGGTGTCGCGGAGGTTTTGTGGCAGGCTGCGGCGAAGCCCCATTGATCATGATTCGGTGACCGGGAGGGCCTATCGGGGGCAAGCCCCCTCCCACCTTTGATCTGTAAAAACATTCCAATGTGGGAGGGGGCTTGCCCCCGATAAGGCCCGCCGGAGCAACCTCAAGCCTGCGGCCAGAACGCCCTGATACCCGCCACACCCTGGGCACCGGCTTCCCAAGCCCGCTCCCGCTCCGCAGGCCCGACCCCACCCAGCAAATATACCGGCTTGTTGAA
Source organism: Pseudomonas sp. MD330_10 (assembly GCF_042610415.1). Classification (NCBI taxonomy): domain Bacteria; kingdom Pseudomonadati; phylum Pseudomonadota; class Gammaproteobacteria; order Pseudomonadales; family Pseudomonadaceae; genus Pseudomonas; species Pseudomonas sp. MD330_10. The sequence continues at coordinate 216,403 of NZ_JBHGZU010000006.1, forward strand.
CCCACGGATCAATTCCATCGCCTGCTCCCAACCCAATGGCTGCGCATCGGGATGGGTCTGGGTCGGCTGAACCGGCGACAGGGTGACAAAATCCACGTCCATCAATTCAGCCAACGCCAGTTCTTCAGCGTTGTGGCACGAAGCCGCCAACCAGCGATCCTTCGGCAAAGGGCGGCCCTTGCTTGCATATTTGCGCAGTTGGGCCGAGGTCATGTGCCAGCCGGCGGAAGGGAAATCCCCCAGCCACTCGAACGGCCCTTTGAGCATCAATTGCGCCTTGCCGGCGCAAAGCCCCACCGCATCCACCGCCAGGTCACGGTATTTGGGGTCGTAGCCATTAGGCGCACGCAGTTGCACCAGCTTGATCCCACCGGCGATGGCTTTTTGGATACCGCGCAACAGGGGCGCGGCGTCCAGCTCGCCGGGGGTGATCAGGTATTCAGCCGGCAACCGTGCGGCCGCAACGATCGGCGCGTTGGCCGCCGGGAACTCATAGTTGAGCAGATCCCGCGGGGCCACCCACTCCAACGGTTGCCCTTCGGCGCCATGGGGCTCGCCGGTGAAGGCCGAGACTTCCCAGACATCCAGTAACACCTGCTTGTCCGGATAGTCATGTTGCACGTTGATCAGCGGTCGCGCCGTGGTGACCTGGATACCCAACTCTTCCTGCAACTCGCGGGACAATGCGGCGGCGACAGATTCATCGGCCTCCACCTTGCCTCCGGGAAACTCCCAGAGGCCGCCCTGGTGTTGGGTGTCGGCACGTCGCGCCAGCAGGATTCTGCCGTCGGCGCCGCGGATCACTGCTGCTGCTACATGCACGCGTTTCACCGTGTGTGTCCTCCGGCTATCAGGTGCGGTATTCCGCGTTGATTTTCACGTATTCGTGGGACAGGTCGGTGGTCCAGATGGTTTCGCTGCAATCGCCGCGACCCAGCTCGATGCGGATGGTGATTTCTTCCTGCTGCATCACCGCCGAACCCTGGGCTTCGGTGTAGCTTTCAGCACGGGCACCACGGCTGGCGATGCACACGTCGCCGAGGAATACGTCGATCTTGCTCACGTCCAGGTCTGGCACACCGGCACGGCCAACAGCGGCCAGGATACGTCCCCAGTTCGGGTCCGAGGCGAACAGCGCGGTTTTGATCAGCGGCGAATGGGCCACGGTGTAGCCGACATCCAGGCATTCCTGATGGTTGCCGCCTCCGTTGACCTGCACGGTAACGAACTTGGTAGCGCCCTCGCCGTCACGCACGATGGCCTGGGCCACGTCCATGCACACTTCGAACACTGCTTGCTTGAGGGCGGCGAAATAAGCGCCGCTGGCCTCGGTGATTTCCGGCAGATCAGCCTTACCGGTGGCGATCAGCATGCAGCAGTCGTTGGTCGAAGTGTCGCCATCGATGGTGATGCGGTTGAACGACTTGTTGGCACCGTCCAGCATCAGATTCTGCAGCACGCTGCGCGAAACCTTGGCGTCGGTGGCGATGTAGCCCAGCATGGTCGCCATGTTCGGTCGGATCATGCCCGCGCCCTTGCTGATACCGGTCACGGTTACGGTCACACCGTCGTGCACGAACTGACGGCTCGCGCCTTTTGGCAGGGTGTCGGTGGTCATGATGCCAGTGGCGGCCGCGGCCCAGTTATCCACAGACAGGTCATCCAGCGCCGCTTGCAGGGCACCTTCGATTTTTTCCACAGGCAGAGGCTCGCCGATCACACCCGTGGAGTACGGCAGCACCTGGCTGGCGTCCACGCCGGTCAGTTGGGCCAGCTTGGCGCAGGTGCGCGCGGCGGCCACCAGGCCAGGCTCACCGGTACCCGCGTTGGCGTTGCCGGTGTTGGTCAACAGGTAACGGATCGGCCCGGCAACGCGTTGCTTGGCCAGGATCACCGGCGCGGCGCAAAACGCATTGAGAGTAAACACACCTGCCACCGTCGAGCCTTCGGCGCAGCGCATCACCACCACATCCTTGCGGCCCGGGCGCTTGATACCGGCCGAAGCGATGCCGAGTTCAAAACCGGCAACCGGGTGCAATGTGGGCAAAGGACCAAGACCAACAGCCATGAATGCGCTCCTAAAATAAGGTGATGTCTGTGCCGTCGCTATCGACGGTGGGAATTAATGGCAAAACGCCGCGACGGCAAAGGCCGGTCGCGGCGCGGGGTGCTGCAGCGTCAGGCAAAAATCTTAGTTGATTTCGCCGTGGCAGTGTTTGAACTTCTTGCCCGAACCGCACCAGCACAGCTCGTTGCGGCCCAGCTTCTGCTCATTGCGAACCGGCGTTGGCGCCAAGGCCACTTCGACCTCTTCACCCAACGCTTCCGGCTGATCGAGGCCTGGCGCTTCGTCGTGCTGGAATTGCATGCGCGCGGCCAAGGCTTCCGCTTCCTGGCGCAGGCGTGCTTCTTCCTCGGCTGGGTCTTCGCGGCGTACCTGGACGTGGGAGAGCACGCGAATCGAATCGCGCTTGATCGAATCCAGCAGCTCGGAGAACAGGGTAAACGACTCGCGCTTGTACTCCTGCTTCGGGTTTTTCTGGGCGTAGCCACGCAGGTGGATGCCGTGACGCAGGTGATCCATGGTCGACAGGTGGTCTTTCCACAGGTCGTCCAGCACGCGCAATACGATTTGCTTCTCGAAGGTACGCAGTGCTTCGGCACTTGCCTGCTCTTCTTTCTCGTTGTACGCGGCGAGCAACTCGGCCATCAGTTTTTCGCGCAGGGTTTCTTCGTACAGGTGGTCGTCTTCGTCGAGCCACTGCTGGACCGGCAGATCCACACCGAAGTCGCTCTTCAATGCAGCTTCCAGACCGGCCACATCCCACTGTTCAGGCAGCGATTGTGGTGGAATGTGCGCGCTGACGGTGGCGTTGAGCACGTCCTGGCGGAAATCGGCGATGGTTTCGCCAATGTTGTCGGCGGCCAGCAACGTGTTACGCATGTGATAGATCACTTTACGTTGTTCGTTGTTGACGTCGTCGAACTCCAGCAGTTGCTTACGGATGTCGAAGTTGCGCCCTTCAACCTTGCGCTGTGCCTTCTCGATGGCATTGGTCACCATGCGGTGCTCAATGGCTTCACCGGACTGCATGCCCAGGGCCTTCATGAAGTTTTTCACCCGATCCGAAGCGAAAATGCGCATCAGGCTGTCTTCGAGGGACAGATAGAAACGGCTCGAACCGGCGTCACCCTGGCGACCGGCACGGCCACGCAGCTGGTTGTCGATACGGCGCGATTCATGACGCTCGGAAGCGATCACTTGCAGACCGCCGGACTCCAGTACCGCCTGATGACGCTTCTGCCAATCGGCTTTGATCTGGGCGATCTGCTCAGGGGTTGGGTTGTCCAGGGACGCTACTTCCACTTCCCAGTTGCCGCCCAGCAGGATGTCGGTACCACGACCGGCCATGTTGGTGGCGATGGTCAGTGCGCCTGGGCGACCGGCCTGGGCGATGATTTCGGCTTCTTTTTCGTGGAACTTGGCGTTGAGCACTTTGTGTTCGATGCCTTCCTTATTGAGCAGGTTGGACACATGCTCGGAAGTCTCGATGGTGGCGGTACCCACCAGGATCGGACGGCCCTTGGCCATGCCGTCCTTGATGTCGTTGATGATCGCCGCGTATTTCTCTTCGGCGGTCAGGAACACCAGGTCGTTGAAGTCTTTACGTGCCAATGGCTTGTTCGGTGGAATGACCACCACCGAAAGACCGTAGATCTGGTGGAATTCGAACGCTTCGGTGTCGGCCGTACCGGTCATGCCGGACAGCTTGTTGTACAGACGGAAGTAGTTCTGGAACGTGGTGGACGCCAACGTCTGGCTTTCCGCCTGGATGTTGAGCATTTCCTTGGCTTCGATGGCCTGGTGCAAACCTTCGGACAAACGGCGCCCCGGCATGGTACGGCCGGTATGTTCGTCAACCAGTACGACCTGGCCGTCCTGCACGATGTATTCGACGTTGCGGTGGAAGAGCTTGTGAGCACGCAGACCGGCGTAGACGTGAGTCAACAGGCCCAGGTTATGCGCCGAGTACAGGCTCTCGCCCTCGGCCAGCAGGCCGATCTGGGTGAGCATGTCCTCGACGAACTGGTGACCGGCTTCATTGAGTTCGACCTGGCGGGTCTTTTCGTCAATGGTGAAGTGACCTTCTTTGGTCACCACGCCTTCCACTTCTTCGATGTGCTGGGTCAGACGCGGAATCAGCTTGTTGATTTCGGTGTACAGGCGCGAGCTGTCTTCGGCCTGGCCGGAGATGATCAGCGGCGTACGGGCTTCGTCGATGAGGATGGAGTCGACTTCGTCGATCACGGCAAAATTGAGTTCGCGCTGGAATTTTTCTTCCATGCTGAACGCCATGTTGTCGCGCAGGTAGTCAAAACCGAATTCGTTGTTGGTGCCGTAGGTGATGTCGGCGGCATAGGCGGCGCGTTTTTCTTCCGGCGGCTGGAACGGCGTTACAACGCCGACGGTCAGGCCGAGGAATTCATACAGCGGGCGCATCCAGTTGGCGTCCCGGCGAGCCAGGTAGTCGTTCACCGTCACAACGTGCACGCCCTTGCCGGACAGTGCGTTGAGGTAAACGCCAAGGGTCGCTACCAGGGTCTTGCCTTCACCGGTACGCATTTCGGCAATCATGCCTTCGTGCAAGGTCATGCCACCGATCAACTGGACGTCGAAGTGGCGCATGCCCATGACGCGCTTACCGGCTTCACGGGCAACCGCAAAGGCTTCGGGCAGCAGTTTGTCGAGGGTTTCACCTTTGGCTATGCGGGCCTTGAACTCTTGGGTCTTGGCGCGCAATTGCTCGTCCGAAAGGGCAACCATCTGCTCTTCGAAGGCATTGACCAGCTGCACCGTCTTGAGCATGCGTTTGACTTCGCGCTCATTCTTGCTTCCAAAAAGTTTCTTTAACAAAGGCGCAAACATATCGGCAGGTTCTTCCACACATAGGGATGGAGGGCGCACCGTCAGTGGCCCGAGCAGCCCTCACGGCCGCATGCGAACGCGCATTCTACCCGGAATCGTGGGTGAGGAAAGTGGCGTTGTTCCCCGATGCAGGCATGGGGCGGTGAGAGGGCTTGTTTAAAATAAGGGCTTTTACGCGAACTTCAACCCATCGGGCGCAGAAGTTACCGATTGATTTCGTTGGCTAAGTGTCGTCGACGCAGGGCCTGAGGGCCGGCCGGCGCTTTCTGCTAAGATGGCGGCTCTGTTACTTTAGGTGTCCAATCATGGCATTTCGCCCTGTCGCCGCCCGCGCCCCCGGCGTGTTGCTTCGCGAAGCCAAACCGTTGAAAGCCATTTTCGGCCATGCCCAACGCTTGGGCCTGTTGCAACGTCTGCTGGAAAGCCAATTGCAACCGGCTGCGCGCGAGCACTGCCGTGTCGCCTCTTGGCGCGAAGGCAATCTGCTGCTGATCGTGACTGATGGCCATTGGGCCACTCGCTTGCGCTATCAGCAAAAACGCCTGCAGCGTCAGTTGATGGCGTTCGATGAGTTCGCCAACCTGACGCGCATCCAGTTCAAAGTGCAGCCGCCGACTGTCCAGCCAAGTACTGCCGTGCACTCGCACGACCTGTCGGTGAACGCGGCCGAGAGCATTCAGGCCACGGCCGAGGGGATCCGCGATCCGGGTTTGCGCGGCGCCCTTGAGCGGTTGGCTGCCCACGCCAAGCCCAAACCCTGACCGTCTATTTGCGTTTGCTGCCCCCCAGTAGCGAGCCGAGCAACCCTCGCACCAACTGCCGCCCCATCTGATTGGCCGCCTGCTGCATAGCCGATTTGAGCGCCTTACCTGCCGCCGTGCCGAGAAACGCCCCTGCCCTGTCGGTAAAACTCGGCGTTTCAGCGGCCTGGCCGGCGCCTTCGGTCGGGCCCAGCTCTTTGCGCGCCATCAGCACCTCATAGGCCGACTCACGATCAATCGGTTTATCGTAGCGACCCTGTAGGGGCGACACGGCGACCAGCGCTGCGCGCTCGACCTCGCTTAGTGGGCCGATCCGCGATTGCGGCGGCGCCACCAAGACGCGCTGGACGACTTCCGGCGTGCCTTTTTCCTGCAAGGTGCCTACTAATGCCTCACCCGTACCTAACTCGGTCAACACCGACAAAGCGTCAAACGCCGGGTTGGGTCGAAAGCCCTCCGCCACCGCCCGCAGGGACTTCTGCTCCTTGGTGGTGAACGCCCGCAATCCATGTTGAATCCGCAGGCCCAATTGTGCGAGCACGGTGTCGGGCAGGTCGCCTGGGGATTGTGTGACAAAGTACACCCCTACCCCTTTGGAGCGAATCAGCCGCACCACCTGTTCCAAACGCTCTTGCAAGGCCTTGGGTGTGTCGGCGAACAGCAAATGCGCTTCATCGAAGAACAACGCCAGCAGCGGTTTGTCCGCATCGCCGCGCTCCGGCAGTTGCTCGAATAACTCGGCTAACAGCCACAGCAGGAATGTCGCGTACACCTTGGGCGCCTCATGCACCAGGCGGCTGGCATCCAATAGATGGATGCGGCCGCGCCCATCGGCATTGGGTTGCAGGATGTCTTCAAGCTGCAACGCCGGCTCGCCAAATAATGCTTCGGCACCCTGCTGTTCCAGCACCGCCAGACGCCTCAACAGGGCCTGGCTAGAGCCGGTGGTCAGCAGCGCCGCGTCTTCGCCCAACAGCTCGGGGTGATAGCGCAGGTGGTTGAGCAGCGCCTTCAGATCTTTCAGATCCAGCAGCAGCAAGCCTTCGCGATCCGCCACTTTGAACGCCGCGTATAACGCCGATTGCTGGCTGTCGGTGAGTTCCAGCAGGCTGCCGAGCAATAACGGGCCCATTTCGCTGATAGTGGTGCGCAAAGGATGACCGGACTGACCGTGGATGTCCCACAGCGTTACCGGATAAGCCTTAGCGGTGTAATTAAGGAAGGGCATGCCGGCGATACGCTCGGCCACCTTGCCCTGAGGGTTTGCCGCCGCGCCCAGGCCACACAGGTCGCCCTTAATGTCTGCGGCAAATACCGCAACCCCCGCATCACTGAAGGCTTCGGCCAAGCGCTGCAATGTGACGGTCTTGCCCGTGCCGGTAGCGCCGGCAATCAACCCGTGGCGGTTAGCCAGGCGCATGGCCTGGGCAATAGGATCGCCGGACAGGTCAGCGCCGATAAGAAGTTGCGTGGAGTCAGGCATTTCGTCACCCATGGTTAATCTTTAATGCGGCAAGGTCGATACAGACAGAGTGAGACCCATAAAGTCGAAAAATAGGTCAGATAGTTCCCACAGGGACCACGGAACTGCGACAACAAATAGCACACCTTTTTTCCTACTGTCATTTCGCGCATCCCATGAGGACGCGCTTTGGATATAAAGACCTTAGCGGACCCTACAAGCCATGAATAAAAATCTGCGTTTCAGCCACAAAATCCTGCTTGCGGCCTCCCTTATCGTCATCGCCGCTTTCGCATTATTCACGCTGTACAACGACTACTTGCAGCGCAACGCCATTCGCGACGATCTGAACAATTACCTGCATGAAATGGGCGATGTCACCGCTAGCAATATCCAAACCTGGCTGACCGGGCGCATTGCCCTGGTCGAAAACGCCGCCCAGAACATCGCGATCAACCCGGAACCGGGTGTCGTCGCCAGCCTGCTGGAACAGAAAGCCCTGACGTCCTCCTTCATGGCCACCTACGTGGGCGACAGCCAGGGCGCGTTCACCATCCGCCCCGACACCAAAATGCCAGATGGCTTCGACCCACGTGTGCGCCCCTGGTACAAAGGCGCGCAAAGCAGCAACGGTTCAACCCTGACTGAGCCTTATATCGACGCGGCGACCGGGCAATTGATCATTTCCATCGCCACCCCCAGCAGCAAGGGCAGCCAAAGCATCGGCGTGGTCGGCGGCGACCTGAGCCTGCAAACCCTGGTGGATACCATTGGCGCACTGGACTTCGGCGGCATGGGCTATGCCTTTCTGGTCAGCGCCGACGGCAAAGTGCTGGTGCACCCGGACAAAACCCTGGTGATGAAAACCCTGGCCGATCTGTATCCGAAAAATACACCCAAGATCAGCCGCGACTTCAGCGAAGTCCAAGCCAACGGCAAAGACAACATCGTGACCTTCACGCCGATCAAAGGCTTGCCGTCAGTGCAGTGGTACTTGGGTATCTCGGTGGATAAAGACAAATCCTTCGCCATGCTCAGCGAGTTCCGCACGTCGGCGGTGATCGCCACCCTCATTGCGGTGGCCATCATCATCGCTCTGCTTGGCATGCTGATCCGCGTGCTGCTGCAACCGCTGCATGTGATGACCCGCGCGATGCAGGATATCGCCGACGGCGAGGGTGACCTGACACGACGTCTGACCATCCAGAATCACGATGAATTCGGCACTCTGGGTAATGCATTCAACCGCTTCGTGGAGCGGATTCACACATCGATTCGCGAAGTGTCCTCGGCCACCGAACATGTCAACGAAGTGGCGCTACGGGTGGTCAGTGCCTCCAACTCATCGATGGTCAACTCCGACGAGCAGGCCAACCGCACCAATAGCGTAGCGGCCGCCATCAACCAGCTGGGTGCAGCCGCCCAGGAAATCGCCCGCAATGCGGCGCAGGCCTCTAGTCAGGCCAGCGATGCGCGGCAGTTGGCGGAAGACGGTCAGCAGGTGGTGGAACGGAACATCAAAGCCATGACTGACCTTTCTACGATGATCAGCGCATCCAGCAGCAATATCGAAGCACTTAACAGCAAAACCGTGAATATTGGTCAGATTCTTGAGGTGATCACCAGCATCTCTCAACAAACCAACCTGCTGGCGTTGAACGCCGCGATTGAGGCCGCCCGTGCCGGAGAGGCCGGGCGCGGGTTCGCCGTGGTAGCCGATGAAGTACGCAACCTGGCCCATCGCACCCAGGAATCGGCGCAACAGGTGCAAACCATGATCGAAGAGTTGCAAGTGGGCGCGCGGAATTCGGTGACCACCATGAGCGAAAGCCAGCGCCACAGCCATGACAGCGTGGAAATCGCCAACCTGGCCGGCGAGCGTCTCAACAGCGTGACCCAGCGCATCGGCGAGATTGATGGTATGAACCAATCGGTCGCCACCGCTACCGAGGAACAGACGTCGGTGGTGGAGTCGATCAATATGGACATCACCGAGATCAACACCCTCAACCAGGAAGGCGTGGAAAACCTGCAATCGACCTTGCGCGCCTGCGCCGACTTGGAGCAACAGGCCGCACGGCTCAAGCATTTGGTCGGTAGTTTCCGCATCTGACAGCTCTCGCCCTGGGCAGCGGCTCATACCGCCTCCCAGGGCGGCAGCAAGGCAAAACGCCGCACCCGACATCCCGACCGAACATCTATTCTTGCCTAATGTCCACGTTAGGAGAGCCTGGATAGGAGGGATGTTCATCGTGCATATCGCCGACATCACCATGTTCTACGCCCCGGCCAGTGGCGGCGTACGCACTTACCTGGACGCCAAGCACCGGCGCCTGACGCTCAAGCCGGGCATTCGCCACAGCCTGTTGATCCCTGGCGCCCACTTGAGCGAACAGGATGGGGTGTTCAAGGTACCCGCACCTGCCCTGCCCTTCGGCAAAGGTTATCGATTCCCGCTGCGGCTGACGCCATGGCGAAATGTCCTGCATGATTTACAGCCCGATCTGATCGAGGTCGGCGATCCCTATCTCACGGCCTGGGCCGCTCTGGATGCCAGGCGCCAGCTTGATGTTCCGGTTATCGGCTTTTATCACTCCGACTTGCCGTTGCTGGTAAGCAACCGTATGGGGCCGTGGTTCACGCCAAATGTTGAAGCCTATGTCAGCAAACTCTATGGGAGTTTTGACCGAGTACTGGCGCCTAGTCAGGTTATGGCCGACAAGCTCATGGGGTTGGGCGTCAGAAACGTCTTTGTACAGCCGCTGGGTGTGGACCTGCAGACGTTCACCCCGCAGGTACGCGACCCCGGCTTACGCGCTGAGTTGGGAATCGCTGAGGATACGCGACTGCTGATCTTCGCCGGGCGCGGTTCCAAGGAGAAGAACCTGCCGGTGCTGCTTAAGTGCATGAAGCGCTTGGGAGATCGGTATCACCTGTTGCTGGTAGGGTCCGGCATGCCGGCTAAGGTGCCGGAGAATGTCACCGTGGTCGACGGCTTCCAGCCGGCATCGCAAGTCGCGCGTTTAATGGCCAGTGCCGATGCCCTGCTGCATGGCGGCGATCAGGAAACGTTCGGACTGGTCATTCTTGAGGCCATGGCCTGCGCCATACCAGTGGTCGCCGTGGCTGCCGGCGCCTTCACTGAAATCGTCGACGAGCATTGCGGCTTGCTCTGCGCGCCCAACAATCCACGAGCGATGGCCGATGCGGTGCGCGAGTTGTTCAGCCGCGATCCTCAGCGTCTCGGCGTACAGGCTCGACGCCATGTGGAGCAGCAGTATGCGTGGGACACCGTGGTGGAGAGCCTGCTGGGCCATTACTACGCAGTGCTCGATAGCCACAAACCGATGCTTGCCCATGGTTAAGCGCTCGGTAGTGCTGGTATTGCACGATGTGGCCCCGCAAACCTGGTCCGACTATCGCCCCTTTGTGGAGGCGGTGGACGCTCTGGGCGACATCCCCATCACTTGGTTGGTGGTTCCGGATTTCCATCATCGCGGCACCTTGGCCGACCACGCCGAATTTCGCCGCCTGTTGGACCGCCGCGTGGCCAAGGGCGATGAATTGGCCTTGCACGGCTATTTCCATAGCGACGACCAGCCGCCACCGCGTACGCCCAAAGATTGGTTCATGCGCCGCATCTATACCCATGAGGGAGAGTTTTACCAGTTGTCAGAGGCCCAGGCCCTGCAGCGGTTAAGCGACGGCATCGAGGTCTTCCGACGCAACGACTGGCCGCTGCATGGGTTCGTCGCTCCGGCCTGGCTGATGAGCCAGGGTACCAAGGACGCCTTGCGGCAGTTGCCGCTGAACTACACCAGCGATCCGCAACAGCTTTATCGGCTGCCCGACTTTACCCGCGTCGGCGCCCCAGGTTTGGTGTGGAGCGCCCGCAGCGCTTGGCGCCGAAGCCTGTCCAAACATCTCAGCGATCAAAGGCAACGGCGCTGGCGGTCGGCACCGGTCATTCGCCTAGGCGTGCATCCGGTCGACCTGCGTTACGAAGGTGCTCGTCGCTATTGGCTCGATACCTTGCAACACCTACTGCAGACGGGGCGTACGCCATTGACCAAAGTGGACTGGCTCGCAACCCAGCCGTAATGCCCCGCCATGGCGACGGGACGAGTGCTCAAGAATCTTGCTGATCAGAAGCGGGCAGCTTCTCTGCCTCCTGCATCTGTTCCCACAACTGAGCCGCCCCTGGAAACTCGGTACCGTCTTCGGCATCCAGCGCATCAGGATCGTACCGACTCAAGCATCCCTCGCCCAACGTCGCAGGCGCTTTGGAGGTGGCTTTATCGAGTGGGTCGGTCATGGTGCAGTCCTGACGTGCGGATAAATAAAAAGGGCCTGGAACGATTTAACGCCCAGACCCTTCGATATTCAATCCGCGCGCTTGAATCAGAACACAACGGTCTTGTTGCCGTGCACCAATACGCGGTCTTCGAGGTGGTAGCGCAGGCCACGGGCCAGAACCATCTTCTCGACATCGCGACCAAACCGCACCATATCTTCAATGCTGTCGCTATGGCTGACGCGCACCACGTCCTGCTCGATGATCGGACCAGCGTCCAACTCTTCGGTGACGTAGTGGCAGGTTGCGCCAATCAACTTCACCCCCCGCAGGGACGCCTGATGGTAAGGCTTGGCCCCGACAAACGAAGGCAGGAAGCTATGGTGGATGTTGATGACTTTACCGGCATATTCGCGGCACAGCTCCGGCGGCAGGATTTGCATGTAACGCGCCAGCACCACGACATCGGCGTCATGATGCTTGACCAGGCGCGACACTTCGGCGAACGCCGGCTCCTTGTCCTGCGGGTTGACCGGCACATGGTAATAAGGGATGCCATGCCACTCGACCATGCTGCGCAGGTCGTCATGGTTGGAGATCACACAAGCGATCTCGCAGTCCAGCTCGTCGCTGTGCCAGCGGTGCAACAGGTCCGCCAGGCAGTGGGATTCGCGGCTGGCCATCAGCACCACGCGTTTCTTCTGCTCGGTGTCGGTGATCTGCCAGGTCATCGAAAACTCTTCTGCGATCGGCGCGAAGGCCTCGCGGAAGGCTTCAAGACCAAAGGGCAGCGTGTCGGCACGGATTTCGTGACGCATAAAGAACCAACCGCTGAGGTTGTCCGAGTGATGGCTCGCCTCGGTGATCCAACCGTTATGGGAGGCCAGAAAGTTACTGACTTTGGCAACGATGCCGACCCGGTCCGGGCAAGCAATCACCAGCCGAAAAGTGCGCATTAGGGGGGAACTCCAGAACTTCGCAAAGGCCGCCATTCTAGCGATTGCGAAGAAAAACTGCAGTATTGGTTAACGTTTATTCTGATGGCCGGCCCGGCCTTGTCCCTTAATGCCCTATGGTTTTACCACCCTTATATGAATCAAGGGCTACATCTGGAGCGCCGTCAAGAATTCGCGGGATTGATATGTAGCATTGCGCCCTTGTAATTAAGTCGATTGCAGCGCATCACTACAAACATTCAAAGTAATTCACATAAATGCATGCTTAAATGTTTACTTGGACAAACCGCCTGACTATTATTGGGCCATTATCCCTGTCAATCAGCGCTCTACATAAGGTAGCCATATGTCTCTGATCACCCAATACCGTGCTAAAGAAGAAGCCATCAAAGAGCTGCAAGCCCAATTGGCAGCAATGGAAAAAGATGGCAGCCTGAAACGTGAAATGGAATTCGAAAGCAAGCTGCGCACCCTGATGGGCGAATACTCCAAATCCCTGCGTGACATCATCGCGCTGCTGGATCCGGATTCGAAAGTTAAAGCTCCTCGCGGCGCCGTGAAAACTACCGGCACCAAGCGTGCGCGCAAGGTCAAGCAATACAAGAACCCGCACAACGGCGAAGTGATTGAAACCAAAGGTGGCAACCACAAAACGCTGAAAGAGTGGAAAGCCAAGTGGGGCGGTGACGTGGTTGAAGGCTGGGCTACCCTGCTGGGCTAAGCTCACCGGGCCCGTGCCCTGCTACGCAGCACATTAAAACGCCAGCTTGCTGGCGTTTTTTATTGCCCGTGTTATTGCGCAAAATCGACTACAGGTTCACACGAGCCGCTAAAGAATCGGCATATTCCTGCCACTGTGCCAGCACCTGCTGCTGAAACGGTGTCGCACTAACAGCCAACTCCTGGCTGGCCTGCTTAAATGCCTCTAGGGTAATTGGCGCACTCCATTGCGGGTCAGACAAACGTTGCTGACAGAAAAGTTTCCAGCGCTGTTGCTCCTGATTGTTCAAGGTGTCGGGAAAGTTACGCGCACGGTAGCGGAACAATAATTCAGGCAAACGCTGATCATCGAACGGCCACTGCTGACGCGCTAATTGAGCAGGCTCAGCCAGGCGGACTTGTTCACATAACCGCCGATCACGATCACCGATAAAACCGTCATACAGCTGCTGTTCCGGATCTGTCGTCGAAGAAAATTCTTCCTGCGCATAAATGGCCGCCAACTTATCGCACCAAACTTCTTGTGCGCCAGATAGCCGCAGCGCCCGCGCCTGGCAGATCTCCAAGTCCAGTTGCAGGCGCTCACGGTCTTCGGCCCGCAGCACGCTCAGCGGAGCAACCACTGGACAGCGGTTGATGTGCACCAGCTTGAGCGGCACCGGCAGCTCACCTTCGGGCAACTCATCCCGGCGGGTGTAAAGGCGTTGACGCAAGGTCTCTGCATCCAGGTCCAGCAGCCCCTGCGGATCGAGCCCGAGGTCGCAGACGATCAACGCATTGCGGTTGCGCGGATGCCAGGCCAAAGGCAATACCACGCCCAAATAATGACGCTCGGCGGAGAACCGCCCGGAGATGTGCAGCATCGGCTGCAACAGGCGCACCTGATCCATCACCCGTTGCTTGCTGCGCAATTGGAAGAGCCAATCATAGAGCTTGGGCTGTTTCTCGCGGACCAACCGTGCCAGAGCAATAGTGGCGCGCACATCGGACAACGCATCGTGGGCCTGGCCATGATCGATTCCATTGGCTGCAGTCAGGCGTTCCAGCTTGAGCGTCACGCGCCCGTCCTGCTGCGGCCACTCGATACCATCCGGGCGCAAAGCGTAGGCGGTGCGCACCACATCGATCAGGTCCCAGCGGCTGTTACCGCCCTGCCACTCGCGGGCGTAAGGGTCGAAAAAGTTGCGATACAAGCTGTAGCGCGTCATCTCATCATCGAACCGCAAGGTGTTGTAGCCTGCGCCGCAAGTCCCAGGAGCGGCCAGCTCGGCGTGTACACGGGTCATGAAGTCGGCCTCGGCCAAGCCCTTTTGCGCCAGGATCGCCGGGGTGATACCGGTGATCGCACAGGCGGCGGGATGAGGCAGGATATCGTCGGCGGGCTGACAATAAATATTGAGCGCAGAGCCGATCTCGTTGAGTTCGAGGTCCGTACGAATTCCGGCTACCTGAAGAGGGCGATCACTGCGCGGATTGATGCCGGTGGTTTCATAGTCGTACCAGAAAATGGAGGTCACGGGCTGTTCCTGTACTGAAGATCGACAAAGTCTAGGCGTGGAACCACATCCGCGGCCAGCAGCAATTTAACTGTATAAACATCCAGCAAAATCTTGAATGGTTGCTTCCATCGCCGACACTGCTAGCATCCGTCTCTCCCAGCCGCTCTGCACTGCCAAGGATCGCAATGCCATCAACCCCACTGGATACGCGCTACCAGATCGAAACCCCGGAAGGTATCGACCTACCGTTGCGCCCGGCCGGCCTGGTACCCCGGGTCTTGGCCTTTGCCTTCGACCTGGTGGCGCGCGGCGTGATCATGGGCGTGCTCATGGTGCCGCTGGCGTTGCTCGGCAATGTAGGTCTCGGCCTCGGCGCGTTGCTGCTGTTCCTGGTCAGTTGGTGGTACATGGTGCTGTTCGAAGTGCTCAACCAAGGCTGTTCGCCGGGTAAGCAAGTCATGGGATTGCGTGTGGTACAGGACGACGGTACACCCGTCGGCTGGTCGGCCTCGCTGATCCGCAACCTGCTGCGATTTGTCGACATGCTGCCTTTTGGCTACTTTCTTGGCGCCATCAGCTGCCTGCAACATCCCCATTTCAAACGCCTCGGCGACCTCGCCGCCGGCACGCTGGTGGTCTACCGCGAACGCCCTCTACCACGTCCTCAGATTCCTCAGGCGGCAGCCCTGCGCCTGCCCTTTGCCCTGGACCTGAATGAACAACGGGCCATTCTGGGTTTTGCCGAACGCCAGGGTGAATTGTCCGCTGAACGGGTACACGAACTGGCCGCTATCCTCGCGCCGTCCCTGCAGGTTTCCCCAGCTCGCGCGGCCCAACAACTCAACGGCGTGGCCCGCGGCCTCCTGGGGCCAACATGAAGCAGAGCCTGTTCGAAAGCCGTCACCAGCCCCAATGGCAAGCTTTTGCCGAACAACTCAATCGGTTGGAACGAGGCACGGCTAAAGCGAGCGATGTTGCCGACTTCCCTCATCAATACCGGCGCCTTTGCCAGCACTTGGCGCTGGCTCAGGAGCGCGGCTACAGCAGCTATCTGGTGGACCCGCTGCAGCAACTGGCCCTGCGCGGCCATCAGCAACTTTATCGTCACCGCAGCCACCTGGGCGCCAGCATGCTGGGTTTTGTCCTGGCCGGTTTTCCGCGGCTGGTACGCGAACAGTGGCGCTTTGTAGCGGTGGCCAGCGTGCTGTTCTTTGGCAGCCTGCTGGGCATAGCGCTGCTGGTCTACCTGTTTCCCGAACTGATCTACAGCATCATCAGCCCCCAGCAGGTGGCTGAGATGCAGGACATGTACGACCCCGATGCCAGTCGCCTGGGCCGCGCCGCCGAGCGTGCATCGAGCGAGGACTGGATGATGTTCGGCTATTACGTGATGCACAACATTGGCATTGCCTTCCAGACATTCGCCGCCGGCTTGCTGTTTGGCCTGGGCAGCGTGTTCTTCCTGATCTTCAACGGGCTGATCATCGGCGCGGTGTCCGGACACCTGACCGAGATCGGTTACGGGCAGACCTTCTGGTCATTCGTCGTCGGTCATGGTGCATTCGAGTTGACAGCCATTGCCCTCGCCGGGGCAGCGGGTTTGCAACTGGGCTGGGCACTGATCTCGCCGGGGCGACTGACGCGGGGCGAATCCTTGAGGCTCGCGGCACATAAGAGCGTGCAATTGCTCTGTGGTGTCATGGTCTTCCTGCTGATTGCCGCGTTCATTGAAGCCTACTGGTCGTCCACCACGGTCATCGCGGCATGGGTCAAATACCTGGTGGGCGCCGTATTGTGGCTGCTGGTCGCGGCGTACCTGATCTTTGCAGGGCGGACTCAACATGCGCCTAAGTGATGCCAGCGTGGCGATTCGCCCGCGTACCGCCTGGGAAGCCATGGACCTTGGTGTCCTGATGGCCAGGGAACATCGTTTATTACTAACGGCCAGTTGGGCGCTGGTGACCTTGCCGGTGTTCATTCTGCTCAGCGCAGCGCTGTGGAAATACCCCTCCACCGCCATATTCCTGTTCTGGTGGTTCAAGCCGGCATTCGATCGCCTGCCGCTCTATATCCTGTCAAAGGCGCTGTTCGGTGACACGCCCAGCCTTAAACAGGCGGTACGCCAGTGGCCGCGTCTGCTCAAGGGGCAATTGTTGGCCAGCCTGACCTGGCGCCGCCTCAGTCTCAGCCGCAGCTTCGTCATGCCGGTCAGCCAGTTGGAAGGTCTGGATGGCCAGGCGCGTCAAAAGCGCCTGGGCGTTTTGCAACAGCGTGACGCCGGCGCCGCGCGCTGGCTGACCACCGTTGGAGTGCATCTGGAAATCGGGCTCTGGTTCGGTTGCATGGCCCTGTTCTACCTCTTCATTCCGCAAAACGTCGAGCAGAACTGGGATTGGCAGCGGCTCATACTGGCCACCAGTTCTGAAGGGCTGTGGCTGGAGCATCTGAGTAACGCGTTTTATGCCGTGATACTGGTGTTCTGGGAACCGATCTATGTGGCCTGTGGTTTCAGCCTCTATCTCAACCGCCGCACCGTGCTGGAGGCTTGGGATCTGGAACTGGTATTCAGGCGTCTGCGCCAACGGCTGAGCACAGCGACCCCTCTGCTATTGCTGGTGATCGGGCTGACATTGCTGCCCATCAATCCGCCCGCCATGGCCGATGAATCGACGCCGCTGAGCACTCAGAGTGCAAGCCAGTCAGTCAAGGCGCTGCTGGACAAGCCCCCGTTCAAGAACCCGGAAACCGTCACCCGTTATCGCTTTGGCGATGACAAACCCACCGTAAAGAACAAGGACCGTGGTGATAGCAAACTTCCAGCGTGGCTACAGACGCTTCTGGACAACCTTAACAGCGATACCTTCAAGCATTTTGCCCAGGCTTTGGAAGTACTGCTATGGAGCCTGCTGATTGGCGGCCTGGCCCTACTGGCGTGGCGCTATCGTGACTGGCTGCGCACTTTTGTCAGCCGGCGCGCGCCTGCCAGCCCCAAAGTCCTCAAGCCTGCCCCCACGCAACTGTTCGGCCTGGCGCTGGGCGCCGAGACCTTGCCCACGGATATTGCCAGCACCGCCGAGCAACTTTGGGCCACCCAGCCCAGGGAAGCTCTCGGTCTGCTTTATCGCGGCCTATTGAGCCGTTTACTGCATGATTTCAATCTCCCCCTTAAAAGTGCCGACACCGAAGGGCAAGTGCTGGAACGCGTTCACCAACTGGAACAGCCGCAATTGCTGGCCTTCAGTGATGAACTGACCCGGCACTGGCAGAACCTCGCTTACGGCCACCGCCTTCCACCCACCACGATCCAGCAAAAACTCTGCAGCGATTGGCGTGCCCTGTTCAGTTCGGGGGGAGCCCAATGAACCGGCTTTTAATGTGGGCAGGGCTACTGCTGGTGTGTTTACTCGCAGCGGCTGGTTTTTATGCCTGGAGCAAAGCCACGCCCTACGACGAGGTAATCGACCGCGGACCTTCCCCTGAAGCGCAGGCCAACCCTTATCTGGCCGCCGAGCACTTTCTGCGTAAGCAGGGCCTGCCCGTGGACCATGCCTTTGGCCTTGATCGCCTGGCCGACCTCCCGTCCGAACACCATAGTCTTCTGCTACTGACGGAGCGCAGCAATATGTCTCCCCGTCAGGTTGAGCAGTTGCTGGACTGGACCCGCTCCGGCGGCCACCTGCTGGTGGTAGCAGAAGCCCTGTGGGATGAAGAAACCGGCAAAAGTGGCGATCTCTTACTCGACCGCCTCCAGATACGCCAAGTGCTCAGCGACGAGCCCGAAGAGCCCGCGCCAGCGCGCAAAAAGAAAACACCCGACCTGACCAGGCTCTATATCGATAATGAAACCGCCCCGGCCTATTTCGGTTTCGATACCGCTTTCAACCTCACCGACCCCAAGCATCTGGCGCAATTTTCCGCCAACAGCGCCCAGTCGAGTCATCTGATGCAACTCGACCTCGGCCAGGGTCGCGTGACCGTGATCACCGACAGCGACTTGTGGAAAACCGCAAATATCGGTAAGCACGACAATGCCTGGTTGCTGTGGTACCTGACACAGGGCACGGCCGTGACTCTGTTGGCCAACGGTGATGTGGA
Organism: Pseudomonas sp. MD330_10; assembly: GCF_042610415.1. Classification (NCBI taxonomy): domain Bacteria; kingdom Pseudomonadati; phylum Pseudomonadota; class Gammaproteobacteria; order Pseudomonadales; family Pseudomonadaceae; genus Pseudomonas; species Pseudomonas sp. MD330_10. Next base: position 235,117 of record NZ_JBHGZU010000006.1, read on the forward strand.
CGATCTGTTCAGCCTGCTGCTGCGCTATTTCCCCCAAGCACTGGTAGCGCTGACGGCCTTGATCGCCCTGGCCCTGTGGCACGCGGGTATGCGCCAGGGACCTATCCAGGCACCCGCGCCCAAGGCTCGTCGGCAACTGCAGGAACATCTGAAAGCCAGCGCCGACTTCCTGCTGCGCCGCAATGGCCAACGCACGCTGGTGCAGGCCTTGCAACGGGATATCCTGCGCGCCGCCAGGCATCGCCATCCCAGCTTCGAACACCTCGATGATGCACAACAGTGGCAGGTGCTCGAACACCTGACGCATCAACCTTCTCATGTCATCAGCCAGGCCCTCGGCCCACTCCCGGAAAAGCGGCTTTCCAGCGCCGATTTCAGCCGGCAGGTGGCATGCCTGCAAACCCTCAGGAATGCCCTATGAGCGATTTTCCAAGCGCCACCGCCCTGACCGGCGAAACCCTGCATCGCGCCAGCCAGCAGGCCCAGGCCTTGCGCGTCGAACTGCGCAAGGCCGTTATTGGACAGGATCAGGTCATTGATGATGTGCTCACCGCCCTGATCGCCGGCGGCCACGTATTGCTCGAAGGCGTACCCGGCCTCGGCAAGACCTTACTGGTACGCGCATTGGCACGCTGCTTCGATGGCGATTTCGCGCGCATCCAATTCACGCCGGACCTGATGCCCAGCGATGTCACCGGCCATGCCGTGTATGACCTGCACACCGAACAATTCAAGCTGCGCAAAGGCCCGGTCTTCACCCACCTGTTACTGGCCGACGAAATCAACCGCGCCCCGGCCAAGACCCAGGCCGCTCTGCTCGAAGCCATGCAAGAGCGGCAAGTGACCTTGGAAGGCGAGGCGCTGCCCATCGGTCAGCCCTTCATGGTACTGGCCACCCAGAACCCCATCGAACAGGAAGGGACTTATCCCCTGCCGGAGGCGGAACTGGATCGCTTCATGCTCAAAGTGCGCATCGACTATCCAGAAGCGCAGCAGGAATTGGATATGGTGCGCGAGGTTACGCGTTCATCCCGGGCCGATATGCTGGATGTGCAACCCTTGCGCACCGTGCTGCAGGCCGACGATGTCATGCAACTGCAACAGATCGCCAGCGAACTGGCCCTGGACGAACACGTACTCGACTACGCCGTGCGCCTGGCGCGAGCGACCCGAAGCTGGCCAGGGCTGGCCATCGGCGCGGGGCCGCGAGCCTCAATCGCGCTAGTGCGTGGCGCCCGTGCCCGAGCCTTGCTACGCGGCGGCGAGTTCGTCACTCCGGATGACATCAAAGGATGTGCCCTGGCGGTGTTGCGGCATCGGGTACGTATTGCGCCAGAACTGGATATCGACGGGCTGGAAGTCGACCAGGTACTTAAGCAACTGCTGGACCAGATCCCGGCTCCGCGGCAATGAATCGCCCATGAAACCGACCCGTCTGCTATTAACCTGGCTCAGCGTGCTGCTGGGCCTGAGCATTCTGCTGGGCGCCACGGCAGCGCTGCACCTGAAGGTGCCCGACACACTGCACTCGGTGGCCTGGGGCTTGCTCCTAGCATTGTTACTGCTGGCCGTGCTGGATGCCCTGCGCCTGCGCCACCGGCCTACTCCGCGATTGCAACGGCAAATGCCCGGCAGTCTGGCGCTAGGACGCTGGGGCGACGTTCGCCTGAGCCTGGAACACGCCTTTGCACAAACGCTGACGGTGCAGGTGTTCGACCATGTTCCCGATGGGCTGAGCGTCGACAACCTGCCGCAAACCATCGAACTACGTCCCGGCGAACGCAGTGAACTGGGGTATCGCCTGCGCCCCTTGCGCCGTGGCCACTTCCCATTCGACCGCTGTGAAATCCATATCCCCAGCCCTTTGGGGTTATGGTCGGCACGGCGCTTTATCGAGACCCAGGATGTCACCCGCGTCTATCCGGATTTCGCCCGGTTGTACGGCGCCCAACTACTGGGTGTGGATAACTGGCTGAGCCAGCTGGGGGTTCGCCAGCGTCAACGACGCGGCCTGGGGTTGGAGTTTCATCAATTACGTGAATTTCGCGAAGGCGACAGCCTGCGTCAGATCGACTGGAAAGCCACCGCGCGACAACGCACACCGATCGCCCGGGAGTATCAGGACGAACGCGACCAGCAGATCGTGTTCATGCTCGATTGCGGCCGCCGCATGCGCAGCCAGGACGATGAACTGTCCCATTTCGACCATGCCCTCAATGCTTGCCTGCTGCTTAGCTATGTCGCCTTGCGCCAGGGCGATGCGGTGGGGATATGCACGTTTGCTGGCGATCAGCCCCGCTACCTGGCACCGGTTAAAGGCAGCGGCCAGTTGAGTCTGTTGTTGAACGCGGTATACGACCTGGACACAACTCGCCGGTCGGCCGACTACCTCGCAGCGGCGAACCAATTGCTGGCTCGGCAAAAGCGTCGGGCGTTGGTGATCATCGTCACCAACCTGCGGGATGAGGACGATGAAGCGCTGCTGGCGGCCGTCAAACGTATCGGCCGCCAACATAGAGTGCTGGTGGCGAGTTTGCGCGAGGAGGTATTGGACCAATTGCGGCAGTCCCCCGTGCAAACCTTACCTGAGGCCCTGGTTTACAGCGGCACGGTGGATTACCTCACCAGACGCGACGAATTGCATGACCGGCTGGGCGCACATGGCCTGTCAGTACTGGATACCTTGCCTTCGGAGATGGGCGCGGCCCTGGTGACTCGTTATCTGGGTTGGAAAAAAGCTGGCGTGTTCTAAAAGCTGTGCTCGACACGACAGGGGCTCTGAGGCCCATGCCGAGCCGACAACGCTTAGCGCTAGGCAGACGCCTGCAAAGGATCAAAGCTGAAGTAATGCACCAAAACGCTGATCAATTGCCCATATTCCTCACTGGCGCTGATGATGCGAAAGCCGGAATCGTAGTGCTGCGGGTTGATGTCTTCGTGACTCCACAAACACGTCGCGGTGAGATCAATGGCATGAAAGTCGCCATCCGCCGCAGGAATCTTTAACCGCAGCTCAAAATCCACATCAATCATCATGGGCAATAGGCTGATCAACATCAGTCCGTCTTCCGAGGCATTGCCCAGAAAACCAATGGGCTTGTCGGTAAGACGGTTAAACACTTGCAAGAAACTCGGTAATTGATGCCGCTCGATCCGTCGGTCGGTAAACATGGTGAGATCGCCATCCAGTGGCCATGACTCTGGCCGTGCCAGTGATTCGGAACGAGCATAAACGCTCGCTCTCCCTGGATCTCGGTGTGACAACACACTGCGTTGTGCACTAGACAGCCGCCGAATCCGGGCCCCTCATTCGTTCGAATAGAAACTTGTACAAACGATCATCCAAAGGATAGCCCAAGACTGGCAACGGGCCAGTTAACCCACGGTAAATATCCTCACAAGGACGCAGGACGTGGCTGAGCAGCACTGGCGCCGGGGTAATGCCCCAGTTGTTGCAGGGTGTCGAGACGCGCGCGGGCGCGGTAGGCGTACTCGCTGGACGGGTATTGGGTAATGATGAATTGATAGGTTTGCACCGCATCGACGAACAATTTCTGCCGTTCCAGACACTGCCCACGCAACATCGAGACCTCCGGCTGCACGTACCGACGGCTGCGGCTTTCGCGGTCCACCTGGGACAATTCCAGGGTGACGCGCTGGCAATCACCGACCCCATAAGCCCGGTAGGCGTTATTCAAATGATGGTCCATCGACCAGCGGGTGCAGCCGACAACACTGACGGCCAGGGCAGCAACGAGCAAAATTCGCATGAGGGTTCTCCTGTCTTGTGGAGTGTATCGACCCTTCGTCGAAAATCTTCAAGGTCGTTCATCTTTTAGCCCACTGCCAAAACAAGTGAATGTTCGATAAGTAGTGCAAACGAACAATGACTACAACGAAAGAGCATAGTAGCCTTCCTCAGCGCTTGAACTCAGGAGTCTGTGCATGTCCGTCCGTCGTACCAAAATCGTCGCCACCCTTGGCCCGGCCAGCAATTCGCCGGAAGTCCTCGAACAGCTGATTCTGGCTGGTTTGGACGTTGCCCGTCTGAACTTCTCCCACGGCACCCCCGACGAGCACAAGGCTCGCGCCAAGCTGGTGCGTGATCTCGCCGCCAAGCACGGCCGTTTCGTGGCGTTGCTGGGCGACCTGCAAGGCCCGAAAATCCGTATCGCCAAATTCGCCAACAAGCGAATCGAACTGAAGATCGGCGACACCTTTACCTTCTCCACCAGCCACCCGCTGACCGAAGGCAACCAGCAAGTCGTGGGTATCGACTATCCGGACTTGGTCAAAGACTGCGGCGTCGGTGACGAGCTGCTGCTGGATGATGGCCGCGTGGTCATGCGCGTCGACACCGCCACCAGCACTGAGCTGATCTGCACCGTGACCATCGGTGGGCCACTGTCGGACCATAAAGGCATCAACCGTCGCGGTGGTGGCCTGACCGCACCGGCCCTGACCGAAAAAGACAAAGCCGACATCAAGCTGGCCGCCGAAATGGAAGTGGACTACCTCGCAGTGTCCTTCCCCCGCGACGCCGCTGACATGGAATACGCCCGTAAGCTGCGCGACGAGGCCGGCGGTACCGCCTGGCTGGTGGCGAAGATCGAACGCGCCGAAGCGGTGGCCGATGACGAAACCCTCGACGGCCTGATCAAGGCTTCCGACGCCGTGATGGTTGCCCGTGGCGACCTGGGCGTTGAAATCGGCGACGCCGAACTGATCGGTATCCAGAAAAAAATCATCCTGCACGCACGTCGCCACAATAAAGCGGTGATCGTCGCGACCCAGATGATGGAGTCGATGATCCAGAACCCGATGCCGACCCGCGCCGAAGTGTCCGACGTGGCCAACGCCGTGCTGGACTACACCGACGCCGTCATGCTGTCGGCCGAAAGCGCCGCCGGCCCGTACCCGCTGGAAGCCGTCCAGGCCATGGCGCGTATCTGTGTCGGTGCCGAAAAGCACCCGACCAGCAAGACCTCCAGCCACCGCATCGGCAAAGTGTTCGAAAGCTGCGACCAGAGCATCGCCCTGGCTGCGATGTACACCGCCAACCATTTCCCAGGCGTGAAAGCGATCATCGCTCTGACCGAAAGTGGCTACACACCGTTGATCATGTCGCGCATCCGTTCGTCGGTACCGATCTACGCGTTCTCCCCGCACCGCGAAACCCAGGCCCGCGCGGCCATGTTCCGGGGTGTCTACACCGTACCGTTCGACCCGGCGTCGTTGCCACCCCATGAAGTCAGCCAGGCGGCCATCGACGAGCTGCTCAAGCGCGGCGTTGTGGAGAAAGGCGACTGGGTCATCCTGACCAAGGGCGACAGCTACAACACCATCGGCGGCACCAACGGCATGAAGATCCTGCACGTTGGCGACCCAATGGTCTGAGTGATCGATCGCTGAAAACAAAAGCCCTGTCATGCAAGTGACGGGGCTTTTTGCTTTTCGTGATAGAAGGCCTTGCTTACGATCAGCGTCGAGTGACGAACCCGGACAACGCCGCGATCGCCTCCGGCGACCTTAACCGTTGTGTAAACAACGCCCCCTCCTCTTCGATCACCTGACGCAACTGCTCGCGGTCCACGCTTTTCATCAGTTGCTTGGTGATCTGCACTGCCCCCGGCGCCAAGGTGTCGAAACGCTCAGCGATTTGCCTGGCTTTGGCCAACGTCGCCTCACCACTGCCCAAGGCTTCGGTGGCGATGCCCCATGCCGCGGCCTGCTCACCGGTAAACCCTTCGCCCAACAGCAACAGCTCGGCGGCTTTGGCGTGCCCCAGCAATCGAGGCAGGATCAGGCTGGAACCGAACTCAGGGCACAGCCCCAGGTTGACGAACGGCATGCGCAAATGCGCATCACGACTGACGTACACCAGGTCGCAGTGCAGCAGCAGGGTCGTACCGATGCCCACCGCTGCTCCGGCCACGGCGGCGATCACCGGTTTGCGACAATTGAGCAGGCTCTTCATAAAGTGAAACGGCGGGGTGTCCAAGTCGCTGGGCGGCTGGTCGAGAAAGTCGCCGATGTCGTTGCCGGCGGTAAAGCATTCGCTGCTGCCTTGGATCAGTACGGCATTGATCTGCGGGTCAGCATCGGCCTGTTCCAGCGCCTCGGCCAAGCGGGTGTACATGGCGCGGGTCAGGGCGTTCTTCTTGTCCGGGCGATTGAGCTGCAGGGTCAGCAGCCCGCCGTCACGTTGCTGGAGGATGGCGTCGGTCATGGCGAGTCTCGCGGCGGTGGAATTCAGCGCTCAACCACGGGGCAGGAACACATCAGCCAGCAGTTGATTGCGCGGCAGCCCGGCCAGGAACAGACGCTTGGAAAACGCTTCGACACTGGCAGGACTCCCGCAGAGTAAGGCCAGGGTTTGCCGGGAAACAAGCCGCAGTTGCGCCAATGCCTGGGTCAACTCAGCCGCGGTCCACAGCTCCACGGTCAACTGCGGGTGACGGGCGGCCAGCGCCGCCAGGGGTTCGGCCAGATAATGGCCGGTGGCGTCATGGGCCAGGTGAATCACGCGGATGGGCCCTTGATGATCCTGGCGCAACGCCTCGCGCAACACGCCCCACAAAGGGCCCAGCCCTGTCCCCGAGCCCAACAGCCATAGCGGCCGGGATTGCCAATCAGGGTCATAGTGCAAGGCGCCGCCGCGCAATTCGCCCAGGACCAAACGCTCGCCGACCTGCAACTGGCGGGCGATATCGCTGAATTGACCGGGCTGGCGGCAATCGAGATGAAACTCCAGGAACCCGTCCTCCTGGGGCAAGCTCGCCAGGGAATACGGCCGCGCCACCTGCCCCGCCCACAGCACCAGGTGCTGCCCGGCCCGATAACGCAGGTTGTGTTGCGCTTGCACGCGCAGGCGCAAAACGCTCGGGGTCAACCAATCCGTCGCCACGACCTCGGCCGTTACGCCATCGCGCAGCGGATCAAATGTCTCGACCTGCACGTCCCCGCTCACCTGACATTGGCACGCCAGGCGCCAGCCGTCCTGGCGTTGCGCAGGGCTCAAAGCCTCCGGCTGGCGATCATCCACCTCGCCCTCGCACCGTACCAGGCACGCATGGCAACTGCCGGCCCGGCAACTGTAAGGCACGGCCACGCCCGCCTGGTTCAAGGCATCCAACAGGTTACTGCCGGTGGGTACCGACCAATGGCGTTCGCCGACATGCAGTTCAGGCATGGAACATCTCGCATCAAAAGGCGTGCACAGGGAATCACGCTCGGCACAGTTTGACCATAGTCGGGTGTATCGGCCACCGCGCCGGGTTATACTGCCGCGCCTTTTTAGCGTCGCGCCTGCACCACTTGGCGTGCCTTGGAAAGGTGGCCTCAGCCGACCGATGCACCCCACTGATGCCACCTTTATTGAATGTTCCCGTCTTATAGAGGAGCGCGACTCATGACCGTGATCAAGCAAGACGACCTGATTCAGAGCGTTGCCGACGCCCTGCAATTCATTTCCTACTACCACCCCGTGGATTTCATCCAGGCGATGCACGAAGCCTACCTGCGCGAAGAGTCGCCAGCGGCCCGTGACTCCATGGCCCAGATCCTGATCAACTCGCGCATGTGCGCCACCGGCCATCGCCCGATCTGCCAGGACACCGGTATCGTCACCGTGTTCGTGCGCGTGGGCATGGACGTACGTTGGGATGGCGCCACCATGGGCCTGGACGACATGATCAACGAAGGTGTGCGTCGCGCCTACAACCTGCCGGAAAACGTCCTGCGTGCCTCGATTCTCGCCGATCCGGCCGGCGCGCGTAAAAACACCAAGGACAACACCCCTGCGGTCATCCACTACTCCATCGTTCCGGGCAACACCGTGGAAGTGGACGTGGCGGCCAAAGGCGGCGGCTCCGAGAACAAGTCGAAAATGGCCATGCTCAACCCGTCCGACTCGATCGTCGACTGGGTGCTCAAGACCGTTCCGACCATGGGCGCCGGCTGGTGCCCACCTGGCATGCTCGGCATCGGCATCGGCGGCACCGCCGAGAAAGCCGCCGTGATGGCCAAGGAAGTGTTGATGGAATCCATCGACATCCACGAGCTGAAAAAACGCGGCCCGCAGAACCGTATCGAAGAGATGCGCCTGGAGCTGTTCGAGAAGGTCAACCAACTGGGCATTGGCGCCCAGGGCCTGGGTGGCCTGACCACCGTGCTCGACGTGAAGATCATGGATTACCCGACCCACGCAGCCTCGTTGCCGGTGTGCATGATCCCCAACTGCGCCGCCACCCGTCACGCGCACTTCGTGCTCGACGGTTCGGGCCCGGCGTCGCTGGAGGCACCACCGTTGGACGCCTACCCGGAAATCGTCTGGGAGGCCGGCCCGTCTGCCCGCCGCGTCAACCTCGACACCCTGACCCCGGAAGACGTGCAGAGCTGGAAACCGGGCGAAACCGTGTTGCTCAACGGCAAGATGCTCACCGGTCGCGACGCGGCGCACAAGCGCATGGTCGAGATGCTGAACAAGGGTGAAACCCTGCCAGTGGACCTCAAGGGTCGCTTCATCTACTACGTCGGCCCGGTTGATCCAGTGCGCGAAGAAGTAGTCGGCCCAGCCGGCCCGACCACCGCCACGCGGATGGACAAGTTCACCCGTCAGATCCTTGATCAGACCGGCCTGTTGGGCATGATCGGTAAATCCGAACGCGGCCCGACCGCCATCGACGCGATCAAGGACCACAAAGCCGTGTACCTGATGGCCGTGGGCGGCGCTGCCTACCTGGTGGCGCAAGCTATCAAGAAGTCCCGCGTGGTGGCCTTCGCCGAACTGGGCATGGAAGCGATCTACGAGTTCGAGGTCAAAGACATGCCGGTCACCGTGGCGGTGGACAGCAAGGGCGAATCCGTCCACATCACCGGTCCTGCCATCTGGCAGAAAAAGATCAGTGAAAGCCTGGCGGTAGAAGTGCAATAAGCACTGCCTGAGCGACAGAAAAAGCGACCGCTGCGATCAGCACGGTCGCTTTTTTATTGCCTGCCGATTTCTCAATGACGGGCTTGCCGCAAAACCTGCGCAACCTGCCCATTTACAATGACCTGGCGCACCCCAAGACCGCTGCTGCTCATGCTATGGTGCACTCCCCTTACCGTGCCTGTTCATCACCGTATGATCGTGATCCCTCGCCCCCTGCGTTTGACCTTCTACTCCCTGCTGATCATCGCCGGTGCGGTACTGGCCGCCGCCCTGGCCACGCGGCATGCCGAACGCCAAGCCCTGGTGGACGATGCCGCCCGTGCCAATCAGCAATTGGCGCTGTATGCCAACTCCCTGCACACCCTGATCGAACGCTACCGCGCCCTGCCTGCGGTGCTGGCGCTGGATTCGGAAATGATCAACGCCTTGAAAGGTCCGCTGGACGGCGCCACCCAGGACTTGCTCAACCGCAAGCTGGAACGCATCAACGGCGCCGCGCAGTCGTCCACCCTGGAATTGATGGATCGCACCGGTCTGGCCGTCGCGGCCAGTAACTGGAACTTGCCGAGCAGTTATGTTGGCCACAACTACGCATTCCGGCCTTATTTTAGCCAGACCCGCAGCCAGGGCACCGGGCGTTTTTATGCGGTGGGGGTGACCACGGGCATTCCCGGCTATTTCCTGTCCAGCGCGGTACTGGACGAGCACGAGCAGTTCCTCGGCGCCATGGTGGTCAAGTTGGAGTTTCCCGAGCTTGAGCGCGAATGGGCCCAGGGCAATGATCTGCTGCTGGTCAGCGATGCGCGTGGCATCGTATTTATCGCCAACCAGCCGGGCTGGCGCTACCGCAACCTGCGACCGCTGTCGGACAGCGACCTCGCCGAACTCAAGGCCACCCGCCAATACGATAAGAAACAGCTGCAGCCGCTGGACACTCAGCCCCTGCAACGCTTCGACGAAAACAGTCACCTGATGCGCGTCAACGGCCCAGACGGCAGTGCCAATTACATCTGGGAATCCCTGCCGCTGAAGGCCGAAGGGTGGACCTTGCACCTGTTGCGCAAACCCCAGTTCGCTTTCGAAGACCAACGCAATGCCGGTCTGGCTGCTGCCGGTTCGTGGCTGGCGCTGGTGTTTCTGGTGCTGTTCCTGACCCAGCGTTGGCGCCTGGCACGCCTGCGCCAGCGCAGTCGCGAAGAGCTGGAGCGCCTGGTGGAAGAGCGCACCCAAGCCCTGCGCACTGCTCAGGATGGCCTGGTGCAGTCCGCCAAGCTGGCGGCCCTGGGGCAGATGTCGGCGGCCCTGGCCCATGAAATCAACCAGCCGCTGACAGCCCAGCGCATGCAACTGGCCACCCTGCGCCTGCTGCTCGACCATGGCCGCGTGGACGACGCCTACAAGGCTCTTGCGCCGCTGGACGATATGCTCACGCGCATGGCCGCGCTCACTGGCCATCTCAAGACCTTTGCGCGTAAAAGCCCCAGCGGCCTGCGCGAACGCCTGGACCTGGCCACCGTGGTCGACCAATCCCTGCACTTGCTCGACGCGCGCCTGCGCGACGAGAACATCGGCACTGTGCTGGACCTGACCCGCCCTGCCTGGGTACGCGGCGACGCGATCCGCCTGGAACAGGTGCTGATCAACCTGCTGCGCAACGCTCTGGATGCCATGGCCGACAAACCGCGCAAGCGCCTGGAAATCCGCCTGCACGCCGACCAGCAGCTGTGGCAGTTGACCGTCAGCGACAGCGGCGGCGGCATTGCCGAAGAACACTTGAACAGTGTGTTCGACCCGTTTTTCACCACCAAACCGGTGGGCGACGGGCTCGGCCTGGGGCTGGCGGTGTCCTACGCCATCGTGCACGAACTCGGCGGACGCCTGATCGCCGCTAACCGAGGCGACGGCGCGGTATTCACCCTGACCCTGCCCATCGCGCTGGAGACGCCGGACCTATGTTGAACGCGGTAATTGTGGTCGACGACGAAGCCAGTATCCGCACGGCCGTCGAACAATGGTTGAGCCTGTCCGGTTTTGAGGTGCAATTGTTCAGTCGCGCCGAGGAATGCCTGGCACAACTGCCCAGGGACTTTGCCGGAGTCATCCTCAGTGACGTGCGCATGCCCGGGCTCAGCGGCTTGGAACTGCTGGCCGAAGTGCAGCGGCGCGATGCGGACCTGCCGGTGATTCTGCTCACCGGCCATGGCGATGTGCCGATGGCCGTGGAAGCCATGCGCGACGGCGCCTACGACTTCCTGGAAAAGCCCTTCAGCCCCGACGCCTTGCTCAACAGCCTGCGCCGCGCCCTGGACAAGCGCGGGCTGGTCCTGGAAAACCGCCGCCTGCACCAGCAGGCCGGGCAGCGCGCGCAGTTGGAATCGAGCTTGCTCGGCATGTCCCGCGCGTTACAGAACCTGCGCCGCCAAGTGCTGGATCTGGCGGCGCTGCCGGTCAATGTGCTGATCCGTGGCGAGACCGGCAGCGGCAAGGAACTGGTCGCGCGCTGCCTGCATGATTTCGGTCCACGGGCGAAAAAGCCGTTCGTGGCGCTCAACTGCGCGGCGATCCCCGAGCAGCTGTTTGAGGCCGAGCTCTTCGGACACGAAAGCGGCGCCTTTACCGGGGCCCAGGGCAAACGCATCGGCAAACTGGAATACGCCCACGGCGGTACGCTGTTTCTCGACGAAATCGAAAGCATGCCCCTGGCCCAACAAGTCAAACTGCTGCGGGTACTGCAAGAGCAGAAGCTGGAGCGCCTGGGTTCCAACCAGAGCATCCCTGTGGACCTGCGCATCATCGCCGCGACCAAACCCGATTTGCTGGAAGAGGCCCGCGCCGGACGCTTTCGCGAAGACCTGGCGTATCGCCTGAACGTCGCACAGTTGCGCCTGCCGCCGCTGCGCGAGCGGCGCGAAGACATTCCCCTGCTCTACGAGCACTTCGCCCAGAGCGCCGCCGAGCGCCTTGGGCGCCATGTTGAGCCCTTGAGCGGCGCGCAGTTGGGGCGTCTGCTCAGCCATGACTGGCCGGGTAATGTGCGAGAGTTGGCCAACGTTGCCGAACGCCAGGTGCTGGGCCTGGGCGAGCCGGAACCGGACACTGTCGAAACCGGGCAATCCCTGGCGGCGCAGCAGGAAGCCTTTGAAGCGCAGTGCCTGAAAGCTGCGTTGACCCGACACAAGGGCGATATCAAAGCGGTGCTCGCGGAACTGCAACTGCCGCGACGCACCTTCAATGAAAAAATGCAGCGCCACGGCCTGACCCGAGAAATGTTTCTGCCGGACGAGTGAGCGGATTTCCGCTCATCACCACCAAAATCATCAGCGACTTTTCGCTCAAAATTCTCCTCAAACCCTTCTAAACCGGGCCTTCATCCCCTTGGCACAGCTCATGCTATAGCCCCAGCCAGGCAACGCTCGCGCTGCTCCATAAAAACAACTAGATGAAGGATCCTTCGATGGATAACTCCAACACCCTGCCTGCGGGGTCGGCGGCTTCGCCGGCCAAAGAACGCACCACCACCAGCCGGATCAAATCGATCTTCAGCGGCTCGGTGGGCAACATGGTCGAGTGGTATGACTGGTACGTCTATGCCGCCTTCTCGCTGTATTTCGCCAAAGCCTTCTTCCCCAAAGGCGACACCACCGCCCAATTGCTCAACACCGCCGCGATCTTCGCCGTGGGCTTCCTGATGCGCCCGATCGGCGGCTGGCTGATGGGCTTGTATGCGGACTACAAAGGGCGCAAGGCCGCGCTGATGGCCTCGGTGCTGCTGATGTGCTTCGGCTCGCTGATCATCGCCCTCAGCCCCGGCTATGAAACCATCGGCGTCGGCGCGCCGATCCTGCTGGTGTTTGCCCGCTTGCTGCAAGGTTTGTCGGTGGGTGGCGAATACGGCACCTCGGCCACCTACCTCAGCGAGATGGCAACCAAGGAACGCCGTGGTTTCTTCTCAAGCTTCCAATACGTAACCCTGATCTCCGGCCAGCTCATCGCGCTGGCGGTGTTGATCGTGCTGCAACAAGTGCTGACCACCGAACAACTTTACGCCTGGGGCTGGCGTATTCCGTTCGCCATCGGCGCCCTGTGTGCCGTGGTTGCGTTGTACCTGCGTCGTGGCATGGAAGAAACCGAGTCGTTTACCAAGAAGGAAAAAGCCAAGGAAAGCGCCATGCGCACCTTGCTGCGTCACCCCAAGGAATTGATGACCGTGGTCGGCCTGACCATGGGCGGCACCCTGGCCTTCTACACCTACACCACTTACATGCAGAAGTACCTGGTGAACACTGTCGGCATGAGCATTTCCGACTCCACCACCATCTCGGCGGCGACGCTGTTTCTGTTCATGTGCCTGCAACCCATCATCGGCGGGCTGTCGGACAAGATCGGTCGCCGCCCCATCCTGATCGCCTTCGGCATCCTCGGTACGCTGTTCACCGTGCCGATCCTCACCACCTTGCACACCATCCAAACCTGGTGGGGAGCGTTCTTCCTGATCATGGCGGCGCTGATCATCGTCAGCGGCTACACCTCGATCAACGCGGTGGTCAAAGCCGAACTGTTCCCCACCGAAATCCGCGCCCTGGGCGTGGGCCTGCCGTATGCACTGACCGTATCGATCTTCGGCGGGACTGCGGAATACATCGCGCTGTGGTTCAAAAGCATCGGCATGGAAACCGGTTACTACTGGTACGTGACCGCCTGCATCGCGGTGTCGCTGATGGTCTACGTGACCATGAAAGACACTCGCAAACATTCGCGGATTACTACGAACTAACGGTTGGATGCAGTAACAAATGTGGGAGGGGCTTGTCCCCTCCCACATCTAGGGTTCCCGCCTTTTCTGCAAGGTGACCATCTCATTATTTTGAGTCAGGACACCTCTGCTATTGGGCTCCGGCCATACCGCCGCTGTGCATACGACGCCCCAGCAATCATCACCACCAGCACCGCCGCCAATACCGCCGAGGACCCAATGGTGCCGAAATCCAAGCCGCCTTTTTCATAGGGCTTGGTCAAGAAGTCGCCCAAGGTCGCACCAAACGGCCGGGTCAACACAAATGCCACCCAGAACAACAGCACCGACGAGATTTGGGTGAAGTACTTGAGCGCTACCACCGCTGCGATGGTCGAGCCAATCAGCAATGCTCCGCCAGCGAAGCCCAACCCCGAATCATCCGCCAGGAAGTCGCCCAGGGCCGTGCCCAGGGTGTTGGAAAACAGGATGGCCATCCAATAGAACAACTCGCCTCGGAACGTCTGCACCTTGTTCACGTTCAGTGAGTCGCCACTGAGGTGCCACAGGGCGAAGATGATGATCAGTATCACGATCAGAATCATCGAACCGGTGGCGTACCCCAGGCCCAGGGTGCGATCCATGAAGTCGGACATGGTAGTGCCTGCAGTGCTGGTGGATAAAATCACGATCCAATACAGCACCGGGTTGTAGGTTTTCGACCAAAGTTGTGTCACCAGAGTGACCAGGAACACGCTGATCAAAATCATCGAGCTAAGGGCGTAACCGACGTTGAGGGTCATCGATAGCAAGTCACCGGCGGTTTCGCCCAGGGTGGTTGCGCAGATTTTCATGACCCAGAACGCCAGGGTGATCTGAGGAAGTTTATTCATGCGGTAGAAGGCTCCGAGGCTCAGTCTTATAAGGGGTGTCGACCTTGGCGCAGACTGAACGGGCCGCTGTGAAAAAGAGGTGGACGCTGAATGAAAATTCTATGGGCGGATGGAAATTCGTCGCTATGGATTGCACTATGGCTGCCTTCCAGAACCCCCGCAGCAGGAACCCGGCCATGCCTGACGATATCCACTTCTACGAACCCGCCAACGGCCACGGCCTGCCTCATGATCCGTTCAATGCCATCGTCGGTCCCCGGCCGATTGGCTGGATTTCGTCCCACGACCAAGCAGGCCGCCTGAACCTGGCGCCCTACAGTTTCTTCAATGCGTTCAATTACGTTCCGCCGATCATTGGGTTCTCCAGCGTTGGGCGCAAAGACAGCCTGAACAATATCGAACAGACCGGCGAGTTCGTCTGGAACCTGGCGACTCGCCCGCTGGCCGAGCAGATGAATCAGAGCTGCGCGGCGGTGGCGCCCGAGGTGGATGAATTTGCGTTATCCGGCCTGACACCGGTGGCGTCGAAGATCGTCAGCGTGCCACGGGTGGGTGAAAGCCCGGTGTCGTTCGAATGCAAAGTCACCCAGATCATCCAGCTGCAACGCGCCGATCAAACCCTGGTACCGAGCTGGTTGGTGCTGGGCGAAGTGGTTGCGGTGCACATCGCCAAATGGCTGCTCAAGGACGGCATCTATGACACCGCCGCGGCCGAGCCGATTCTGCGCGGCGGAGGCCCGGCGGACTACTTCCAGCTAGGGCCGGAGGCGCTGTTCAAGATGTACCGCCCAGGCGCCAGCAAACCCTGACTGAAATAACCGAAGGCCCCTGCCGCAGTTTCAGCTGGCGGCATTCGCCCAGGTCAGTTGACCCTCTTCATCGACATCGACCAACTGCTCAAGCTGCACGACGGCCGCATCATCGGCATCCGAAGCCGTCTTGAACGTCTGCCCGTCGAGGATCTTGTGAAACCGTGGGGCGCCCATGCCGTCCAGCGCCTTCACGGCGACGGCGGCGCTGTAGCCCCCTTCCCCCGGTACAACAGCGGAAACGGCTTCGTGATGGGCAAATTGTTTACGTGCCATATTGCAGGTCCTGGCCAATGAAAAGTCGGCCATTCTAAACCGCTTCAACCGGCGAGTTGCAGGTACTCGCCATAGGCGTGGGCGGCGGACGCATCGGTGAAGGTCTGGAAGTCCATGCTGCGCACGACCATGTCGTTCAACAGCTCGGTAAAGATCATCAGGGCCGGCGAGTTGAAGTAAGCGCTCATCGCCTGCTCACTGCTCCAAAAACCTGAGACCAGCCACACATCGGGGTCGACCTGGGAATGCTGCAAGGAGAATTGCAGACAACCCTGCGCCTGACGGCCCGGTTCAATCAAACTGCTCAAGCGTGCACCCAGTTCGGTGCTGCACCCGCTGCGGGCGCGGATAAAGGCCATATGGCTTGCGGGAATGGGGGTGGACATATTCGACTCTCCCGTTGAGAAGTGATGCTCGGCAAGCACTGTGAGGGGCGTGTTGCCACAGGATCAACAATAGCGGCGCGGGCGCGTAGTCGGTTAGTCGATTCCTGCCGGCTTATTGCACAATCCTGCGAGAAGCCTGAAACCGCTGTGCAGACCCGCGGTTTCAGGCAAAGCAAGAACGCCGTATTACAGGCCCGTGACCGGTAACGGGCTTGCCTGATTCACGACGGGCCGCAGGATCAGGCAAGGATTGTGCAGAATCGACCTAACACTTTTTCAATAGCCGCCACTAAGCTGAGCTCCATCCAAGCACCGCCCAGAGGACATCCCATGCCGTCGCTCGACCACCTCTCCCCGCCCCTCGATGCCGAGATGGAAAAACAGCGTGCCGAACTCGCCAGCATCGTGCATCGGCATACCTGGGAAGACGGCTCTTACGGCACGGCAATTACTTCGCTGTTCATGAACCGCCACAACACGCCGCGGGATTTCGCGCCGGTGCTGGTGGAGCCGGCGCTGTGCATCCTCGCCAGTGGCAGCAAGGAAGTGCGCCTGGCCGACGAGGTCTTCGCCTACGACCCCCTCAATTACTTGGTGTTCTCGGTGGCGATGCCGGTGGCCGGGCGGATCATCGACGCCACACCCGAGGACCCGAACCTGTCGGTGCGTATCAATATCGACCCGGCCCAGTTGACCGCCCTGATCGCCGAAGCCGGCCCCATGGGCGTGCCCACGCGCCCGACCTCCCGCGGGATGTACGTGGACCGCATCGACACCCAGCTGCTCGACGCCGTGCTGCGCCTGGCGCGTTTGCTGGACACGCCCAAAGATATCGCCATGCTCGCGCCGTTGATCAATCGGGAGATCCTCTACCGCTTGCTGCGTGGGCCGCAGGGCTATCGGCTGTATGAAATTGCCGTGGCCAACAGCCAGAGCCATCGAGTCAGCCAGGCGATCAAATGGCTCAACGGCAACTATGAGCAACCCCTGCGCATCGATGACCTGGCCAAGGAAGTGAACCTGAGCGTGTCGACCTTGCACCATCGCTTCAAGGCGATCACGGCAATGAGCCCGCTGCAGTACCAGAAGCAGCTGCGTTTACAGGAAGCGCGACGCCTGATGATCGCCGAAGGGTTGGAAGCGTCGGCGGCAGGCTATCGGGTGGGGTATGAAAGCCCATCGCAGTTCAGCCGCGAGTACAGCCGCTTGTTCGGCGCACCACCGCTGCGGGATCTGGCGCGGCTGCGCCAAAGCATCTGATACACCAGAGAAAACCATTGCAGCCGAGGGTGTGCTCGATAGCAGTGCGTCGGCGGCAAATGGGCTGACTGAGCCACTGCTATCGGGGGCCAGTCGAATCGTCGCACCGCCCCTCCCATATTTGTCCGATAGTCTTATCAGTCCAGGGTTCGGGGCAGTTGCAGGGTGACGCGCAAGCCGCCCTCGCGCAGGTTCTGCAAACTCACTTCGCCGCCATGGCTGTGGGCGATGTTGCGTGCGATACCCAACCCCAGGCCGTAGCCCTGTTGTTGGCCGGCGAGCCGAAAGTGCGGTTCGAAGACTTGCTCCAGACGCTGCTCCGGCACCCCGGGGCCTTCGTCGTCCACATGCAGGATGAACTGCACGCCATCGTCCTCGATATGCAGATGAGCGTTTTGCCCGTACTTCAACGCGTTGTCGATCAGGTTGCCGATGCAGCGCTTGAGGGCCAGCGGCTTGCCCGGGTACGTCGCCAGCGCCATGCCGTCCAGGGTTACGCGGCCGTTGCCGCTGGGCGCCACGTAGGGCTCCACCAGGCATTCGAGCACATGGTTGAGGTCCACCGGCTGGATGTTCTCGTGGATATCGGTGTCTTTCACGCATTGCAGCGCACCCTTGACCAGCAGTTCCAGCTCATCCAGGTCGCGACCGAACTTGGCTTGCAGGTTCTCATCTTCAAGCAGCTCCACGCGCAGGCGCAGACGTGTGATCGGCGTGCGCAGGTCGTGGGAAATTGCACTGAACAACTGGCTGCGCTCGGTCAGGTAGCGGCTGATGCGTTCGCGCATGGCATTGAATGCACGCCCCACTTCTACCACCTCGCTGCCGCCGCCTTCGGCTACCGGTTCGACGTCGGCGCCCAGGGACATGTCCCGCGCCGCCCGCGCCAAGCGTTTGAGGGGCCGGCTCTGCCAGTGCACCAACAAACCGATAAACAGCAGTAGAAGGCCGCTGGTCAACACGATGAACCACACCTGCTGAGACGGCAGGCCCTGTTCTTCGAGGCTGGTGTAGGGTTCGGGCAGCAGCGAAGCGATATACAGCCATTCGCCAGGCGCCAGTTGGATCTGGGTCACCAGCACTGGCGGGTTCACCGGCTCCAGGGTCAGCGCGTAATGGGCCCAGGACCGTGGCAATTCATCGAGCTTGAGGCCCGCGTTGAAAATCCGCAGGTCTTCGGCGCTGACGAATTCCACTGAGATGTGCACATCAGCGCCCAGGGTCTGGCGCAACACTTCATCCACCGCTACCAGCACCGCTTGTTTGCGCGGAGTTTCAGGCAGCACTTGCATGTCGAGGGGGCGATCGTTGAGGGTCACCACAAAGCGAGTGCCGCCCATGCTGCGCAGTTGGTCGAGCACCAATGGGCGATAGGCCACCGGCAGGGAACGGAAGTAACTCACGCTGGCGGTCATCGAATGCGCCAGGCTGCGCGCGCTGGTGACCAGACCTTCGAGCTGGGTGGCGCGCAATTGCGAGACCCAGATCACGCTGGACAGCGCCTGGGCGAACAGCACCACCAGCAGCGTGAGCAACAACATGCGCCCCAATAGCGAGCGTGGCACCGGAAAGCGGCGGCGACGTTCGGCTACTGGTTCAGTGGGCATTGCCGGCAACCACGTTGGCTGCCAGTTGATAGCCGCTGCCGCGTACGGTGCGGATCAGCCGTGGAGGCTTTTCGGTATCGCGCAGGCGTTGGCGCAGACGGCTGACCGCCATGTCGACGATACGGTCCAGCGGCATCAGGTCGCGGCCACGGGTGGCGTTGCCGATGGTGTCGCGGTCGAGAATTTCCTGGGGATGATCGAGAAACAATTTGAGCAGGGCAAAGTCGGCGCCGGACAGAATCACTTCTTCGCCATCGACGTGAAACAGGCGGTGGCTGATCATGTCCAGGCGCCACTCGTCGAACACCACCACGTCGCCGCCAGTATTGCGCTCCTGGCCGAACTGACAACGGCGCAACAGCGCTTTGATCCGCGCTTGCAGCTCACGTGGGCTGAACGGCTTACCGATGTAGTCATCGGCGCCCAGCTCCAGGCCGATCACGCGGTCGGCTTCGTCGGAGCTGGCGGTGAGCATGATGATCGGCACCTGCGCCTGGCGCGGGTGCTGGCGAACCCAGCGACACAGGCTGAAACCGTCTTCGTCCGGCAACATCACATCAAGGATCACCAGATCGCACGGCGCGTCGTTCATCGCCTGACGGAACCCCGCGCCATCGGCCACGCCCCGCACCTGGAAGCCGGCGCGACTGAGGTAGGTTTGCAGCAATTCGCGGATTTCCTGGTCGTCGTCGACCAGGAGAATGGATTTACTGATAACGCTCACGAGGGGCCTCCTTGTTGTTATGGGGTGTTGTTGCTGGCCTCATCGGGGGCAAGCCCCCTTCCACACGGCTGAGGGTGGCTATCACTGCCTAAGCAAATGCCTGTTCTAACGCCACCCCCGCCCCGGTCAAGCCGGAATACGGCGCCGTCACCAGCCACACCGGAATACCGTTGAAGTACTCGCTCATGCAGCCTTTGTCACGAAAGCTCTTGGCAAAGCCGCTGTGGATAAAGAAGTCGGCAAATCTCGGAATCACCCCGCCCACGATATACACGCCACCGCGCGCGCCGGTGGTGAGCACGTTGTTACCGGCCACACGACCCAGCCAGATGCTGAACTGATCCAATACTTCCATGGCGATCGGATCGCCGGCCAGGCCCGCCGCCGTGATGGCTTCGGGCGTGTCCAGCACCGGCACATGGCCGTCCACCGCACAAATCGCCCGATACAGACGCGGCAAGCCGCCGCCGCTCAAGGCAGTTTCGGCGCTGACATGACCGATCTCGTTGTAAATGTGCTGCCACAGCTGGGTTTCCCGTGGGCTGCTCAGGGGCAGGTCGACATGGCCGCCCTCCCCCGGCAACGCCGCGAACCGGCCGGCGCCAAGGTCCAGCAAGGTGCCGACCCCCAGCCCGGTGCCTGGGCCGATCACCACCGCTGGGCGCAACGGCTCGGGCGTGCCTTCGCAAACCACGCGGAATTCGTCGGGTTGCAGGCGCGTCATGCCCAGAGCCATGGCCGAGAAATCGTTGACCAGCAGCAGTTCATCCACCTGCAACGTTTTGCAGAATGCGGTCTTGCTCAAGCGCCAGTGATTGTTAGTGAACTTGAACTCATCGCCACTCACCGGCCCCGCCACCGACAGGCACACCGCGCCGATGTCGCCGACGCTCAGGCCCTCTTCCTTGAGGTAGACCTGGATGGCCGCCTCAGGGCTGTCGTGATCCGCCGTGGCGTGCACGCGGATCGAATGCAGGGCTTGATCCCGCCACAACGCGAAACGGGCGTTGGTACCACCGATGTCACCGACCAGCGCTAACTTCACTTAAGCGTCTCCAGGGCAGAGGTAAAGGCGCTGGCGCCCTGCTCTGCGGAGCTTGCGGCCAAGCGCATAAATGCAAACAGCTCGCGACCGGCCCCCACGTTATTGCCCAACAGGCCCGTGGCAGGCGCTCGCGCTGCAAATTCTTCGGCGTCCACCTTAAGCTCCAGGGTGCCTTTGACGCCATCCACGCGAATGATATCGCCATCGCGCACGCGCGCCAGCGGCCCGCCGCTTTGGGCTTCGGGGTTCACATGGATCGCGGCGGGAATCTTACCCGACGCGCCGGACATGCGCCCATCTGTTACCAAGGCCACTTTGAAACCACGGTCCTGCAACACGCCAAGGAACGGCGTCATTTTGTGCAGTTCCGGCATGCCATTGGAGCGCGGGCCCTGGAAGCGCATCACCGCCACGAAATCTTTTTCCAACTCGCCGGCCTTGAACGCGTCGGCCAGGTCCTGCTGGTCCTGGAACACCACCGCCGGCGCTTCCACGATCTGGTGCTCAAGGGCCACGGCGGAGACTTTCATCACACCACGACCGAGGTTGCCTTCCATTACCCGCAGCCCGCCTTCGGGCGAGAACGCACGGGCCACCGGGCGCAGGATGGCTTCGTCGAGGCTTTCGATGGGGCCGTCGCGCCAGATCAGCTCGCCGTCGACCAGGAACGGTTCCTGGGTGTAGCGGCTCAGGCCTTTGCCGGCCACGGTGTTGACGTCTTCATGCAACAGCCCGGCTTCCAGCAGTTCACGGATCAGGAACGACATACCGCCCGCTGCCTGGAAGTGGTTGATATCGGCTTTGCCGTTTGGATAAACGTGGGACAGGGTCGGCACCACCTCGGAGAGGTCGGCCATGTCCTGCCAGGTCAGGATGATGCCCGCCGACATGGCGATGGCCGGCATGTGCAGGGTGTGGTTGGTGGAGCCACCGGTGGCATTCAGGGCCACGATGGAGTTGACGATGGATTTTTCGTCGACGATCTCGCCGATCGGTGTGAAGTTGCCGTTGGCCTTGGTCAGCCGCGTGACCTGGTGCGCGGCTTCGCGGGTCAACGCATCGCGCAGCGGTGTATACGGGTTGACGAACGACGCGCCCGGCAGGTGCAGGCCCATCACTTCCATCAGCAGTTGGTTGGTGTTGGCGGTGCCGTAGAAGGTGCAGGTGCCGGGGCTGTGGTAGGACTGCATCTCCGATTCCAGCAGCTCCTCGCGGCTGGCCTTGCCTTCGGCGTAGCGCTGGCGCACATCGGCTTTCTGTTTGTTGGAGATGCCCGACGGCATCGGCCCGCCCGGCACGAAGATCATCGGCAAATGCCCGTAGCGCAGCGCGCCCATCATCAGGCCAGGCACGATCTTGTCGCAGATGCCCAGCATCAGCGCCGCATCGAACATGTTGTGGGACAGCGCCACCGCCGTGGACATGGCGATGACTTCACGACTGAGCAGGCTCAGCTCCATGCCCGGTTCGCCCTGGGTCACACCATCGCACATCGCCGGAGTGCCGCCAGCGAATTGGCCGACCGAGCCCACTTCACGTAGGGCTTTCTTTATTTGTTCAGGGAAATGTTCGTAGGGCTGATGCGCCGAGAGCATGTCGTTATATGAAGAAACAATTGCCACGTTGGCAGCATTCATCATGCGCAGGCTCTGTTTGTCTTCGGTGCCGCACCCGGCCACGCCATGGGCGAAGTTGGCGCATTGCAGCTTACCGCGCATCGGACCGTCGCTGGCTGCGCCGCGGATGAGCGCAAGGTAAGCCTCGCGGGTGGCGCGGCTGCGGGCGATAAGCCGTTCGGTGACCTCAAGGACGCGGGGATGCATGTGTAGAACTCCAGGCTAACGGATGTGGCGACCTGAGTGTCTATGCTGATCAAACGCCCACAGCGCATGGGATGGCAGGGTGTCGTTTGGATCATCGGACCAGTTGATTCAGGTCACTCGTTGTAGATTGAACAAAATATTGCCACTAAAAAGGCTTGTTTTCTATTTTTATGCGAATAATCTTGTAATTCTTACAACAAATCGACGACAGGCACTTTCCAATGACTCTTCGTATCGCAATCAATGGTTTTGGCCGTATCGGCCGCAATGTCCTGCGCGCACTGTATACCCAAGGCTACCGCCAGGATTTGCAGATCGTCGCCATCAATGATCTGGGCGACAGTTCGATCAATGCCCACTTGCTCAAATTCGATACCGTACACGGTACTTTCGATGCAGAGGTCGCCCACGATCAGGAAAGCCTGACCGTCAACGGTGACCGGATCGCCGTCAGTGCCATTCGCAACCCGGCCGAGCTGCCGTGGGCCGCGCTGAATATCGACGTGGTGTTCGAATGCACCGGTCTGTTCACCGACCGCGCCAAAGCCGCCGCCCATATCAGCGCCGGCGCGCGCAAGGTGATCATCTCCGCCCCGGCCAAGGGCGCGGACGCCACCGTGGTCTACGGCGTGAACCATGACATTCTGCGCCAATCCCACCAGATCATCTCCAACGCTTCGTGCACCACCAACTGCCTGGCGCCGGTGGCCCAGGTGCTGCACCGTGAGCTGGGCATCGAAAGCGGCCTGATGACCACGATCCACGCCTACACCAACGACCAGAACCTGACCGACGTTTACCACACCGACCCATACCGCGCGCGTTCGGCCACCCAGAACATGATCCCAAGCAAGACCGGCGCTGCCGAAGCGGTCGGCCTGGTGCTGCCGGAACTGGCGGGCAAACTGACCGGCATGGCCGTGCGCGTGCCGGTGATCAACGTGTCCCTGGTGGACCTCACCGTGCAACTGAAGCAAGAAGCCACGGCAGAGCAAGTCAACGCGCTGCTCAAGGACGCCAGCCAGCACTCCAAGATCCTCGGCTACAACACCCTGCCGCTGGTTTCCAGTGACTTCAACCACAACCCGCTGTCGTCGATCTTTGACGCCAATCACACCAAGGTCAGCGGTAAATTGCTGAAAGTGCTCGCCTGGTATGACAACGAGTGGGGCTTCTCCAACCGTATGCTGGATAACTGCCTGGCACTCTGCAACGCCGAGTAATGGGGGTTGTGCGGGAGGGGGCAAGCCTCCTCCCGCATTGGCTTTGTATTGAGCAACAGAGGAATAGCCACTTGCCATTTGCGTTGATGATAAGCATTATCATTAACTGCCTATCGGTCTGGTGTCACTGTGAGCCAATCTCGCTTCAACCACGTCTTCCTCACTCAACGGGCGATTCTGCTGCGCACCCTGCAACGCATGGTGCATAACCACAGCACCGCCGAAGACTTGCTGCAGGAAACCTACCTGCGCGTGACCCGGGCCCTGAACGAGCGGCCGATCGATCACCTCGAACCTTTCGTCTATCAAACAGCGCGCAATCTGGCGTTGGATCATCTACGCGCGCGCAAAATCCAGGCCCGCACCCTACAAGAAGACGTACCGCTGCAGATTCTGCAAAGCGTCGTCGCCCCCACCACCACCCCCGAGGACGCGACCCAGGCCGAGCAACTGCTGGAGCACCTGAGCGTCAGCCTGGGCCAATTGAGCGCGCGTCAGCAGCAGATTTTCATCCTCAGTCGCCTGCACGGTTGCAGCTATCAGGAGATTGCCGACCAGTTGGGTGTGTCCTTGAGCACGGTGCAGAAGGAACTGAAATTGATCATGGCCATCTGCGTAGGTGTGGCCGAACGGCTGGATCAGTCTTAAGCTGCATCCCACAGAAGTGTCGACGCAGGCCGTAGGAAAATTGAATAAAAACGTGGCGAAGACCCGAGGAACCCCGTGACCGACCCGAATAACCCGCGCCCCGAAGCGCTGGCGCATGAGGTGCTGCAAGACCCGGCGATGGACCATGCCCTCGATTGGCTGATCGCCCTGCAGTGCCCGCAGCCCGGCCAGCAGGCTGAGTTCCAAGCCTGGCTGGCCCGCGATCCGGCCCATGCTCACGCCTTCGATAAAGCCCAAGCCGCCTGGGGCGGCGCGCCGGTACACAGCGCCGCCGTGGCCCTGGCCGCGCCGCGCAAACCGAGCGCCTGGCGCCGTATCCAACCGCACTGGAAACCCCTGGCTACCGCCGCCGTGCTGGTGATCGGGCTGTTCAGCTTCAGCAGTCTGCCGATGCGCCTGCAAGCCGACCACCTCACCGTGGTCGGTGAACGGCAGCGCCTGCAACTGGACGAAGGCGCCAACGTGTTGCTCAACACCAACTCGGCGTTTTCCAGCCGCGTTCAGAACCACCAGCGCATCGCCCGCCTCTATCAGGGCGAAGCGTTTTTCGACGTGGCGGCCACCCATGGCCTGCCCCTGGAAATCGATGCCGGCCCGGTGCGCGCCAGCGTAAGTGACACCGCGTTCGCCGTTCGCTACCTCAATGGCGAGGCACAAGTGCAGGTGCAACGCGGCGATGTGGACCTGAGCAACACCTTCGACGACGCCCGGGTGCGCCTGAGCGCCGGGGAAAGTATCCGCATCGGCCCCAAGGGCTTCGGCCAGCCGGCCAAGCTGGATGCCAACAAAGACCTGGCCTGGGTGCGGGGCCGGCTGATTTTCGAAAACTGCCCATTGAGCGAGGTGCTTGCTGAACTAAGTCGCTACTACCCCGGCTGGATCGTCAACACCAACGAGCAACTCGCCAGTGTGGCCGTCACCGGTAATTACCGCCTCGACCAACCTCTGGATGTAGTGCGCTCACTGGCCCACATCACTTCAGCCACGCTCTCGGAATACCCCGCCTTGGTGATATTGAACTAAATGAGAATTATTTTTACTCGATAGCCGGCGGTGGTACGTCTCGTCTTAGCCAATGCAACTAATTCCTATTTGGAAAGGTTTGCAACTATAAGATTCGTACCCCGGAGCGCTCTCGATGTCCTCTCGTTTCAACCGCCGGTCTTCTTCGCCCGTTCTGTCCTTGCTCACCGCCGCCATCCTGTTGGCCGGCATACCCGCCGTCAGCGCCACGGCCGCCGAACCGGCGCCGCGCAGCCACGGCAATTATCAATTCAGCATCGAACAACAGCCGCTGGTCTCGGCCCTCAATGCCTTTACCGCGGTGACTGGCTGGCAAGTGGGCCTGCCGGCGGAACTCGGCCAGGGCGTGTCCTCTCCGGGCGTGCGCGGCCCATTGCCGCCGGAAAAAGCCTTGGATCGGCTGTTGGTGGGGACCAACCTGAGCTATCGCAAACTGGGCAATAACAACATTGTTCTAGAGAGACGCGCCGCCGGCAGCACCCTCAACCTGCAACAGGTGACCATCAGCGCCACCCGCAACGCCCAGGACGTCGACAGCGTACCGAGCACCGTCAGCGTGCACGAGCGCGAGGAACTCGACCGCCAGAACGTCAACACCATTCGCGACCTGGCCCGCTATGAACCAGGGGTTTCGGTGGGCGGCGCCGGCACCCGTTCGGGCAATGCCGGTTTCAACATCCGCGGCATCGACGGCGACCGCATCCTCACCCAGGTGGACGGCGTGGAAGTGCCGGACAACTTCTTCAACGGCCCCTACGCCAAGACGCGCCGCAACTACGTCGATCCGGAAATCGTCAAGCGCGTGGAAATCCTGCGCGGCCCGGCCTCCGCCCTGTACGGCAGCAGCGCCATCGGCGGTGCCGTGAGTTACTTCACCCTCGACCCGGACGACATCATCAAGCCCGGCCAGGATGTCGGTGCGCGCCTGAAGACCGGCTACAGCTCCGCCGACGAGAGCTGGCTGACCTCCGGCACCTTCGCCGGCCGCGTGGGCGACGTCGACGGTTTGCTGCACCTGAGCCAGCGCAACGGCCATGAAACCGAATCCTACAACGGCAACAACGCCACCGGCCTGGCCCGCACCGGCGCCAACCCGGAAGACGCACGCACCACCAACGTACTGGCCAAGCTCGGTTGGAACTACGGCGAGGACAACCGCCTGGGCCTGACCTACGAAAAGTACAAGGATGACCGCGACGTCAACTTGAAGAACGCCGTGGGTGGTCCGTTCATCGGTGGCCGAGGGTTCAACCTCTACCGTGATCGTCGAGGCAACGACACCATCACCCGCGAGCGTTTCGGCCTGGAAAACAGCTTCGCGCTTGAGTCGCCGATTGCCGATCGCATCAAGACCAGCCTCAATTACCAGATCGCCAAGACCGACCAGACCACTGCCGAGATCTATCAGTCAGGCCGTCGCGTCCTGCGCACGCGCGACACCCTGTACCAGGAAAAACAGTGGGTTTTCGATGCGCAGTTGGACAAAGCATTCAGCCTGGGTGCCACCGATCACCAAGTGACCTACGGCACCACCCTCAAGCAGCAGAAGGTCACCGGCTCGCGGGAGGGCAGCGCGACGTGCCTGGCCGTCGGCAGCGGTTGCACCGCCATCGGCGCGCCCAGCCCGATGGCCAGTGACAGCGTGAAGAAGTCCAGCGACTTTCCCGACCCGACCATCAATACCTACTCGCTGTTCGCCCAGGACCAGATCGCCTGGGACAAATGGACCTTCCTGCCGGCCGTGCGCTACGACTACACCCGGCTCAAGCCCAAGTTGACCCAAGAGTTCCTCAACACCGTCAACCCGACCGGCGCGGACCCGGTGAGTGACAAGGAAAAAACCTGGCACCGTATAACGCCCAAGTTTGGCCTGACGTACGCCCTGACCGATCAATACACCTGGTTCGGCCAATACGCCGAAGGTTTCCGTACACCGTCAGCCAAGGCCCTGTACGGGCGCTTTGAAAACCTCAACCTGGGCTACACGGTCGAACCGAACCCCGACCTCAAGCCAGAAACCAGCAAAGGCGTCGAAACCGGGATTCGTGGCAAGTTCAACGAGGGCTCTTTTGAAATCGCGTTGTTTTACAACAAATACCGCGACTTTATCGACGAAGACAATGCCGTCGTCGGGGGCACGGTTGAACAGTTCCAGGCGGTCAATATCAAGCGCGCCACCATCAAGGGTGCGGAAGCCAAAGGTCGCCTGAACCTGGATGCCTTCGGCGCCCCGCAAGGCCTCTATACCCAGGGTGCGGTTTCCTATGCCTACGGCCGCAACGACGATAACGGCGAGCCGCTGAACAGCGTCAACCCGCTTAAGGGCGTATTGGGCCTGGGCTATGACCAGGACAACTACGGTGGCCTGTTGAGCTGGACCCTGGTGAAAAAACAGAACCGCGTTGACAGCAGTACCTTCCACGCGCCGGACGGCGATACCAGCGGCCCGTTCAAAACCCCAGGATTCGGCGTGGTCGACCTGACGGCCTTCTACAAAGTGACTGACGACGTGACCATCAACGGCGGCGTCTACAACCTCACCGACAAGAAATACTGGAACTGGGATGACGTGCGCAGCTACGACAGCGTCGGCGAAGCGGCTGTGACCGGTCCGGCCAACCTCGACCGCCTGACCCAGCCCGGCCGCAACTTTGCCGTCAATGTGATCTGGGATATCTGACCGCATCGACCTCACTTCGCCGAAATGTCAGCGGCGAGGTGAGGATTTTTTACTGTGCTGCGTCTTCTTGTTCGTCTAGTTGATAACCACTCTCTTTAAGAACAACCCGGCGCCCCCCCATCAAGGACTTTCTTATGACCGCTTCCCCTACCGCAGAACGCCCGAGCCTGCGCTCCCAGCGCCTGAACCAGATCACCCACGCCCCGCACGCCAAGCTCGACGCGCTGGTCAAGGCCCACGCCCCATTCGAGACCCAGGCCAACTTCGCGCGGTTCGTGGTGGCGCAATACCTGTTCCAATCGGAACTGGTGGCGCTGTACACCGATCCCGAGCTGATCAAGCTGGTACCGGACCTGGCCGAACGCTGCCGCGCCGAAGCCGCCAGGCTGGACCTGGCCGACCTGGAGACCGACGTGCCAGCCCCGGCCCCGGGCGCACTGAAAAACCCAAGCAAGGCCGAAGCCCTGGGCTGGTTGTTTGTGTCCGAAGGTTCCAAGCTGGGCGCTGCGTTCCTGATCAAGCGCGCCGTGGGCCTGGGCCTGAGCGACACCTTTGGCGCACGCCATTTGGGTGAGCCGGCCGGCGGACGCGCCGAAGGCTGGAAAAGCTTCACCCGCACCCTGGATGCACTGCAATTGAGCGCCGAAGAAGAAGCGGCAGCGGAAAAAGGCGCGATTGACGCGTTTGTACGCTTCACCGTTTTGCTGGAACAGGCGTACGCTAGCGCCCCAGAACTGGCCTGATCTCGCTTTTGAAATGCAATCGACTGTGGGAGGGGGCTTGCCCCCGATGACGGCGGGTCAGTTTCCTATTTGTTGGCTGATGCACGGCAATCGAGGCCAAGCCCCCTCCCACCTTTGTCTTTGTTTTTTCCCGAATCTGCATATCCCATGACCCGCCAGACCCAATCCACCTCGAAAATCGCCCAGCTCCTCTTCGGCCTGCTGGCTTATGTGAGCCTGGGCATCGGCTTGATTGCGATTGTGGTGCCGGGGTTGCCCACCACCGAATTCATCCTGCTGGCCGCCTGGGCCGCGACCAAAAGCTCACCGCGCCTGAGCGCGTGGCTGGAGAACCACCGCCTGTTCGGACCTATCCTGTTCAACTGGCGCAACGGCAAGATCATCGCCCGTCGCGCCAAAATCAGCGCCACCGTGAGCATGTTGCTGTGCGCGATCCTGATGCTGGTGATGCTCGACCATGGCTGGCCGGTGTACCTGGCAATCGTCGGCATGAGCCTGGGCAACCTGTGGATCTGGTCGCGCCCCGAAAGGCTGCCAGCCCCCGCGTAACAAAGGCTGTAGTTGTTTTCCTACCGCTTATCGCCTTCTGCTCATGAATCGATCCGTTGCGCCGATGTTGCAGACATAGCGCTGAATGGACTTGGCCGTGCCTTGCCCACCACTACGTCCATTCGTGAGTGAACCTATGTTCGACACCCTCTCTATCCGCTTGAAAATCGTGCTGCTGTCCGGGCTTTGCCTGTTAGGGGTGATTGCGCTGGTGGTCAGCATCAACATTTACAACACCAACCAGAATGATCAACTGGTCAGTGACTCAAGCTCACGCATGCTCACTGACGGCGTGGAACAGTTGCTGCAGGCCAAGGCGGCCGAACAGGCGGTGCAGTTGCAGGAAACATTCGGCGACAGCCTGCTGGCGCTGACCGCACTGGCCGACCAGATCAAGGACCTGCGCATCATGGCCAACAAACGTGGCCTGGAAGCCGGTGCGCTGCGCGAGGACCTCAATCAGAGCATGAAAACCACGTTCGATCGCAACAGCAAAGTATTGGGTTTCTGGCTGTCGTTCGAACCCAACGCTCTGGACGGCAAGGACAGCGAATTCCTTGATGACAAGGCCCGCGCTTCCAATGAGAAAGGGCGCTTCTCCAGTTATTGGAGCCGTGCCGGCGGCGAAAGCTTGAACACCATCATGGTTGAAGAGGACCTGAACAAGACCACCGTCACCCTCAACGGTACGCCCTACAACATCTGGTACACGTGCCCACGCGACACCCGCAATACCTGCCTGCTGGAACCCTATGAAGATACGGTAGGTGGCAAAAAGGTACTGATGACCACCATCGCATCGCCGTTGATTGTAGAGGGCAAGCTTATCGGCGTCGTCGGCGTGGACATTGCGCTGACCGCCTTGCAGGAAACCACCGACGTCGCACAAAAAGACCTGTTCAACGGGGCTGCGCACCTGGAGATACTCTCCAGCAGCGGTCTGATTGCGGCCTACAGCGGCGAACCGGCCAGGGTCGGCAAGAATTTGATCGACACCCTGGGTGAAGAAGGCAAGGAGATCGTGCAGTTGCTGGCAAGTGACAGCCGCATGATCCGCGAACAGGGCGACACCATCCGCGCGGTGTACCCGGTCAAACCACTCGCCGATGCCAAGCCTTGGGGCGTGGTGATCAAACTGCCCAAAAGCGTGATGCTGGCCGATAACGTCAAGCTCCAAGCGGTACTCGACGAAGCCCAGGCCAGCGGCACAATCAAGGCGCTGCTGGTAGGGGCCGCTGCCGGCCTGCTGGGCCTGCTGCTGATCTGGCTCACCGCCACCGGCGTGACCCGTCCGATCAACAGCGTGGCGGCCATGCTCAAGAATATCGCCAGCGGTGAAGGCGACCTTACGCAGCGTCTGGCCTACGCCAAGAAGGACGAACTAGGCGAGTTGGTGAACTGGTTCAACCGCTTCCTCGACAAGCTGCAGCCGACCATTGCACAGATCAAGCAAAGCATCACCGAAGCCCGGGGCACAGCGGATCAATCGTCGGCCATTGCTCGCCAGACCAGTGAAGGCATGCAAGTGCAGTTCCGCGAAATCGACCAGGTGGCCACCGCCTCCAACGAGATGAGTGCCACGGCCCACGACGTCGCCAACAGCGCCTCCAACGCCGCCAGTGCGGCGCGCGGCGCCGACCAGTCGGCCCGTGAAGGCATGCAGATTATCGAGAAGAGCACCCGCGACATCACCACCTTGGCCGACGAAGTCAGCAAGGCGGTGGGTGAAGTCGAAGCGCTGGCGGTCAACAGCGAGCAGATCGGCTCAGTGCTGGAGGTGATCCGCAGCATCGCCGAGCAGACCAACCTGCTGGCGCTCAACGCGGCGATCGAAGCAGCGCGCGCCGGGGAAAGCGGACGCGGATTCGCGGTGGTGGCCGACGAAGTACGCAACCTGGCCAAACGCACTCAGGATTCGGTGGAGGAAATCCGCCAGGTAATCGAACGCATCCAGAGCGGCACCCGTGGCGTGGTGGCGACCATGCATTCCAGCCAAAGCCAAGCCCAGAGCAATGCCGGACAGATCCATCAGGCCGTGCAGGCTCTTGGCAAGATCAGCGACGCAGTTACGGTGATCAGCGACATGAACCTGCAAATCGCCAGCGCCGCCGAGCAGCAGAGCGCGGTGGCCGAAGAGGTCAACCGCAATGTCTCGGCGATCCGCACCGTGACCGAAACCCTTACCGGCCAGGCCACCGAATCGGCGGCCATCAGCAGCCAGCTCAATGCGTTGGCCAGCCAGCAGATGAAACTCATGGATCAGTTCAAGGTTTAACAAACACCACGGGGCCAATGTGGGAGGGGGCTTGCCCCCGATTGCAGTGTGTCAGTCAACTCATCTGTAGCTGACACATCGCTATCGGGGGCAAGCCCCCCCTCCCACATTGTCAAAGACCGGGCCAAGCCTGCACAAACGCCGCCACATCTTCCTTCGGTGCCGTACGCGGCGGGTTCTGCGGTGTGCCCAAATAGAGGAAGCCAATCACTTCCTCATTCGCCGCCAGCCCCAAGCCCTTGGCGACGTGGGCCGAGTAGGACAATTCACCAGTGCGCCACACCGCACCGATTCCCTGGGCATAAGCCGCCAGCAGAATGCCGTGGGCGGCGCAGGCGGCTGCCAGCAGTTGTTCGGATTTTGGCACCTTGAAATGCTCCTGCAGACGCGCGATCACCACCACCACCAGCGGCGCCCGCAACGGACCATTCTGGGCCTTGTCGATGGCGGCCTGCGGGGCTTGGGGGTCTTGCAGGCGCGCGGCTTCGGCCAGCAGCGTGCCCATTTGCTCACGCGCCGCGCCTTCAACGGTGAGGAAGCGCCACGGACGCAGTTGACCGTGGTCCGGCGCGCGCATGGCGGCGGCGAAGAGCACCTCGCGCTGCGCCGGGGTCGGTGCCGGCTCCAGCAAACGCGGCACGGAAACACGGTTGAGCAAAGCGTCGAGAGCCTGCATTGGCCACCTCCAGAAAAAAATGTGCGGTCATTCTAGCGGGAATGAACCGTGAGTCCATCAAACGATAATTGCTCTTATTCAATCCGCCCCGCCCTGTTAGACTTTGCGCCCACCTTTTTCGCATTCGTTCAGGAAACTCGATGTTCCGTTCGCTTTTTCGTCTGTCTGTCGCATGTATGGCCCTGGGCCTGACTGCGTGCGACAACGCCCCGCGCTTTACCCAGGCCGAGCCCGGTGAAGCGCGCGCCGGCGGTGCGACGACTGTAAACAAAGGCGACCAGAACGCGTTTTCCCTGCCCTCGGCCAACCTGTCACCCACGCGCCGCCTGGACTTCAGCGTCGGCAACAGTTTTTTCCGCAGCCCCTGGGTGATTGCACCGTCCACCACCACCGCCCGTGATGGCCTGGGCCCGCTGTTCAACACCAATGCCTGCCAGAACTGCCATATCAAGGACGGTCGCGGGCACCCGCCGCTGGCCGATGCGCCCAACGCAGTGTCCATGCTGGTGCGCCTGTCGATACCGGATGCACCGCCCTACGCCAAGCTGATCGAACAACTCGGCGTGGTGCCGGAGCCGGTGTACGGCGGGCAATTGCAGGACATGGCCGTACCGGGCGTGGTGCCGGAAGGCAAGGTGCGGGTCGACTACACCCCGGTCAAGGTGACATTCAAAGACGGCACCGTGGTCGAGCTGCGCAAGCCGAACCTGCAAATCACCCAACTGGGCTACGGCCCGATGCACCCCGACACGCGTTTCTCCGCCCGCATTGCGCCACCGATGATCGGCCTGGGCCTGCTCGAAGCCATCAGCGACGCGGATATCCTGCGCAACACCGACCCGAAAACCGCCGACAAAGACGCCATTGTCGGTCGGCCGAATTGGGTCTGGGACGACGCCCAGCAGAAAACCGTGCTGGGCCGGTTTGGCTGGAAAGCCGGGCAACCCACGCTCAATCAACAAAATGTTCACGCGTTCTCTGGTGATATGGGCCTCACCACAACCCTGAGACCTTTCGATGACTGCACCGACGCCCAAGTCGCCTGCAAACAGGCGCCCAACGGGAATGGCCCCGACGGCGAGCCGGAAGTCAGCGATAACATTCTGCGCCTGGTGCTGTTCTACACTCGCAACCTGGCCGTGCCGGTGCGCCGCGATGTCGACGCACCGCAGGTGCTGGCCGGGAAAAACCTGTTCTATCAGGCCGGTTGCCAGGGTTGTCACAAGCCGACGTTCACCACCGCCGCCGACGCCGCCGAGCCTGAATTGGCCAATCAAGCCATCCGTCCATACAGCGATTTGTTGTTGCACGACATGGGCGAAGGCCTTGCCGACAACCGCAGCGAATTCAAGGCCGGTGGCCGTGACTGGCGCACGCCGCCGTTGTGGGGCATCGGTTTGACGCAAACCGTGAGTGGTCATACCCAGTTTCTGCATGACGGCCGCGCCCGCAACCTGCTCGAAGCCGTGCTCTGGCATGGCGGCGAGGCCCAGGCGGCGCAGCAGCATGTGCTGTCTTTCAATGCCGAGCAGCGCGCTGCGTTGCTGGCGTTTCTGAACTCTTTATAAGCTTCGCCCCAATTACAGAAGGGAGCTCGACATGTTCCGTCCCAAGTTGTTGTTCACCAGCCTGGCCGCCCTCGCCCTTGGCGCCTGTTCGCCCCAGGACCCGCAAGCCGTGACCTCGGCGGCCATCGCCAAGCAAGTGATCCTGCCTACCTACAGCCGCTGGGTCGACGCCGATCGCCAATTGGCGGTCAGCGCGCTGGCCTACTGCCAAGGCAAGGAAAGCCTGGACACCGCCCGCGCCGATTTCCTGCACGCACAAAAAGCCTGGGCCGAGCTGCAACCGCTGCTGATCGGCCCGTTGGCCGAAGGCAACCGCGCGTGGCAAGTGCAGTTCTGGCCGGACAAAAAGAACTTGGTGGGTCGCCAGGTCGAGCAACTGGTGGAAGCCCAGCCGCAGATCGACGGCGCCGCCCTGGCCAAGGCCAGCGTGGTTGTGCAAGGCCTGTCGGCCTACGAATACATCCTCTACGACGCCAAGACCGACCTCGCCGACAGCGCCCAGAAAGCCCGCTATTGCCCGCTGCTAATGGCCATCGGTGAGCGCCAGAAAGCCCTGGCTGAAGAGATCCTGGCCAGTTGGAACAGCACCGACGGTATGCTCGCGCAGATGAGCAAATTTCCGAACCAGCGTTATGCCGATTCCCACGAAGCGATCGCCGATCTGCTGCGTGTGCAAGTGACCGCGCTGGACACCCTGAAGAAAAAACTCGGCACGCCCATGGGCCGCCAGACCAAAGGCATCCCGCAACCGTTCCAGGCCGATGCCTGGCGTAGCCAGTCGTCGCTGCAAAGCCTGGAGGCCAGCCTCGCCGCCGCCCAGACCGTGTGGGTCGGCGTCGACAATAAAGGCTTGCGTGGCTTGCTGCCGTCGGATCAGAAAGCCTTGGCCGACAAGATCGACGCCGCCTATGCAGCGTCCCTGAAACTGTTCGCCAGCAACCAGCGCAGCCTCAACGAACTGTTGAACGACGACGCCGGGCGTCAGCAACTCAACGACCTCTACGACAGCCTCAACGTGGTGCATCGCCTGCATGAAGGTGAGCTGGCCAAGGCGCTGGGGATCCAACTGGGCTTTAACGCCAACGACGGTGACTGATGATGCTCAGGCGACAGGCTTTGGCGATTGGCAGCGTGCTGCTCAGCGCGATCACTCTGGGCGGCTGGACGCTGTTCAAGCACAAGGACAACGGACCGTTGCTGCTGTCGGCGCGGGATGATGGGGACGGCAAGCACTACGCCGTGGGCTATCGCCTGGACGGCACGCGGGTGTTCGCCACCCAGGTCGGCCAGCGCTGCCACGACATCATCAACCACCCGACGCTGCCGATTGCGCTGTTTGTGGCCCGTCGTCCGGGCACCGAGAGCTACCTGATCGACCTGCGCGATGGCGCGCTGCTGCAAACCATCTCCTCAAACGTCAATCGCCACTTCTATGGCCACGCGGTCATCCACAAGAGTGGCGAGTGGCTGTACGCCACCGAAAACGATACCTCCGACCCCGGCCGCGGCCTGCTCGGTGTGTACAAGTTCGAGGGTGAGCGCCTGGTGCATAGCGGCGAGCTGTCCACCCATGGCATCGGCCCGCACCAAGTGTCGTGGATGCCCGACGGCGAAACCCTGGTGGTGGCCAATGGCGGCATCCGCACCGAAGCGGAAAGCCGCGTGGAGATGAACCTCAACGCCATGGAGCCGAGCCTGGTGCTGATGCGTCGCGACGGCGCGCTGATCAGCAAGGAAACCCTAAACCAGCAGATGAACAGCGTACGTCACATGGGTATTGCCAGCGATGGCACGATCCTTACCGGCCAACAGTTTATGGGCCCTTCCCAGGAGCGCTCCGAACTGTTGGCCATCAAGCGTCCCGGCCAACCGTTCGTGGCATTTCCGGTGGCCGATGCGCAGTTGCAAGCCATGGGGCATTACACCGCCAGCGTAGCCGTGCACAGCGAACTGCGCTTGGTCGCCTTGACGGCCCCGCGCGGCAATCGCTTCTTTATCTGGGACATGGACAGCGGTGAGCTGCGCCTGGACGGCCCACTGCCCGACTGCGCGGGCGTGGGAGCGGTGGCGGATGGGTTTGTGGTCACCTCGGGCCAGGGCCGTTGCCGCTTCTACGATTGCCGACAGAAACAGTTGGTCGCTAAACCGTTGGAATTGCCGGCCGGGCTTTGGGATAACCATCTGCATCTGGCATAAACGCCCGCTGACAGACTGAAAAATCCGCAAAAAAAAGGGCCTCGCATCGCAAGGCCCTGTTCGGGAGGTTTAAAGGTTTCAACTTTGCGGCCTCATCCCTTGAGACATTCCGAACATGAACAGCAAAAGTTCATGATCGGGCTTGGCCGCGGTGCTCGCCTTGGCGACACGCGGCAACAGGCATTGCGCGCCGCCCTGCGACGCGCTGAGTACCTGGGTACGAGGCTGCTCCCAGGCGGCCAGCGCCAAGGCTGCTACGCCTAACGCTCCCACCAAAAAAAAACCTCGTGCTATTTCTAGCTTCATCTGGTTAAACCCTTGATAGCGCTGCCAAACGCCGTCTCGTAAAAGTAGCTGAGTTTTTCCCAGTCAGCGCTGCTCCACGACGAATGGCGCCGCAGTTGCAGCATGTCGTGGGAAGCCGCCCGATAAGCGGTAAGGCGCTGGCGACATTTTTCAAAATCCAGCAACGCCACTTCGACGGTGGCCGAGTCACCCTCGCCCGTCACGCGCGCAAAAATATGCTTGATGTACAGACAGCCGTGCTGCCAGCGCCCCTTGTGCATACGTGCCAGGGTGGTCGCCACTTCCTTGAGCAGACGCTCATGCACCTGTTCACCGTACTGCTCACGGCCGCCGGCGGCGTACCATTTTTCGATCTCGTCGAAACCATCCAAAGAAGCCGTCACCAATATGGCTTTCCACTGGTGTTCAGGATCACGACGCGCTTCGCAGAACACCATTTCCGGCACTCGCACATCCAGCAGGCGAAGCCCCTTGAGCGCATCACGCTCGCGCAGCACCGTAGGACGCCCGAACGGGTGCAGCCAACTGCGGTAAATATGCCCGGTCTGCCGCTTGCAATAGAGCAAACGCCCGCTGGCGCTCATGACCCGCTGTACACCGCTTTCGCCGCCGCGCCGACGATTGGGCTCTTCCACCCATTCGCCCTGCTGACGCCAGAAATAGTCGAATCGTTCTTCTGGAGCTACGTGACTGCCTGCTACGCACTCAACTGCCATCCTGTTACCTCTTGCGTAATACATATACTCGCCACATGGCGTAGAGCGGTATGAAGTCCAGAGCGTCCTGAACACGAAAACCCGCCTGCTCGAATTCTGCTTCTACAGTAGCAGCCGGTAACACAAACCTGTTTTGGTAACCGTCCTGCTCACCTTTCCTACGACGTCGATCTTCGGTGCGCTTACGTTTCCACGCTTTGAAATTGCCATCGACCCACAGCGAAATAATCACGCTGTCACGGGTAACTCGCTGAAACTCGCGCAATATCGCCAGACGATGGGCCGGATCACCAATATGGTGCAGCAGGCGCATACAGAAAATGCTGTCGACCGCGTTATCTGGCAAATCAATATCAAAGGCAGAGGTGTGCAAAGGACGTACCCGTTTCACCACCTCTGCCGGCTGCGCCTGGGTGGCCACCTTCAGCATCGACGCGGAATTATCGGCACCGATAATCACGCGGTTGGGCTTTTCCGCCAGCAGCGGCCAGAAACGACCGGCGCCACACGGCAAGTCCAACACCAGTCCAGGCTCACCGGCCATGGCCAGCGCACCACGGGCCAATTGCTCGTCGCGTTTGTGGGACAACCGGCGAGCCAGATTGTCCTGATGCTTGAGCAAATATTTCTCTGCGTGCTGATCGTCGTACTTTTCGGAAAATTCGAGCTTGATCGGGGTAGGCATCAACAGGTCTCCAATGACTGATGCCTACAAACTATTCAGCGCCGCGTGATCAATAGGTCAACTCGTTGTGAAAAACTTGTCCTGTCCAATCTCATACATTTCAAGACTTTACAAAGACAAATAGTATCAACGGGCCATATTCGCCGAATTACGGCGACCATTGGCAGGATAACGGCAGGCGGTGGAGTCAGGGTTTGACCTGACTCAACTCGACATGAAAGCGGCAACCATTAGGCTCCATGGTGCTGAGGCTAACGCTCCAGCCCTGGTTCTCGCAGATGCGCTGTACCAGCGACAGGCCCAGCCCCAGGCCCTCGCCGCGTTTCTCACTACCGCGTACGAACGGCTCGAACATGGCTTCGCGTTTTTCTTCGGGAATGCCGACGCCGCTGTCTTCCACGACAAAACCGGTCGGTTCCAGAGTCAGGCGAATAAAGCCCTGCTCGGTGTAGTGCAACGCATTACGCAGCAGGTTGCCCATTACCGCGTGCAGGAAGGTGGTGTTATAGCGCGTGTCCAGAGGGTTGCCCTGTTGATAGATCAGTTGCAGGCCCTTCTGCTCGATAGGCTCACGCCAGATTCCCAACAGGTCCTCCGCCACTTGAGTGAGGCTGACCTGGGGCGACATCACCGCATCGTTGTGCTGGGCCCGCGCCAGCATCAGGAAGGTTTGCACCAGCTCGCGCATTTCTTCGCAAGCCCTGGCAATGCGTAGCACCTGGTTACGCCCGCGCTGGTCGATGGCCGGGTTTTCCAGCAGCAGTTCGCAAGAACTGGCCAGCACCATCAACGGCGTGCGCAGTTCGTGACTCACATCGCTGGTAAACAATTGCTCGCGGGACAATGCCTGGCGCAGACGGCCCAATGTGGCATCGAACGCCACCGCCAATTCGCCCACTTCATCGGCCGCGTAGTCCGGCGCCAAAGGCGGCGCCAAGCCCAGCAACTGGTCACGATGGCGCACCTGGCGGGCCAGACGCACCACCGGGGCCATCACTTTGCGCGCCAGCACCCAACCGAGGAACACGGCCAGGGCCAGACTGAGCACGAAGCCCACCAGCACCACGGCGAACAGCACGCGCTCACGCTCTTCGAAGTCACTCTGATCCTGCAGCAGCACGTAGCGCCGCCCGTCTATGACCTCGACCATGGCGTGGTATGACAGCGACTCACGGAATACCTCGTGAAAGCCAGGCTCCAGGTGACGCAGATCTTTGGGTAATTCGAAATCGCCACGGCCGCCGCTGAAATAGAACAGCTGATCCGGCTCAGGTCGATGGCTCCAGTCTTCGACGCTGTCCATCAGCAGCAA
Source organism: Pseudomonas sp. MD330_10 (assembly GCF_042610415.1). Classification (NCBI taxonomy): domain Bacteria; kingdom Pseudomonadati; phylum Pseudomonadota; class Gammaproteobacteria; order Pseudomonadales; family Pseudomonadaceae; genus Pseudomonas; species Pseudomonas sp. MD330_10. Next base: position 274,228 of record NZ_JBHGZU010000006.1, read on the forward strand.
GCGTTGCAAATCGCCGCCGAGGCCCGCCGAAATCAGCTTCTCTTCCACCAGGTGCACCGTTGCCACGATGCCCATGGCGAAAGCCCCCGCCACCAGCGCGCTCATCAAGGCAAAGGCAATGATGATCCGCTGGGCAAGGCTCTGCTTAAACTCCATCTCGACCCTCGGCCAGGCGATACCCCACACCGTGCACCGTATGCAGCAGCGGTTTGGCAAAAGGTTTGTCGATCACTTGGCGCAATTGGTGGACATGGCTGCGCAGGCTGTCGCTGTCCGGGCAGTCATCGCCCCACAACGCCTCTTCGAGAATTTCTCGGCGCAGCACATGGGGGCTTTTTTGCATCAGCACCGCCAGCAGCTTCAGGCCGACCGGGTTGAGTTTGAGCAGGCGCCCTTCACGGGTCACTTCCAAGGTGTCGAGGTCGTAGCTCAGATCGCCCACTTGCAACGCCCGGCGCCCGCCGCCCTGGGCACGACGCAGCACCGCTTCGATGCGCGCGGCGAGTTCCGATAGGGCGAAGGGTTTGAGCAGGTAATCATCGGCGCCGGACTTGAAGCCTTGCAGCCGATCGTCCAATTGGTCGCGTGCGGTGAGCATGATCACCGGCGTATCGCGCCGCGCATCTTCGCGCAGGCGTTTGCACAAGGTGTAGCCATCGATGCCAGGCAGCATGATGTCGAGCACGATCAGATCGTAGTGTTCGGTTGCGGCCAGATGCAGGCCCGACAGACCGTCCTGCGCACAGTCGACGGTGTAGCCCTTCAGCCCCAAGTAATCGGCCAGGTTGGCCAGAATATCGCGGTTGTCTTCAACCAATAGAATTCGCATGGGCAGTGTCTCCGTACGCGGTAACGGCCGTGTTGGCTCGCGCAGCTTAAGGCCAAGTGGGGCTCAGGGATAGACCTGAAAGGCCCGTGGATCAAGGTTTTCAATCAAATAGCCAGGGCAACGAGTTTTTCACTATAGCTTCACAAACTGACTACAGTGTCAGGACGAATATCGCCCCCCATTTATATAAGGAACATAGACATGGGTTTCGTCAAAACAGCGCCAATGCGCTATCTGCTGTTGATAACCGGTGCCTGGTTATTGATATTCCTGCTGACGCGCGCCGTGCTGCTGCTCACCCACCTAGACGAAGTCGGCGGCAATCTGCTGCCGGTGTTCGGGGTGGGCCTGGTTTACGACCTGGGTTTCCTGGCCTACGCAGCGTTACCGCTGGGCCTGTATGTGCTGCTTTGCCCGCCCGGTCTGTGGCGGCGTCGCGGCCATCGCTGGTTTTTGCAGGCGGTACTCACTGTCAGCGTTTTCGCGATGCTGTTTACCTCGGTGGCCGAATGGCTGTTCTGGGACGAGTTCGGTGTGCGCTTCAACTTTATCGCCGTCGACTATCTGGTGTACTCCGATGAAGTGTTGAACAACCTGCTGGAGTCTTACCCGATCGGCAAACTGCTCAGTTTGCTGGCGATGCTGGCCGTTGTGTTGAGCCTGGTGTTGCGCAAACCGTTCAACGCCGCCATGGACGCCCCGTTGCCGCCGTTGCGTGGCCGTTTGCTCAATGCACTGGTGCTGGTGCTGGCCGTCGGCCTCAGCCTGCAGTTGATTAGTCAGGACAGCCCCCGCACCCAAGGCGGTAACGCCTACAAAAACGAACTGGCCAGCAACGGCCCTTATCAGTTTTTCGCAGCCTTCCGTAACAACGAGTTGGATTACGCACAATTCTATAAAAGCCTGCCGACCGAAGTTGTCGCCAGGCAACTGCGCGCCGAACTCAGCGAGCCCAACGCGCGCTTCATCGGCCAGGACCCACTGGATATCCGTCGCGCCATCAGCCACCCGGGCCCGCTGCGCACGCCCAATATCGTGCTGGTGACCATCGAAAGCTTCAGCGCCAAATACATGGGCAGCAACGGCGACGGGCGTAACCTCACACCCAATCTGGACGCGCTGCGCCAACAAAGCCTGTACTTCAATAACTTTTACGCCACCGGTACCCGAACCGACCGCGGCCTGGAAGCGATCACCCTGGCGATTCCCCCTACACCCGGGCGCTCAATCGTCAAACGCATCGGTCGTGAAAGCGGTTTTGCCAGCCTCGGGCAACAGCTTTCCGCGGTCGGCTATGACAGCGTGTTCGTGTACGGTGGGCGCGGTTACTTCGATAACATGAACGCGTTTTTCAGCGGCAACGGCTATCGCGTGGTCGATCAGAGCAGCGTGCCCGAGACCGAAATCTCGTTTAAAAACGCCTGGGGCATGGCCGACGAGGATCTATACAAACAAACTCTGAAACTGGCCGATGCCGATTACGCTAAGCAGCAGCCATTCCTGCTACAACTGATGACCACCTCCAACCATCGCCCTTATACCTACCCGGATGGGCGTATCGATATCAAATCCGGCAATGGCCGCGACGGTGCGGTGAAATACACCGACCATGCCATCGGCGAATTCCTCGATGCGGCACGCCAGAAGCCTTGGTTCGATAACACGATCTTTGTGTTCGTCGCCGACCACACGGCCGGCAGCGCGGGCAAAGAGGACCTGCCCATCACCAACTACCAGATTCCATTGTTCATTTATGCCCCCAAGCTGATCGCCCCTCGGGAATCCGCGCAACTGGCCAGTCAGATCGACTTGGCGCCGACCCTGCTGGGCCTGATCAACCTGAGCTACGAGTCGACGTTCTTTGGCCGCGATTTGCTTCAGGACAACCCGCTACCGCCGCGCGTGGTAGTCGGCAACTACCAGCACCTGGGACTGTTCGACGGCAAGGACTTGGCCATTCTCAGTCCGCGCTTGGGCTTGCGTCGCCACGATCAGGCGTTGGCGGAGAGTCAGGAATCGCGAGTGGGCGGCGATGATCCGTTGATTCAGCGGGCGATCACCTACTACCAGGCCGCCAGCTATGATTTCAAACAGCAGTTATTGAGTTGGAAAGCGCCCAAGGAGGCAAGCCCACGGCTGACCGAGCGCTAGGTACGTTCTTTATCGAACGCGCAATAAAAAGCCCCGCCTGCATCACTGCAGGCGGGGCTTTTCAGTACGGGGGTAAGGCTGGCTTACATCATGCCGCCCATGCCACCCATGCCGCCCATGTCTGGCATACCGCCGCCAGCCGCGCCTTCAGCCTTCGGCTTGTCAGCAATGGCCGCTTCGGTGGTCAGGATCAGACCGCCGATGGAGGATGCTGCCTGCAGAGCGGAACGGGTAACCTTGGTTGGATCCAGGATGCCCATTTCGATCATGTCGCCGTAGACGCCAGTGGCGGCGTTGTAACCGTAGTTACCTTTGCCGTTCTTGACTTCGTTGACCACAACGCTTGGCTCGTCGCCGGAGTTGGCAGCGATCTGGCGCAGTGGTGCTTCTACAGCGCGACGCAGTACAGCGATACCGACGTTCTGGTCGGCGTTGTCGCCAGTCAGGCCAGTCAGGGCTTCCAGAGCACGGATCAGCGCAACGCCACCGCCAGGTACCACGCCTTCTTCAACGGCTGCACGGGTTGCGTGCAGGGCGTCTTCAACGCGGGCTTTCTTCTCTTTCATTTCAACTTCGGAACCGGCGCCAACCTTGATCACTGCAACGCCGCCGGACAGCTTGGCCAGACGCTCTTGCAGTTTTTCACGGTCGTAGTCCGAGGAAGTCTCGGCAACCTGGGCGCGGATCTGAGCGATGCGCGACTCGATGTCACCTTCAACGCCAGCACCGTCAACGATGATGGTGTTTTCCTTGGACAGGGTCACGCGCTTGGCGCTACCCAGGTTTTCCAGAGTGGCGCTTTCCAGGCTCAGACCGATCTCTTCGGAGATAACGGTACCGCCAGTCAGAACGGCGATGTCCTGCAGCATGGCCTTGCGACGGTCACCAAAGCCTGGCGCCTTGACGGCAGCGACTTTGACGATGCCACGCATGTTGTTCACAACCAGAGTCGCCAGGGCTTCGCCTTCGACGTCTTCGGCCACGATCAGCAGTGGGCGACCGGCTTTGGCAACCGCTTCCAGCACCGGCAGCATTTCGCGGATGTTGGAGATTTTCTTGTCGACCAGCAGGATCAGCGGGCTGTCCAGCTCGGCAACCATGGTGTCTGGCTTGTTGACGAAGTACGGGGACAGGTAGCCACGGTCAAACTGCATGCCTTCAACAACCGACAGTTCGTTTTCCAGGCCCGAGCCTTCTTCAACGGTGATCACGCCTTCTTTACCGACTTTTTCCATGGCTTCGGCAATGATGTCGCCGATGGAGTTGTCGGAGTTGGCCGAGATGGTACCCACCTGAGCGATGGCCTTGGTGTCGGCACATGGCTTGGACAGGTTCTTCAGCTCTTTAACGATGGCGATGGTCGCCTTGTCGATACCGCGCTTGAGGTCCATCGGGTTCATGCCGGCAGCGACGGCCTTGAGGCCTTCGTTGACGATCGACTGAGCCAGAACGGTGGCGGTGGTGGTGCCGTCGCCTGCGTCATCGTTGGCACGGGAGGCAACGTCTTTGACCAGCTGCGCGCCCATGTTTTCGAAACGGTCTTCCAGTTCGATTTCTTTGGCTACGGAAACGCCGTCCTTGGTGATGGTCGGAGCGCCGAAGCTCTTCTCGATGATCACGTTACGGCCTTTCGGGCCCAGGGTCGCTTTTACTGCATCAGCCAGGATGTTGACACCGGTGAGCATTTTCTTGCGGGCGGAATCGCCGAATTTAACTTCTTTAGCAGCCATGATCGATATTCCTTAAATACTTTGAAGTAACGGGAAAATGAGCGGGAAATCAGCCTTCCAGTACAGCGAGAATTTCGTTCTCAGCCATTACCAGCAGGTCTTCGCCGTCGACTTTCACAGTGTTGCTACCGGAGTAAGGGCCGAAAACAACCTTGTCACCCACTTTCACGGCCAGCGCGCGTACTTCACCGTTTTCCAGGGTTTTGCCTGGGCCAGCAGCGACGATCACACCGTGGTTGGCTTTTTCAGCAGCCGAACCTGGCAGCACGATGCCGCCGGCGGTTTTCTTTTCTTCTTCGCTGCGACGGATGACGACGCGGTCGTGCAGAGGACGAAGCTTGCTCATTGTCGATCTCTCCTAATTGTGTTTTTCATCGGCCGGTATCAATTCCGGCGGGTTAAATTCCGGCGGTGCCGGTCGCGGTTCGCTGAGCGAAACGCGGAAGTCTGTCTAGTGTCACCACCAGAAACCTTGCGGTGACCGTTACATAAGGGCGCCTGGGCTTATTACAAGGGGCGGCAAATGAAATTTTTTATGTCCGGGAGCGGGTAAACGCAGCACGGCACCCGAAGGTGCCGTGCCAATGGAGCGGTTATTTGCTGTCGCGGTGCTCGAACTCGCCTTCGATCACATCGCCTTCACGGCCCAGGGGCTGGCGCGGAGCCGGGCCGCCACGGGGTTGCAGGTCTTCGGCAAACGCGCGCTGACGAATAGCTGCCTCCTCGGCACGCTGGCGCATCTTGCCGGCCAGCAGCCTGCGGGTGACCGGCAGCAGCATCACCAGGCCCACCACGTCGCTGATGAAACCCGGCAGGATCAACAGGCCACCGGCCAGGGCCATCATCAGACCTTCGAGCATGGTCTGAGCGGGCAATTCGCCGCGATTCAGGCTTTCACGGGCACGCAGTGCCGTGGCCAGGCCCGCGACGCGCAGCACCAGAACGCCGAGCATCGAGCCCAGAATAATCAACAGCAATGCTGGGAAGAACCCGATCGCACCGCTGACTTGAACGAAGACGAACAGCTCCAACACCGGGAACAGCAGAAAGAGCAATAAAAAAGGGCGCATCAAATGTTTCCTCAACGCAAGAATGCCTTGCCAGTCCACCTTAGATGACGTCGCCGTTTCGTGAATTCAAGCGTCAGCCGCCGCTTTTTTCGGCCAGGCTGCGGCGTGAGCCAGTGAAACCAAGGCTTCGCGCACTTGTGTCGGCGTGTTGCAAGGCGCGGCAAATGGCAACCAATGTAGCGACTGGCCAATCCGCAGGTGCATGCCTTCACTGTCGATGCCGGCCAATTGCGCAGGCTCGTTGACGGGTAAACCGGCCAGGTCGACGTAATGGGCAATCGCCTTGGCATGGTCGCTGTTCATGTGTTCGACCATGCTGCGCTCTGCCGCGCCGGCGAAGGGGTTGGCCAGGGTCATTTGATCGAGCCAGTGGATCGCGCCGAATCCGCCTATGTAGCGGTGGCGAACCGGCTTGAGCACCCAGAAATCGAAATCGTGGGCCTTGTGGTAATTGGCCGATTCGGGGAAGTAGCGGTAATAGCGCTCGGCTGCGGCCTCGATGGCGGCATCGTCATGCAATTGCTCGGCTTCGGCCAGGTAGGTGAGACGCCCTACCGCCTGCACATCGTCCGCCCCACGCTCACCGACCAGCAGCGAGCATTTGGGCTCTTTTTGCAGGTTATGGGTGTGCTGGGCGATGCGGCTGATCAGGATCAGCGGGCGGCCCTGCTCGTCCAGGCAGTACGGCACCACCGATCCAAATGGAAAGCCAGGCATGGCTTTGGACAATGTGGAGAGAGCCCCACGGTACTCCTTGAGCAACAGCTCTCGGGCGTTCTTGGCAACCTGTGCGCTCAACGTATGACTCCTCGGGTATTCAGCCGCCCATAACGTATGGGAATGGATCTCAACACAAGGTAATCAATATAAGCAGCGGTTGCCAGGGACGCGACTACCAAGCCACCCCGAAACCGGCGGTATAACGGGTCTTGCTCAGGCTGCTCTCCGAATCGCCGCTGATCACGTCACGCTCGGCCTTGAGGTTGAGCGATGCCCACTCGGTGACTTTGTAGCGCAGGCCCATTTCCGCATCCAGGGAGTACTCGGCCGGCGCATCGATAGGCTTGCCGAGTTCGCCATTGGTGAAGAACTCAACGGTCTTGCCCACCAGGTAGCGGTTGTAGTTCCACTTCATGGCCAGGGAATAGAAGTTGTCCTTGCCGCCATCGGCATATTCATAGTCGGTGCGGTTGACCAGCGAGCCGAGGGAGAAAGCGCCCAACTCGTCATCCCAGAACTGGTAGCCAGGGCCAGTACCCACGGTGCGCTGACGCGCCAGGTCTTCGACTTTGTCGCGCTTGTAGGTCAGGCGCCCCTGCCAGAACCAGTGCTCGGTAATAAAGCGGTCCAGGTCGTACTCCAGGGCCCAGTTGTCGGTGGTGGTCACGTCATCCTGGAATTCGCGGTTGTACTCGCCCTGCCCGGTATGGCGCCATTGGCCATGGCGGGCTGTGGTCTTGAAGTCGACGTCGTAGTCGTTGGTGTCTTTTTCGGCGCGCTTGTAGTCCAGCGCCAGATCGACATTGCCCTTCCACACCAGGTCCTCGATCACCGGTTTAGGCTTGATGATCTGTTGGATGCTTGCCAGTTCAACGGTCTTGGGCGCTTCGCCATTGGCCAGCACCACCTTGCCGTCTTCTGCCGCATGGAGGGACTTGGCTTTCTCGCCACTGTAGGCATCCTGCTTAACCAGCAGCTCCTGGTCGCTTTCCAGGGTTTTGACTTGCTTCCAGTCCACTGGAATCGCACCGGCATACGCGGTCTGGATCAGCAATTTGCCGCCGTCGAAGACCTTGATTTTGCCGGTCAGGCGGTCACCGTTCTTCAACCAGACGGTGTCCGCAAGCAAGGGTGTGGAAGCGCTTAAAACAGCAAGGCACAGCAAGGTTCTGGACAACATAAGCGGATTCGAGGCTCGGGCTTGGCGAAAAAGAGGGCATTATCGTGTTAGATAACGTCTTAGCAAGGACTGACTCAGGGATCGCAGATGAGTTCAATTCTCACCGCCATGTTTACAGCCGTTTCTTACAAAAACGCCGACATATTCAACGGATAGTCCCACAGTGAAATTGCCTGTCGATACACCACAAACCGCTGCCGATATGCGCCGCACCGCGCTGTACCTGACCTTGGCGCAAGTGCCCGAGGGCTGCGTGGTGAGCTACGGCGAGCTGGCGCACTTGGCCGGTCTCGGGCGGGCGGCGCGCTGGGTGGGGCGGACCTTGAGCCAGCTCCCAAAGGACACGCGGTTGCCCTGGCATCGCGTGCTGGGTGCCGGCGGTCGGATAAGTCTGCCGGCGGGCAGCGCATCGGGTGACGAACAACGTGCGCGTTTGCGCGGCGAAGGTGTCAGTATCCTGAACAATCGCGTTGATATTCAGCGCCATGGCTGGCGCCCGGTAGAGCACAGCGGTTAGAGTGCGCGCTTTGTTTCCGTGAATCTGAGGCAGACTCCAGCCCATGCCCCGTAAAACCTGGCGCGCCGCGCTCGCTGCCTATGCCAGCCCCTCGACGTTAGTGCTGTTGTTGCTCGGCTTCGCCGCCGGCATGCCTTACATGTTGGTGTTCTCGACGCTTTCGGTGTGGTTGCGCGAAGCCGGTGTGGCCCGCGAAACCATCGGCTATGCCAGCCTGATCGGGCTGGCCTACGCCTTCAAGTGGGTTTGGTCGCCGCTGCTCGACCAATGGCGCCTGCCGCTGCTGGGCAGGCTCGGGCGCCGCCGTTCCTGGCTGGTGCTCGCCCAGTCGCTGGTCATCCTGGGCTTGATCGGCATGGGGTTCTGCGATCCGCAGAAGCATTTGTCCTGGCTGATAGCCATTGCTGTGATCGTTGCCTTTGCCTCCGCCACCCAGGACATCGCGGTTGACGCCTATCGCCTGGAAATCGCCGACGACAGCCGCCAGGCGGCCTTGGCCGCCAGCTATATGTCCGGCTACCGGATCGCCGCGCTGCTGGCCACCGCAGGCGCGCTGTTCTTTGCCGAAGGTTTCGGCTCCACCGGTTTCAACTATAAACACTCGGCATGGACCGGCACTTACGTGCTGTTCGGCGTGCTGATGATCCCTGCCCTGCTGACCACGCTGTTCATGCGTGAGCCCAATGTGCCGCTGCGTACCCAATTGCAGGCGGGCCGCTACAGCTTCGTGCATCAACTGGCCTCGGTGTTCGTGCTGATCGTACTGCTGGTGTCAGTGCCGGCGATGTTCACTCAGCTGTACAACACCGATTTCGCCAGCGTGCTCTTCCAGGGCGTCAGCCTGTGGGATTTGCTGATGGAAGACCGCGCCTTCCTGCGCGCAATCCTCTATATCACCCTGACCTGCCTGTGCCTGTCGACCATGGGCCGCCGTGGCCTGGCGCCGGTGCTGACGCCAGTCAACGACTTTATCCTGCGCTACCGTTGGCAGGCCCTGCTGCTGCTCGGGTTGATCGCCACCTATCGCATGTCCGACACGGTGATGGGCGTGATGGCCAACGTGTTCTACATCGACCAGGGCTTTACCAAGGACCAGATTGCGGGCGTCAGCAAGATTTTCGGCCTGATCATGACCCTGCTCGGCGCCGGTATGGGCGGCTTGCTGATCGTGCGCTTTGGTATCCTGCCGATCCTGTTTATCGGCGGCGTCATGTCGGCCGGCACTAACCTGCTGTTCGTGATGCTCGCCGATATGGGCCCGGACCTGCAGATGCTGATTTTCACCATCTCCCTGGATAACTTCAGCTCGGGCATGGCCACGTCGGCCTTCGTGGCCTATCTGTCGAGCCTGACCAACCTCAAGTTCTCCGCCACCCAATATGCGTTGCTCAGCTCGATCATGCTGCTGCTGCCCCGCTTGATTGGCGGCTACTCGGGCGTGATGGTGGAGAAATTCGGTTACCACAACTTCTTCCTGATCACCTGCATGCTGGGTGTGCCGACGCTGCTGCTGATTGCGTTGCACTGGTTCCAGGAAAATCGGCGGATTCGATTGAGTCCGCCGGCTGAAGACTGACAATGTGGGAGGGGCATTGCGACGATTGGACTTGCCCCCGGTAGCTCAGTAACACATTAGCACCTGACACCCTGCTATCGGGGGCAAGCCCCATCCCACATGCCCCTCTGCATTCTGATGCCTGTACTCCTGCAGCCCGCGCCCGTACAATCCCAAGTCATTTCAAGTCCAAGCAACCGACAACGGCCTACCATGCGTACCAGTCAATATTTGCTCGCCACACAGAAAGAAACGCCTTCCGATGCGGTCGTGATCAGCCACCAGCTGATGCTGCGCGCCGGCATGATTCGCAAGCTGGCCTCCGGCCTTTACACCTGGCTGCCCATGGGCTTGAAGGTGATGCGCAAGGTCGAAGCCATCGTTCGTGAAGAAATGAACGCCGCCGGCTCCCTGGAAGTGTTGATGCCGAGCACCCAACCGGCTGAACTGTGGCAGGAATCCGGGCGCTGGGAAGAGTACGGCCCTGAGTTGCTGCGCTTCAAGGATCGTCATGGCCGCGACTTCTGCGCTGGCCCGACCCATGAAGAAGTTATCACCGACCTGATGCGCAACGAGCTGAGCAGCTATAAACAGTTGCCGCTGAACCTGTATCAGATCCAGACCAAATTCCGTGATGAAATCCGCCCACGTTTCGGCTTGATGCGCGGCCGCGAATTCATCATGAAGGATGCCTATTCGTTCCACACCGACCAGGCGTCCCTGCAGGTCACCTACGACCGCATGCACCAGGCCTACTGCAATGTGTTCACGCGCCTGGGCCTGAAATTCCGCCCGGTTGAAGCGGATAACGGTTCCATCGGCGGCGCCGGCTCCCACGAATTCCACGTACTGGCCGAGTCCGGCGAAGACGATATCGTGTTCAGCAACGGTTCCGACTACGCGGCGAACATCGAGAAAGCTGAGGCCGTGCCACGGGAAACCTCGCGCCCTGCCCCGACCGAAGAACTGCGCCTGGTGGACACGCCGGACACCAAGACCATCGCGGCCCTGGTGGAGAAATTCAATCTGCCGATTGAAAAGACCATCAAGACCCTGATCGTGCACGCTGAGGAAGCAGGCAAGCTGATCGCCCTGGTTATCCGTGGCGACCACGAACTCAACGAAATCAAGGCAGCCCAGCAGCCAGGCGTGGCCAGCCCACTGGTCATGGCCAGCGATGCCGAACTGCGCGACGCCATTGGCGCCGGCGCCGGTTCCCTGGGCCCGCTGAACCTGCCGCTGCCGATCATCATCGACCGCTCGGTCGAGCTGATGAGCGACTTCGGTATCGGCGCGAACATCGACGACAAGCACTACTTCGGCGTGAACTGGGAGCGTGACCTGCCGGTTCCGACCGTGGCCGACCTGCGCAATGTGGTGGCCGGCGACCCAAGCCCGGATGGCAAGGGCACCCTGGAAATCAAGCGCGGCATCGAGGTCGGGCACATCTTCCAGCTGGGCAACAAGTACAGCAAGGCGATGAAGTGCGAAGTGCTGGGCGAGAACGGCAAGCCGATCACCCTGGAAATGGGTTGCTACGGTATTGGCGTATCCCGCGTAGTGGCGGCTGCCATCGAGCAGAACAACGACGAGAAAGGCATCATCTGGAGCGACGCCCTGGCGCCATTCCAAGTGGCGCTGGTACCGCTGCGCTACGAAACCGAGCAAGTACGCGAAGCCACCGACAAACTGTATGCCGAATTGACGGCCGCCGGTTTTGAAGTGCTGCTGGATGACCGGGACAAGAAAACCAGCCCTGGCATCAAGTTCGCCGACATGGAACTGATTGGCATCCCACACCGGATCGTGGTCAGCGACCGCGGCCTGGCCGATGGCAATCTGGAATACAAGAGCCGGACCGAAGCCGAAGCCCAACCGTTGCCGGTGGCTGACGTGCTGTCTTTCCTTCAGGCGCGTATTCGTCGCTGAAAACCAGATCAAGAGAAGTCATGTTCAAGCGAAACACCAGAGCCCTGGGGGGCGCCGCCTTGTGCGGCGCCCTGCTGGTCAGCGGCTGCGCCAATCATATGTCGCAACGCAGTGAGCACGAGGAGCGAGTCGAGCGCAAATTGCTCGATCACAGTCTGCAGATTGATGTAGGCGAACCCAAAGTGCTGGAACTGCCGCAACGCCGGGTTCGCATTCACGAGCAGAAGACCTTCGAGGTCACCGAGTTCGAAGTCACCCGGCGTTACGACCGCTACACCCCCTATCAGCCCTGGCGCAAAGTCTACGAGATGCCCCTGGGCGCGGTGGCACTGGTGGCGGGCGCGGGCGCCAATGTGGCGAACATCTTCGCCCTCGGCAACCTGCCTTCAAGCATGACCCACGACTGGCTGATCTACGGCATAGACGGGCTCAACCCGTTCATGAACGTGCAATCCCATGGACGCGCGCAACAGAACCTGGCGGGTATCGATGAAGTTCAGCGCGACAAGCGCCTGGAGTATTCAAGCCTGCCGTGGAGCGAGCGTCCCGTGCAAGTCACCGCCGGCAAACACACCCACGAGCTGACTACCGACCGTAACGGCGTGCTGCGCCTGAACCTGTTGGACAGCCCGTTCGCCGAGCAGGACCTTAACCATGTCACCACCTTGAAGATCAGCGTGGAGGATGGCCAGGACGACGTGCACTCGGACTCGACCCTGGCCATCAGCAACACCCTGCGCGGCAAGTTGCTCGAAGCCCATGGCCTGATCTACGACGATCTGGAAGATGACGAAGTCAGCCAGTGGGTACACCGGGTCAAGCGCCTGTCGGAGCTGGGTCTGGAAGAAGAAGCCAGCGAGCTGGAACAAAGCCTGATCGAACTGACCCGCAATGATCCGGAGTTGCAGCAGGAATTCCTGCAAGCGCTAACCAAGGATGCGGGGCGACTCGTAGCGGATCCAGGCGCACGCTGAGACGCTCACAGGGCTGGAGATCAAATGTGGGAGGAGCCCCTTCCACATTTTGATTGGCGGTCTCTACCAGGCGAACTCTAGCTGTTCGTTACCGCCACTAAGGTCCAACAACCGTACCCCGATCCCCAGCAGACGCACGGGCTTGCCGCCGCGATTGAACGCTTGGGTCATCAACTGTTGATAACTCTCCAGATCCCGCCCTGCCCCGGCCTGCTCCAAGGTGGTCTGGGTAAAGTCATGAAACTTCACCTTCACGAACGGCTTGCCCGCGCGATAACTGCTGTCGATGCGTGCCATACGCCCGGCCAGGGTTTCCATCAGTTCGGGCAATTTAGCCAGGCAGCTTGAGAGATCCGGCAGATCCACATCGTAGGTATTTTCCACACTGATGGATTGCCGACGGCTGTCGTTCTGTACCAAGCGATCATCGATGCCACGGGCCAGACTCCAGAGTCGCTCGCCAAAACTGCCGAATTCCCGCACCAGCGCCAGCTTGTTCCATTCGCGCAGTTGCAGGCAGTCTTCAATGCCCAAGCGCGCCAGTTTGTCAGCGGTAACTTTGCCCACGCCGTGGAGCTTGCTGACGCGCAACTGCGAGACAAACGCTTCGACCTGATCCGGCGTAATCACAAACAGGCCATTGGGCTTCTTCCAATCGCTGGCGATCTTGGCCAGGAACTTGTTCGGTGCCACGCCAGCGGACACGGTGATGTGCAATTGGTTTGAGACGCGACGACGGATGTCCTGGGCAATGCGTGTGGCGCTACCGCCAAAATGCGGGCTGTCGGAAACGTCCAGATAGGCTTCATCCAGCGACAACGGTTCGATCAGGTCGGTGTAGTCGCGAAAGATGGTCTGGATTTCCTTCGACGCCTCTTTATAAGCGTCCATGCGCGGCTTGACGATGGTCAGGTCCGGGCATAGCTTCAAGGCATGCCGTGACGACATCGCCGATCGCACCCCGTAGGCCCGCGCTTCATAGTTACAGGTGGCAATCACCCCTCGACGCTCGGCTGAACCACCGACCGCCAGAGGCTTCTGCGCCAGACTCGGGTCATCGCGCATCTCGATGGCGGCGTAGAAGCAATCACAGTCAACGTGGATGATTTTGCGCTGCGTCATAAATAGAAGGGGCAATTCAACGGGCGATCAGTATCGCATTCACCCCTGTATATAGCACCAGTAGTTTGAATCTTCCGTCTGAACGGTAGGAATTCTCCTCTATGGATTTATTTTCTTAATCGAATTTACCACCTCGATAGAGCTGAAAGCCTCGGCCTGACTGGGCCCGCGGTGTTTGCGGCGCACCTCACAGAACGCTAACCAATTGAACCCAAAGCGCTTTTCTTGGATTTACGGGTTGACACACTCGCGTTCCTCTGTAGAATGCCGCCACACAGACGCGGGATGGAGCAGTCTGGTAGCTCGTCGGGCTCATAACCCGAAGGTCGTCGGTTCAAATCCGGCTCCCGCAACCAAACATCAAAAAAGGCTACTCGAAAGAGTGGCCTTTTTTGTGTGCGTCTGTTTTGACATGTATGGAAATTGTAAGACAAAAAAATCTTTACCCGCCGTAGACTTACCGTGCGAAGCGCAGGCAAGGCCATCGATTCACACTTATTTGACCCATTAGGTTATTAACGGTTGACACCTCGCCGTCTGACTGTAGAATGCCGCCCACAGACGCGGGATGGAGCAGTCTGGTAGCTCGTCGGGCTCATAACCCGAAGGTCGTCGGTTCAAATCCGGCTCCCGCAACCAAACATCAAGAAAGGCTACTCGAAAGAGTGGCCTTTTTTGTATCTGGCGAAAAAGTTCTTCTGAAACAATGACATGGCATCTTTCATGAAACCGTACAGGGTTTGTGGAGTCCATCTCAGCACACGCTATGCTTACTCCTCTACGACCCATGGTCGCAGTCGCCGCCCCCGGTGATACGCGTTAATATTTGTAATTATTTTGTCCATAGGGATTGGTAACTTGGCTGGATACCCCCATCCTGTCGCGCACAATCCTAGAGGTGATTGATGCGCGCCAACTCGTCTGAACCACAAGACTCCGTGACTGCAACCCAACCGATCGCCCCCACCCGTTTGCGTTGGCTCGATCTATTGAGCAAATACCGACAGCCGATCGGCCTGGCCGTTACGTTGTTGCTGTTTGCAATCGCCCTGATCGCCTGTCGACACCTGTTGCTGGAGCTGGATCTCTACGCTCTCCACGACTCCATCCTGGAAGTGCCCAAGCCAGCTTTGCTGGGAGCCTTCGCCGCGGCCGTCGCCGGCTTTGTGATCCTGCTGGGCTATGAATTTTCCGGCGCCCGCTACGCAGGGGTGAACCTGCCCGCCAAGACTCTGGCCCTCGGCGGCTTCACCGCATTCGCCATCGGCAACGCCATTGGCCTGTCGATGCTCTCGGGCGGGTCGGTGCGTTACCGTCTCTATGCCCGCCACGGCATCGGGGCTTCGGAGGTGGCGCGCATGACGGTGTTTGCCAGCCTGGCCCTGGGCACTGCCCTGCCGCCGTTGGCCGCTCTGGCGACCTTGAGCAACCTGCCGGCCGCCGCCACCTACCTGCATCTGCCGCAGATACTGCTCGGCGGCATAGCCGGCGCCGTGCTGTTGCTGTCGACGGTGCTGTGCATCGGCATTTATCGCCGTCGCCTGCCGGAACAACCGTTTGCTGACAACCTGCTGGTCAAAGTCGGCCGCCGCACGCTGCGGCTTCCCGGGCGTCGCCTGACCTTCCTGCAACTGATCATCACCGCGCTGGACGTCGCCGCCGCAGCCACCGTCCTTTATATGTTGCTACCGGAAGCGCCGCCTTTCGGGCCGTTCCTGCTGGTGTACCTGTTGGCCCTGGCCGCGGGCGTGCTCAGCCATGTACCGGGCGGTGTGGGGGTGTTCGAGGCGATCCTGCTCGCCGCCTTCGCCGATAAGCTCGGCGCCGCGCCATTGGCGGCCGCGCTGCTGCTGTATCGCATGATCTATGTGGTACTGCCGCTGTTGATTGCCTGTGTGTTCCTGCTGGTCAACGAGGCCCAGCGCCTGTTCCAGACCCAGCAGAGCCTGCGGGTTGCCTCGGGTCTGGCGGCACCGGTGTTGGCCGTACTGGTTTTTTTGTCCGGCGTGGTCCTGCTGTTTTCCGGCGCCACGCCGGAAATCGATTCACGCCTGGAAAACATCGGCTTCCTGATTCCCCACCGCCTGATTGACGCGTCCCACTTCGGCGCCAGCCTGATCGGCGTGCTGTGCCTGCTGCTCGCTCAAGGGTTGCGTCGACGTTTGTCGGCCGCCTGGATGCTGACCATGGTGCTGCTGCTGGTGGGCGCCCTGCTCTCGCTGCTTAAAGGCTTCGACTGGGAAGAAGCCACCCTGATGACCATGACTGCGGTGCTGCTGGCGATCTTCCGGCGCTCGTTCTACCGCGCCAGCCGACTGACCGAGCTACCGTTTTCGCCGCTATACCTGGTGGCCAGCGTCTGCGTGCTGGGGGCTTCAATCTGGCTGCTGCTGTTTGCCTATCAAGATGTCCCCTACAGCCATCAACTGTGGTGGCAGTTCACCCTCGACGCCAACGCGCCGCGTGGCCTGCGCTCGTTGCTGGGCGCAGCGGTGTTGCTGGTGATTGTGTCGCTGACCTGGCTGCTGCGCACCGCGCGCCCGGTGATCCATTTACCGACGCCGGAAGAGCTGGAGCGCGCCACCAAGATTTTAATGGCTTCGTCCCAACCCGACGGCGGCCTGGCGTTGACCGGCGACAAAGCCCTGCTGTTTCACCCCAACGACGAAGCGTTTCTGATGTACGCCCGACGCGGACGCAGCCTGGTGGCTTTGTACGACCCGATCGGCCCGACCCAGCAACGGGCCGAGATGATCTGGCAATTCCGCGACCTGTGTGACATCCACCACGCGCGCCCAGTGTTCTACCAAGTGCGGGCGGAGAACCTGCCGTACTACATGGATATCGGCCTGACCGCGATCAAGTTGGGCGAAGAAGCCCGCGTCGACCTCAAGCGCTTTGACCTGGAAGCCAAGGGCAAAGAGATGAAGGATCTGCGCTACACCTGGAACCGCGGCACCCGGGACGGTTTGTCCCTGGAGATCTGCGAACCGGGCACGGCGCCGATGGACGAGCTAAAGGTCATTTCCGATGCCTGGCTGACCGGTAAGAACGTGCGGGAAAAAGGCTTTTCCCTGGGGCGCTTCAGCGACGATTACCTTAAGCACTTTCGCATTGCGATTATTCGCTTCGAAGGGCGCCCGGTGGCCTTTGCCAACCTGCTCGAAACGTACAGCCACGACCTGGCCAGCCTGGACCTGATGCGCGCGCACCCGGACGCGCCCAAATTGACCATGGAATTTATGATGGTCGGCCTGATTCAACACTACAAAACCCACGGCTACGCCCGCTTCAGCCTCGGCATGGTGCCGCTGTCGGGCCTGCAACCGCGACGCGGCGCTCCGCTGACCCAGCGCTTGGGCTCGATGGTGTTCCGCCGCGGCGAGCAACTGTATAACTTCCAAGGTTTGCGCCGCTTCAAAGACAAGTTCCAGCCCGACTGGGAACCTCGTTACATGGCCGTGCCCGCAGGACTCGATCCGCTGGTGGCATTGGCCGATACCGCCGCCCTGATTGCGGGCGGCTTGACTGGATTGGTGAAACGCTGATGATTCGACGCTCCTGGCGGTATGTATTGGCCTTTGTAGTGCTGCTCGCCCTGATCCTGGGTGGCGGCTTTTGGTACTGGAACCGCCCTGCCCCGCAGCCCACCCTGGAGCAGTTGCCCCAGGCCGATGGCGCGGCGATGACCCGCGTCACCCCGAACGGCAATGCCAAAGCCCGTGTGATCGTGGCGGTGATGGCCGACGACGTGTTGGCCGACAGTCAATTGCTTGCCCTGAGCCAGGGCGGTAAAGCGCAGATCGTGCAGGTGGTGCTGCCCAAGGACGACTGCAAGCTACAAGAACAAGCCTTGCAAGGCGCTCTGGCGCAGCTCAAAGGCCCAGCGACCCTAGTCAGCGGCATCGGCCCCGGCGCAGCCCTCGCGTGGCGCTGGCTGGCCACACAGAACGACGATAAGGCCAATGCCATCTCCGTAGGCTTTGCCCTGGTGCAGGAAGGTTGCAAGGATCCGCTGCCGAAGACCGCCGCCCACGGCAACTGGCTGGTGGCCTGGAACGACAACCCTGACGACGAAAGCGCCAGTTTCGTACGCGATACGCCGCGCGCCACCACCAGCATCAGCGACTACGACATTCATTACCCGCAAGTGCTGAACAACGAACTGCGCAAGCAATTGGTGGGTTCGGACAACGGCGGCCTGGCGATCCCGGTGGTTGAAGTGCCTGCCGGGCAAGCCAAGGACACCGTCACGCTGTTTCTATCCGGTGACGGCGGCTGGCGCGACCTGGACCGCGATGTGGCCAGCGAGATGGCTAAGATCGGTTACCCGGTGGTCGGCATCGACACCCTGCGCTACTACTGGCAACACAAGACCCCGGAACAAAGCGCCAAGGACCTCACCGAGCTGATGCAGCACTACCGGCAGAAGTGGGGCACCAAACGCTTCGTGCTGACTGGCTACTCGTTCGGCGCCGACGTCCTGCCCGCCATTTACAACCGCCTGCCGGAAAACGAGCAACAGCGGGTCGATGCGATCATCCTGCTGGCCTTCGCCCGCACCGGCAGCTTTGAAATCGAAGTGGAAGGCTGGCTGGGTAACGCCGGCAAAGAAGCTGCCACCGGGCCGGAAATGGCCAAGTTGCCAGCGGATAAAGTGGTGTGCATCTACGGTGCCGAAGAAGTCGATGAGAGCGGCTGCACCGATAAGACTGCCGTGGGCGAAGCCTTGAAGTTGCCCGGCGGCCATCACTTCGACGAGAACTACCCGGCACTTGCCAAACGCCTGGTGGATATCATCGTCAAGCACCAGGTCAAGTCCGAGTAATTGCGGGCTGTACGCCAAACAAACTGTGGGAGGGGGGCTTGCCCCCCTCCCACAGTTTGTTTGGCGGTCTTAGTAAAATCTAGCGCGGTTCGATGTGGGCAATCATCAGCTGCACGGTTTCATTCCCACGAAACTCGTTCACATCCAGCTTGTAGGCCAATTCCACCCAACGCACCGTCGGGTTCGGCCAGACTTCCCGATCCACCCCGAACGCGATGCCGTCAAGCTTCACCGAACCGCACTCACTCTTGAGCACCACCTTCAGGTGCCGCTCCCCCACCACCCGCTGCTCTACCAACTGGAACACCCCGTGAAACAACGGCTCGGGAAAGTGCTGGCCCCAAGGGCCGGCATGCCGCAGAGCACGGGCCAGTTCCAGGTGGAATTCCTCCACCGCCAAGGTGCCATCGGACAGCAGGCGCCCGGTGAGGTCTTCTTCACGCAATTGCCGACGCACTTCGGCATCGAAAGCTTCGGCGAACAGCGGGAAATTTTCCTCAGGCAACGTCAGCCCCGCCGCCATGGCGTGTCCGCCGTATTTCGCGATCAGCGTGGGATGCTGGCTAGCGACTACGGCCAGCGCG
Source organism: Pseudomonas sp. MD330_10 (assembly GCF_042610415.1). Lineage (NCBI taxonomy): Bacteria > Pseudomonadati > Pseudomonadota > Gammaproteobacteria > Pseudomonadales > Pseudomonadaceae > Pseudomonas > Pseudomonas sp. MD330_10. The sequence goes on from NZ_JBHGZU010000006.1 coordinate 293,417, forward strand.
TCACGGATATGGAAACCCGGCACAGATCGCCCTGAGCCTTTAAGCAGGCCGTCACCGGCGTCGGCAAAGGCGATGGTCGGGCGGAAATAGCGTTCTTTCATGCGCGACGCCAAGATGCCGATCACCCCCTGGTGCCACTCCGGATCGAACAGGCACAGGCCATAGGGCATGGAGTCCACCGGCAAGTCCTTGAGCTGGGCCAGGGCCTCGCGCTGCATGCCCTGCTCGATGGATTTGCGGTCTTGGTTCATACCGTCCAGTTGCACGGCCATCTCACGCGCCGCAGCGAAATCGCGAGTCAGCAGGCACTCGATACCCAGGCTCATATCGTCCAGGCGCCCGGCGGCGTTGAGCCGTGGCCCGAGGATAAAGCCCAGGTCGGTGGAGGTGATTCGCGCCGCATCGCGCTTGGCCACTTCCAGGATTGCCTTGATCCCCGGTCGCGCGCGCCCGGCGCGAATACGCTCCAGCCCCTGATGGACGAGGATGCGATTGTTGGCGTCCAGGGGCACCACGTCGGCGACGCTGCCCAGGGCTACCAGATCAAGCAGGTCGCCGATATTGGGCTGTGGTGTGTTCGCGTACCACCCCAACTCGCGCAGGCGCGCGCGCAGGGCCATCAATACGTAGAAAATCACGCCGACACCGGCCAGGGCTTTGCTGGGGAACGTGCAGCCAGGCTGGTTCGGATTGACGATGGCGTCCGCCGCTGGTAGCTCATCCCCCGGCAAGTGGTGGTCGGTCACCAGCACCTTCAGCCCCGCCGCTTTTGCCGCTGCCACGCCTTCGACGCTGGAGATACCGTTGTCTACGGTGATCAGCAATTGCGGCTCGCGCTGCAGGGCCACGGCGACGATTTCCGGCGTGAGGCCATAACCGTATTCGAAGCGGTTGGGCACCAGATAATCGACATGGGCCGCGCCCAGCAACCGCAGGCCCAGGGTGCCGACGGCGCTGGCCGTGGCGCCATCGGCATCGAAGTCGCCCACGATCAGGATGCGCTGGCGTTGCTCCAGCGCGGTCACCAGCAAGTCCACCGCGGTATCGATACCCTTGAGCTGCTGGTAGGGAATCAACCGCGCCAGGCTCTTGTCCAGCTCGGCCTCGGACTGCACCCCGCGCGCGGCGTAAAGGCGGGTCAACAGGGGCGGCAATTCACCGAGAAACGGCAGGACGGCGGGCAACGGACGAGGATCGATACGCATGGGGTGAAGGAAACTTCTCTTTAATAAGACGGTTAAACGGCAAGGCTGAAATCGACTGACAGGCAACGTGGGAGGGTCAGGCCCCTTCCGACCGTTTCAACCACGCTCGCCGACCAGCCACTGCAGCTGCACTTCATGCTGGCCACGGTCGTCGGTGACGAACATCGTGCCTTCGCTGATCATCACATCCCACTTGATCACCCTGGGCATGTCCTTGGCCAGGGTTTCGAGGACTTCCTGCGGCACAGCCGCGATGTGCACGTTCTTCAGATTAGCGGCGACCGGCACCACTTTGCCTTCCCATACGCGCAGGCTGCCGTAGGCCAGCAGGCTGGTGCGCTCGGTGCGGCGCGAGCACCAGGTCAAGCGATCGACATCGGGTTGGCCGACTTCAATCCAGTGTAAAACCCGGTCATCCAGGCTTTTTTCCCACAGGGCCGGTTCGTCTACATCTGACAGACCACGCCCAAACGACAACTGTTCGTTGTACCAGAGGGCATAAGCCAGCAAACGCACGGTCATGCGCTCTTCGGTCTCCGACGGGTGGCGGGCGATGGTCTGTTTGACGCTCTCGTACACCGAACGGTCGAGGTCGGTGAGGTTGAGTTCGAATTTGTAGGTCGTGGACGGCTGGGCCATGAACGGGCTTCTAGAGACAAGGAAAGGCGGCCAGTCTAACCGATGGCGAGGCCAATCAACGAATCCTGCGCTGCAACACCCTTATCCCTGGGCCCCTCGCCTATGTTAAAAGGCATCTCACACCTGTTCTGCGCAGCCAAGGATCCCCATGTCGTTTAATGCCAAACCGCTTGCCGGCCTGAAAGTCATCGAACTCGGCACCCTGATCGCGGGCCCGTTCGCCTCACGTATCTGCGCAGAATTCGGCGCCGAGGTCATCAAGGTCGAATCCCCGGACGGCGGCGATCCGCTGCGCAAATGGCGCAAGCTGTATGAAGGCACATCGCTGTGGTGGTTCGTGCAGGCGCGCAACAAGAAATCCCTCACGCTGAACCTCAAGCACCCGGATGGCCTGGCCATTCTTAAGCAACTACTGGCGGACGCCGACATCCTGATCGAAAACTTCCGTCCCGGCGTGTTGGAAAAACTGGGCCTGAGTTGGGAAACCCTGCACGCGCTCAACCCGAAACTGGTCATGGTGCGCCTCTCGGGCTTTGGCCAGACCGGGCCGATGAAGGACCAGCCAGGGTTTGGCGCCGTGGGCGAGTCCATGGGCGGGCTGCGTTACATCACCGGTTTCGAGGACCGCCCGCCGGTGCGTACCGGGATCTCCATCGGAGATTCCATTGCAGCGCTATGGGCGGTGATCGGTGCGCTGATGGCGCTGCGGCATCGTGAGGTTAACGGCGGCCTGGGCCAGGTGGTCGATGTCGCGCTGTATGAAGCCATTTTCGCCATGATGGAAAGCATGATTCCCGAGTTCGACGTGTTCGGGTTTATCCGCGAACGCACCGGCAACATCATGCCGGGTATCACGCCCTCCTCGATCCATACCAGTGCGGACGGCAAGCATGTGCAGATCGGCGCCAATGGCGATGCGATCTTCAAGCGCTTCATGGCCGCCATCGGCCGCGAAGACCTGGCCAACGATCCACAACTGGCCAGCAATGACGGGCGCGACAGCCGCCGTGACGAGCTGTACGGCGTAATCGATCGCTGGGTCAATTCGCTGCCACTGGAGCAGGTGATCGAGCAATTGAATGGCGCCGAGGTGCCCGCCAGCCGCATCTACAGCGCTGAGGACATGCTGGGCGACCCGCAATTTCTGGCCCGCGAGATGTTCCTCAAGGCGCAGCTTCCGGGTGGCAAGGATTTCAAGATGCCCGGCATCGTGCCCAAACTGTCGGATACCCCCGGCAGTTGCGAGTGGGTGGGCCCGCAACTGGGCGAGCATAGCGGCGCTGTACTGGGTGAGCTGGGCTATGACGCCGCAGCGATTGTACGCTTGCGTGAGGCAGGCGCAATCTGATGCGCCATCGGTGCAAACAGTGGCTGGTGCAGCTCTGCCTGGCGACAACAGTGGCCGGTGGGTGGCCTGCATCGGCTCACGCGCAAGACACCTTGATCTGGCTGCTGCGTGATTTGCCGCCACTGACGATTTTCGACGGCCCCGGCAAAGGCCAGGGCGCCTTGGATCAGTTGCTGCCGCTGCTGATCGAGCGCCTGCCGGACTATCGCCACGAAGTGCTGCACGTCAATCGCGCACGCGGAACGCAAATGCTGCGCGAGGGGACGCTCATCTGCGATCCCTCGTTGCTATGGACAGCGAAGCGTGCGGCATACGTTGCGTTTTCCAAACAGGCCTTTGTCGTCGCCAGCAATGGCGCGGCCATTCGCAGCAGCCAGGGTGAGCAACTGGCGCGATTTATCAGCCACGGTCAGTTGGACCTGCAGGCGTTTCTGGCTGCCCATGAAGCTCGGGTAGGCGCTGTTGCGGAACGAAGCTATGGACCAAATATCGATGAAGCACTCAAGCAGACCGACACCCAGCACCTGGCCCTGCACTACGGCAACGATGCCATGGGCAGCCTGCTGCAAATGCAACGTCTGGGCAGACTGGAAGCGGTGCTCGGCTATTGGCCGGAGATCCGCTATCACGCCCAGCAACAAGGCATTGCCCCTGACAATTTGAGTTTCTACCCGATCAAAGGCGCCCCACCCTATCAGCACACCCATATCGGCTGCTCGAACACCCCCCAAGGGCGCCAGGCCATCACCCGCATCAATCAAGCGGTGCGTGACATCCCGCAGGAGCAGATACAACAAGCCTACGCCGCCTGGCTGGACCCACTGATGCGTCAGGATTACCTGCGCGACAACCCGGTATTTTTTCAAGACTGGAACGAGCCCTGACAAATCGCAGGCAAAAAGAAACCCCGAAGAGTGGGGAGACACTTCGGGGTTAAACGTGGCCTATCTAAAGACCAGTACAGCAAGCCACAAACACCGGAGCACAATGTTCGCTCTTGCTGTTACGAAATCTGACCGGGCATGCAGTAGGAAGTTTCCATGAGTGAATAATTCTTCATGCGCAGGCAGCGCCCCGGGTTTGGGCGGCATTGCGAAGAGCAGCGATCACGGAAGGTTCCAAGCGGCCTTCAGCGATTTTCAGGTCACGCAGCAGGCAATCGACCACATCCACCAGCACCCGCTTATCCATCAACTGAGCGCGGTCGACTTCACGTTCCACCACGATAGCGCCGGCAGGATTCTTCACGGTTACCAGGCATTCGCCTTGCACGCCAACGGTGGTCAGCGTAACCCGGTAAGGGCTCAGTGCTTCTTCGAGCAATAGGCTGATACTTTCCATCTCGATCACCATTCAATAGTTCGGGAACAATCGTTTCAACGAGCGCTGCGTCTTTTCTAAATGACCGATTGCCATGTAGGAAAGTTCGCTTTTTCGTCGCTATGGACATCCGGGGTGTTCAGTTCAGCTTGCGCTTGGAACATGACAGACAAAAAACGGCGGCTCATCGCTGATCACGCGATGGCGGGTGTTGGCGGGTTCATCGGAGGCGAACGAAAAAAAAACGCCGCTGCCCCAAGAATGGGAAAGCGGCGTTTCTACGCGGGCAAATCTGCCTTACAGCGGCTTGCCTCGGTTACCGTGTTGGCTGACAAACGCCTGCACGGTCTTCAGGTCATTGGCCAGCACGGTGCAGCGTTCTTCACGCTCGAAGAGGTCCGCCAGGTGCGTCGGCAATTCCAGTGCCTTGCCAACGCCTGCCTTTTCCACCGCTTCCGGGAACTTGACCGGGTGGGCGGTGCCCAGGATCACCATCGGGATGTCCAGGCTGCGACGGCACTCCCGTGCGGCCTTCACGCCGATGGCAGTGTGCGGGTCGAGCAGCTCGCCGGTCTGGGCATAGACTTCAGCGATGGTTTCGCAGGTCTGTGCATCGTCCACGGCCAGGGAATCGAACAACTTACGGGTTTCGGTCCAGCGCTCTTGCTCGACGCTGAAACCGCCGCCTTGCTTGAAGTTGTCCATCAAACCGGCAATAGCCGCACCGTTGCGACCGTGCATGTCGAACAGCAGACGCTCGAAGTTCGACGACACCATGATGTCCATGGACGGCGACAAGGTCGCGTGCAGGGTTTCCTTGACGTACTGGTTGCCGCTCATAAAGCGGTGCAGGATGTCGTTGCGGTTGGTGGCGACGATCAACTGGTTGATCGGCAGGCCCATGTTGCGCGCCAGGTAACCGGCGAAGATGTCGCCGAAGTTGCCGGTCGGCACCGAGAACGACACCGAACGCGCTGGGCCGCCCAACTGTAGGGCTGCGTGGAAGTAGTAGACGATCTGAGCCATGATCCGCGCCCAGTTGATCGAGTTCACCGCCACCAGACGCGTGCCCTTGAGGAAGCTCTGGTCGGCGAAGCTGTTCTTGACCATTTCCTGGCAGTCATCGAAGTTACCTTCGATGGCGATGTTGTGGATATTGTCGCCGAAGATAGTCGTCATCTGACGGCGCTGCACTTCCGACACCCGCTTGTGCGGATGCAGGATGAAAATGTCGACGTTTTCGCAGTGTTTGCAGCCTTCAATCGCCGCCGAACCGGTATCACCGGAGGTGGCACCGATGATCACCACGCGCTCGCCACGCTTGGCCAGCACGTAATCCAGCAGGCGACCCAGCAGTTGCAGCGCAAAGTCCTTGAACGCCAGGGTCGGGCCGTGGAACAGCTCCAAGACCCACTCGTTGCTGTTCAACTGACGCAACGGTGCGATGGCGCTGTGGGAAAACACGCCGTAGGTTTCTTCTAGAATCTTTTTGAAGTCCGCATCCGGAATGCTGCCGGTGACGAACGGGCGCATCACCCGAAACGCCAGCTCGTGGTACGGCAGGCCAGCCCAGGAGGCTATTTCTTCCTGGGTAAAACGTGGCAGGTTTTCCGGCACGTACAGACCGCCGTCGGTGGCAAGACCTGCCAGCAGAACGTCTTCGAAATTCAGGGCCGGTGCCTGGCCGCGGGTGCTGATGTAGCGCATAAAAGCAAACCTTTGGTTTGAGCTTCAAGCTTCAAGCTACAAGCGGCAAGTTAAAGCTGATCGGCTTTTACTTGCAGCTTGCAGCTAATAGCTTGCAGCTGGATTAATTCAAATGTTCGACGCGAATCCGTACAACCGGCCCAACCACACCCTGGAGCGCTTCCAGTGCCTGGATGGCATCGTTAATGTGTTGTTCGAGCACACGGTGGGTCAGCAGGATCATTGGCACTTGGCCGTTTTGCTCCTCGACTTCCTTCTGCATGATCGACTCGATGTTGATGCCCCGCTCCGACAGGATGCTGGCCACCTGAGCCAACACGCCCGGGTGATCCTGGGCCTGGATGCGCAGGTAGTAGGCGCTTTCGCAAGCCTCGATCGGCAGAATCGGGTGGGCCGACAGCGAGTCCGGCTGGAAGGCCAGGTGCGGCACACGGTTTTCCGGGTCGCTGGTCATGGCGCGAACTACGTCCACCAGGTCGGCGATCACTGACGAAGCCGTAGGCTCCATGCCGGCGCCGGCGCCATAGAACAGGGTCGAACCTGCGGCGTCACCGTTGACCATCACCGCGTTCATCACGCCATTGACGTTGGCGATCAGGCGGTCGGCCGGGATCAGCGTCGGGTGCACACGCAACTCGATACCCGCCGGCGTGCTGCGAGCCACGCCCAGGTGCTTGATGCGATAGCCCAAGGCTTCGGCGTAATTCACGTCGGCGGTGGTCAGCTTGGTGATGCCTTCGGTGTAGGCCTTGTCGAATTGCAGCGGGATACCAAAGGCGATGGACGCCAGGATGGTCAGCTTGTGCGCCGCGTCGATGCCTTCCACGTCGAAGGTCGGATCGGCTTCGGCGTAGCCCAGAGCCTGGGCTTCGGCCAGCACGTCTTCGAAGGTGCGGCCCTTCTCGCGCATTTCGGTGAGGATGAAGTTACCGGTGCCGTTGATAATGCCGGCCACCCAGTTGATACGGTTGGCAGACAAGCCTTCACGGATCGCCTTGATCACCGGGATACCGCCGGCCACTGCGGCTTCGAACGCCACGATCACGCCCTTCTCGCGGGCCTTGGCGAAAATTTCGTTGCCATGCACGGCGATCAGCGCCTTGTTGGCGGTGACCACATGCTTGCCGTTCTCGATGGCTTTGAGCACCAGCTCGCGGGCCACGGTGTAGCCCCCGACCAGCTCGATGACGATATCGATTTCAGGGTTGGTGGCCACGGCGAAGACATCGTTGGTAATCGCAATACCGGTCGTTTGGAACTGAGGCTTTGGCGAACGCGTGGCAATTTGCGCCACTTCAATTCCACGCCCTGCACGGCGCGAAATTTCTTCAGCGTTACGCTGAAGGACGTTGAAGGTGCCGCCACCGACGGTCCCTAACCCACAGATGCCTACTTTGACCGGTTTCACTGAAGAACTCCCCATGAAACGGCCGACGCTAGGTCGGCCGTGGAAAACAGCCGCACAACTGCGGCTTTCAATTAATGGTCCGTCGACTCATCGGCGGACCACGATCGTCAAAGATTCGACGATGCTGGTTTATTTGGCACTCAGCGCCAGTTTGGCAACTTGTGGTGCCGGCTGGTAGCCCGGAATCACTTGACCGTCCGCCAATACGATGGCCGGTGTACCGTTCACGCCAATGGACTGGCCGAGAGCGAACTGCTTGGATACCGGGTTGGCGCATTTGGCGGCCTTGATTTCCTTACCGTCGACCATCTTGTCCATCGCCGCCTTCTTGTCGGCTGAACACCACACGGCCTGCAATTGTTCATCGCCCGGCGAGCCCAGCCCCTGACGCGGGAACGCGACGTAGCGCACTTCCACACCCAGCTTGTTCAGCTCAGGCACTTCGGCGTGCAATTTGTGGCAGTACGGGCAGGTGGTGTCAGTAAACACGGTGATGTGGGTCTTGGTTTCGCCGATGGCCGGGTAGACCACGGTTTCAGCCACGGGAATGCCATTGATCAGCTTGGACACGCCCAGGCGCTCGGCTTTCTCGGTCAGGTTGACGGGCTTGCCGTCCTTGAGCTGGAACAGGTAGCCCTGGACGATGTACTGACCATCGGCGCTGGCGTACAGCACGCGGCTGCCCTTGAGCTTGACCTCGTACAGACCGGCCATGGGGCTGGCGCTGATGCTTTCGATCGGTGTGTCGAGCTGCAGATTGGCCAGGCTCTTGCGAATGGTCTGCTCGGCAGCATCATCAGCGAAGGCAAACGAGGAAACCAACGCAATGGCTGCGGCGGCAATAATCTGGGTCAAGCGCATGGGAACTCCTGAAGGCAGATGCAGGGACGGGAAGGAACACCGATCTGGAAACACGGGCCGGGACCGTCCCCTTTGCTAACCGGCAAAGCCTACCACAGTTGGGCCGCAGGGCAGCCCGTGGCGGAATAAATTGGCGGTTTTCAGCCGCGCGGATGGTGCTTGGCGTGCATATCCTGCAAGCGCGCACGCGCCACATGGGTGTAGATCTGGGTTGTGGATAAATCGCTGTGGCCGAGCAGCATCTGCACCACGCGCAAATCCGCACCATGATTGAGCAAATGCGTGGCGAAAGCATGGCGCAACGTGTGGGGCGACAACGCCTTGCCGATCCCGGCAACCTTGGCCTGGTGCTTGATGCGGTGCCAGAACGTCTGACGGGTCATCTGTTCGCCACGCTGACTGGGGAACAGCACATCACTGGGCCGCCCGCCGAGCAGTTCACTGCGCGCGTCACGCATGTAGCGCTCGACCCACACAATCGCCTCCTCCCCCATCGGCACCAAGCGCTCCTTGCTGCCCTTGCCCATCACCCGCAACACGCCCTGGCGCAAGTTGACCTGCTCTAAGGTCAGACTGATCAGCTCGGTCACCCGCAGACCGCAGGCGTAAAGCACCTCCAGCATCGCGCGGTCGCGCTGGCCGATGGCTTCGCTCAGATCAGGAGCATTGAGCAAGGCCTCCACGTCGGCTTCCGACAGGGATTTAGGCAGCGGCCTACCCAACTGCGGCATATCGATTTGCAAGGTCGGGTCGAGAGCGATGAGTTTTTCCCGCAGCAGATAGCGATAGAAACCTCGCACGCCCGAGAGAAATCGCGCCGTGGAGCGCGGCTTGTAGTTCTGCTCCAAGCGCCAGGCCAAATGATCAAGGATCAATTCACGCCCGGCGTTGATCAGTTCGAGGTTCTTTTCCTGCAGCCAGCCATTGAACAGAGCCAGGTCACTGCGGTAAGCCTGACGAGTGTTATCCGACAGGCCTTTTTCCAACCAAAGGGCGTCGAGGAAACGGTCGATCAGAGGGTGGTCAATGGCAGACATGGGGGCTCGAACAGGAAAATAGATAGAAAAGAGATCCTAGCGCGGACCTTAAATCGCAGGCACAAAAAAGCAGCCCGTAGGCTGCTTTTTTCTGCATCGGAAGCTGGACTTAAGCCAGTTTTTCCTTGATGCGAGCTGCTTTACCGGACAGGTCACGCAGGTAGTACAGCTTGGCTTTACGTACGTCACCGCGACGCTTAACGGCCATGCTGTCGATCTGCGGGCTGTAGGTCTGGAAAGTACGCTCTACGCCAACACCGTTGGAGATTTTACGAACAGTGAAAGCACTGTTCACACCACGGTTACGCTTGGCGATTACCACGCCTTCGAACGCTTGCAGACGCGAACGGTCGCCTTCCTTCACTTTCACCTGAACGACAATGGTGTCGCCCGGGGCAAAGGTAGGGATCTCTTTGGTCATCTGCTCTGCTTCGAGTGCAAGGATGATTTTGTTAGTCATGCTGTGCTCCTAAGGTAAGTCAATGGACCTACCATCGATACGTTGTTAACTATCGTCCCGCGCGAGGATGTATTCCTCGAGCAGCTTCTTCTCTTCTCCAGAAAGCGAGCGGCTTTCCAGAAGATCGGCGCGTCGTTCATAGGTCCGACCAAGGGACTGCTGTAAACGCCAACGCCGGATGTGTGCGTGATTGCCACTTAGCAATACGTCGGGAACACGCTGATCCGCATACACCTCCGGTCGGGTGTAGTGCGGGCAATCCAGCAAACCATCCGTGAAGGAATCTTCCTCCGCGGAGTCCGCATGCCCTAAAGCTCCAGGCAGCAGTCGTGTAACCGCATCTATCAGGACCATCGCCGGCAGCTCGCCGCCAGACAGAACATAGTCCCCAATCGACCACTCTTCATCGACATGAGCTTCAATAAACCGCTCGTCAATGCCTTCATAGCGACCGGCAATCAGGATCAATGCTTCCTCATTCGCCAGTTCGCGCACCGCCGCCTGTTTCAGCTGACGGCCTTGAGGGGACAGGTAAATTACCTTCGCCTTCTCCCCGGCTGCTGCCTTGGCCTGAACCAACGCGTCTTCCAGGGGCTTGATCTTCATCACCATGCCCGGGCCACCGCCAAATGGGCGATCGTCCACAGTGTGATGTCGATCCGTCGTGTAGTCTCGCGGGTTCCAACAGGTAAGCTGCAACAGCCCCTGCTTCACCGCCCGACTGGTGATGCCGTACTCGCTGATGGCGGAAAACATCTCGGGAAACAAACTGATCACTTCAATGCGCAAATTAGCCACGCTTAGAAGTCCGCGTCCCATTCCACCTTCATCTCGCCCGCTGCCAGGTCGACGGCCAACACGCATTGCTCGGTATAGGGCAATAGGCGTTCGCGATCATCCAGGCTGCCAGCGCAAGGCTTGACCACCATTACATCATTGGCGCCGGTTTCCAGAAGATGATCGATTTTCCCGAGCATTTGCCCCAGTTGATCAATAACCTTCAGACCTTCCAGCTGGTACCAGTAGTACTCGCCGTCGGTCAATTCAGGGAACAGGTTGCGCGGCACGCAGATCTCATAACCGGCCAGAAGACGCGCTTCTTCACGATCATCAAGACCCTTGAGCTTTGCGACCAGGAACTTATCGCTCCCGCGTCCACTGACCAGCTCGACCTGTTTCACACTACCTTCGCGCTTGAGCGTCCAGGTCTTGTACTGCAACAGGTTTTCAGTCGGATCAGTAAAGGAATACACCTTCACTTCGCCGCGAACGCCATGAACAGAATAAATCTTGCCGATAACGATCAAATCATCAGCAACCGCTGGCGTCGCGCTCATATTGCTCAGGCTGCGGCCTTAGCCGAGTCCTTCAACAACTTGGCAACACGCTCAGAAGGCTGTGCACCAACGCTCAGCCAGTAGGCTACGCGCTCTTGGTTCACGGACAGGCGGACTTCTTGACCACGAGCGATCGGGTTGAAGAAGCCAACTTGTTCCTTGTGAGAGCCGTCACGTGGGTTGCGGCTGTCAGTTACGGTCAAGTGGTAAAACGGGCGCTTTTTGGAGCCGCCAAGGGCAAGACGGATTGTTAGCATGTGAACATCGTTCCTGTAGTCGGTGCTGCAAATCTAAATGCACAGCGGGCATAGGTGCCCGAAAGGCCGCATATTCTAAGGAATATCCGGACTTTTGCAAATGTCTTTTTCTGGCGCCTATGGGCGTACCACTCAGATCTGCTGGAGAGCCGTCGGTTAAAACAGCGAGTCAGCACCCGCCAACGGCGGGTTTGCTGGAGATCCCACATCCCTGTGGGGCGGAGCAAGAGCGAGCCCTTGCTCGAATTCTTTACATTTTCGGCATGCCGCCGCCGGGCAACATACCGCCCATGCCGCGCATCATCTTGGCCATGCCGCCTTTGGCGGAGAACTTCTTCATCATCTTCTGCATCTGCTTGTGCTGCTTGATCAAGCGGCCGATGTCCTGCACCTGAGTGCCGGAACCCATGGCGATCCGACGCTTGCGCGAACCGCTGATCAGCTCAGGGTCGCGGCGCTCGGCCGGGGTCATGGAGTTGATGATGGCTTCCATCTGCTTGAACTGCTTCTCTGCCGCGCCCTGGGCATTGCCCATCTGCGCCAGGTTCACACCACCGATGTTCGGCAGCTTGTCCATCAGGCCGCCGAGGCCGCCCATGTTCTTCATTTGTTGCAGCTGGTCGCGGAAGTCTTCGAGGTCGAAGCCCTTGCCCTTCTTCAGTTTCTTGGCGAGCTTGTCGGCCTTGTCCTTGTCGAGAGTGGCTTCGGCCTGCTCGATCAGGCTGAGCACGTCGCCCATGCCGAGGATGCGCGAGGCGATACGCTCAGGGTGGAACGGTTCGAGCGCTTCGCTCTTCTCGCCCATACCGATGAACTTGATCGGCTTGCCGGTAATCGAGCGCACCGACAAAGCAGCACCGCCACGGGCATCGCCGTCGACCTTGGTGAGGATCACGCCCGTCAGTGGCAGCGCATCGCCGAATGCCTTGGCGGTGTTCGCCGCATCCTGGCCGGTCATGGCGTCAACCACGAACAGCGTTTCGACCGGGTTGATCGCGGCATGCAGCGCCTTGATCTCGCCCATCATCTCTTCGTCGATATGCAGACGACCGGCAGTATCGACGATAACCACGTCGATGAACTTCAGCCGGGCTTCTTTAATAGCAGCGTTGGCGATGTCGACCGGCTTCTGGCTCAGGTCGGACGGGAAGAAGGTCACGCCCACTTCGCCGGCAAGCATTTCCAACTGTTTGATGGCCGCCGGACGGTACACGTCGGCCGACACCACCATCACCGACTTCTTCTTGCGCTCTTTAAGGAAGCGCGCCAGCTTGCCGGCGGTAGTGGTCTTACCCGCGCCTTGCAGACCGGCCATCAGCACGACGGCCGGTGGCACGGCGCTGAGGTTGAGGTCTTCGTTGGCAGCGCCCATCAGGCTTTCGAGTTCGGCCTGGACGATTTTCACAAACGCCTGGCCCGGAGTCAGGCTGCGGGACACTTCGGTGCCGACTGCGCGCTCCTTGACCGAGTTGACGAAGTCCTTGACCACAGGCAAGGCGACGTCGGCTTCCAGCAGTGCCATGCGCACTTCGCGCAGGGTGTCTTTAATATTGTCCTCGGTCAGCTTGGCCTTGCCGGTAACGTGGCGCAGCGTCTGCGAGAGACGGTCAGTCAAGTTTTCAAACATGCGCGATCCTTTCAGGCCCTATGGTAGACCGAGGTAATGGCGGCCCAGGCTGTGGTAAATCGCTATTAGAAACAGCGGCCGGCGAGCCTGCGGCGGGGGCAGGTCGCGGATTATAGCGAAGACTGCGCCCATGCACACCCGCTGTCTGGCGCGGGAGTCTTTCGTGGAACGCAGGTGTATGCCAAACTCAGCGCCTTTCGGGCTTGCCTAACAGGATTTATGCTCCCTTTGCCACCCAGTTTGCTACCCAGCCTCGCCGCCGCCCTTTTGTATGCCGCTGCGACTCTCTACCAGGGCACCCGCCTGGCCCAATGCGCCAAGGCCGACAAACGCCTGCTGGTCGGCCTGGGCGTCCTCGCCCTGCTGGCACATGCCGCGAGCCTGTTCACCCATTTGATGACGCCGGTCGGCCTGGGCCTGGACTTCTTCAGCGCCGCCAGCCTGATCGCCGCCGCGGTGATTGCCCTAACGCTGCTCGCCTGCTCCCGCATTCCCGTAGAAAACCTGCTGGTGCTGCTCTTCCCGCTGGGCATGTTGACGGTGCTGCTGGCGCAGTTCGCACCCACCGGCACCGTGCAGGTGATCGACGAAGAACCGGGCATTCTCGCCCACATCCTGCTGTCGATCCTGGCCTACGGCATGTTCACCATTGCCGTGTTCCAGTCCCTGCTCCTGCTGTTGCAGGACCACCAGCTCAAGCACAAACACCCATTGGGCCTGATCAAGAACTTCCCACCGCTGCAAACCATGGAGAGCCTGCTGTTCGGCTTCCTGTGGGCCGGTTGGACGCTGCTGTCGCTGTCGCTGATTTCCGGCTGGCTGTTCGTCGAGAACCTGTTCGCCCAGCACCTGGTGCACAAAACCCTGCTAGCCTGCCTGGCGTGGGTGGTGTTCAGCGTGTTGTTGTGGGGCCGCAACCGTCTCGGTTGGCGCGGGCATAAGGCAATCCGCTGGACCCTGGCCGGTTTCTGCTTGCTCATGCTGGCCTATTTCGGCAGCAAGCTGGTTCGCGAATACATCCTGCATATCTGACGGGCAGCGATCATGGACAATTTGCCCCTGGGGCCGATGCTCGCGGTAATCGCCCTGCTGGTGTTATGGGCCGGGCTGTTTACCGCCATAGAAGCCGCCCAGCAACACCTGCTGGCCCTGCGCCCCGGCACGCGCCAGGGCGACAAGGCCGCCGCCCGCCTGAATTTCCCGCGTGACAGCCTGATCTTGTGCAATACGCTGTGCCGTGGGGTGGTGGTCATCCTGTGTACGCTGCTGGCGATTTACGCCTGGGCGGCAAACGGTCCGTGGCTGGGCTGGCTGATTTCTTGCGCGGTCCTCCTGGTGCTGGCCGACTACCTGCCCCGCGCCCTGGCTACCCGTCATCCGCAAGCGGTGCTCGGCTTTGGCAATACGTTGCTGGGCGTGCCACTGAAGCTCCTCTATCCCCTGGCCTGGCTGCTCAATGGCATCAGCCTGATGCTATTGCGCCCCTTCGCCCGCAAGACCGGCGCAGTCAAAAAAAGCGACGAGCCGCTGCCCGATCACGATGACGAAGCGGAGCAGGCAACCGATAAAAGCCAAGCCCACGGCATGCCCGGCATCCACGCCCTGGACAACATCACGGTCAATGACATCCTGGTGCCGCGCAGTGAAGTCGACGGCATCAACCTGGACGAGCCGATCGAAGCGATCATCGAACAACTGCGCGCCTCCGAGCGTACGCGCTTGCCGGTGTTCCACAGCGATATCAACCAGGTGCAGGCGGTGTTGAATACGCGGCAGATCCAGCATTTGCTGCCCGACGCCAGCCTGACCAAAGAGGCATTGCTCGCCGCCTGCCACGACCCCTACTTCGTTCCGGAAAGCACGCCGCTGCAGTTGCAACTGCTGAACTTCCACAAGCAGCAGCGTCGTCTGGGCATGGTGGTGGACGAGTACGGTGAAGTGCTGGGGATTGTCACCCTGGAAGACATCCTCGAAGAGATCGTCGGCGAATTCGAAAGCGAGCAAAGCGCGGATAACCCGCACATCCAGGCCCAGCCGGATGGTCGTTACATCATCGACGGCGCCGCCTCGATCCGTGAGCTGAACAAAAGCCTGGGCTGGCACTTACCCAGCGACGGCCCCAAAACCCTCAACGGCCTGGTGACCGAAGCGCTGGAAACCATCCCGGATTGCGCGGTGTGCCTGAAGATCGGGCGTTACCGCCTGGAAATCCTCGAGACCGAAGATAACCGCGTGAGCAAGGTGTTGATCTGGCATACCAGCAGAATGCCTGTCGCCGCATAACTTCTGATCAACCAAAATTAAACGTGGGCCCCTTCTCCACAGGTTGATTTGCACCGTGTCAGGCCTTGTTACAATTCCACGCCCCTTCCTATAATCCCTGCGGCTTATCCAAGCTCTGCCAGACCGCGTGCTACCCGCACTCAGCGCGTCCAGGCATCGATTCACCATGTCCGACCGGTGTTCGCTCCCATCCCGAGCCGCCCCGCGTGCAACCCTGATCCATGGGTGTTCGACCAATAATAATCCGCGTCCAAACGCGCAACGACCGTCAGGGATACCGCCATGAGCACCACCTATAACGAGGCCGCGACCGCCGCCCCGAGCAACTCCACCGCACGGGTCGCCACCGCGAGCATCGTCGGCACTGCCATCGAGTTCTATGATTTCTATATCTATGCCACCGCTGCGGCACTGGTGATCGGCCCGGTGTTCTTCCCGCAGAGTTCGGGCACCGCGCAGATGCTGGCGTCTTTCCTCACTTTCGGTATCGCCTTTATTGCCCGCCCGCTGGGCTCGGCACTGTTCGGCCATTTCGGCGATCGCATCGGCCGCAAGTCCACACTGGTGGCTTCGTTGCTGCTGATGGGCGTGTGTACGACGCTGATCGGCTTGCTACCCGGCTATGACAGCATTGGAGCCTGGGCGCCGATCCTGTTGTGTGTGCTGCGTTTCGGGCAAGGCCTGGGCCTTGGCGGCGAATGGGGTGGCGCGGCGCTGCTGGCCACCGAGAACGCGCCCAAGGGTAAGCGCGCCTGGTTCGGTATGTTCCCGCAACTAGGCCCCTCGATTGGCTTCCTGGCGGCCAACGGCCTGTTTCTTATCCTGGCCATGAGCCTGAGCGACGAACAGTTCCGCAGTTGGGGCTGGCGCATCCCGTTCATCCTCAGCGCCGCGCTGGTGATGGTCGGTTTGTATGCGCGTCTGAAGCTGCATGAAACGCCGGTGTTCGCCAAGGCCGTAGCCAAGCAAGCACCAGTGAAAGTGCCGCTGGTGGAGCTGTTCAGCCAGCATTGGTTGCCAGTGCTGCTGGGCGCCGCGTCGATGGTGGTGTGCTATGCGCTGTTCTACATCACCACCGCATTTTCTCTGAGCTATGGTGTTTCCACCCTGGGTTACAGCCGCGAGACGTTCCTCGGCCTGCTGTGCTTCGCCGTGTTGTTCATGGGCCTGGCCACGCCGATTGCCGCCTTGGCCAGCGACCGCTATGGCCGCAAACCCGTGCTGATCGTCGGTGCGATTCTGGCGATTCTGTCCGGTTTCACCATGGAACCACTGCTGACCCATGGTTCCACCTGGGCCGTGGCCTTGTTCCTGGCATTGGAGCTGTTTCTGATGGGCGTGACGTTCGCACCGATGGGCGCCTTGCTGCCGGAGCTGTTCCCGACCCGCGTGCGTTATACCGGGGCTTCGGCGGCGTATAACCTGGGTGGCATCGTTGGCGCATCGGCCGCGCCGTTTTTCGCGACCAAGCTGGTGGCGATGGGCGGGCTGAGTTATGTCGGTGGATATGTGTCGGCGGCGGCACTGCTCAGTTTGATTGCGGTGCTGTGCCTGAAAGAGACGCGGGATAACGATTTGAACAGGGTGGGCTGATAGGCCGCTATCGGGGGCAAGCCCCCTCCCACTTTGATTTGTGAATACAGTCAAATGTGGGAGGGGGCTTGCCCCCGATGCTTTTAGAGTTCTACAACAACGGCTTTAGAAGCACGGGTAGCCTTGGCCCGAGCCGCTTCAATCGACTCATCCCGCGCCAACGCCACACCCATGCGGCGCGGGCCATTCACTTCTGGCTTACCGAACAGACGCAATGCCGTATCCGGCTCGCTCAATGCCGCGCCGAGATTGGCGAAAGCGGTCTGGGTCGACTGCCCTTCCACCAGGATCACCGCCGACGCCGATGGCCCGAACTGTCGGATCAACGGGATCGGCAGGCCGAGAATGGCGCGTGCGTGCAAGGCGAATTGCGACAGGTCCTGGGAAATCAGGGTCACCAGGCCGGTGTCATGAGGGCGCGGCGATACTTCGCTGAACCACACTTGATCGCCCTTGATGAACAATTCCACGCCGAACAAACCACGTCCGCCCAGAGCCTCGGTCACGGCCTTGGCCACGCGCTCGGATTCGGCCAGGGCAATCGGGCTCATGGCCTGTGGCTGCCAGGATTCCTGGTAGTCGCCTTTTTCCTGACGATGACCAACCGGCGCGCAGAACGTGGTGCCGCCGATATGGCGCACGGTCAGCAAGGTGATTTCGTAGTCGAAATCGATAAAGCCTTCGATGATCACCCGGCCTTTACCGGCACGTCCGCCTTCCTGGGCATAGTCCCAGGCTTTCTGCACGTCATCGGCGCTGCGCAACAGGCTCTGGCCCTTGCCCGACGAACTCATCACCGGCTTGACCACACACGGGAAGCCCAGGTCCTGAACGGCCTTGCTGTAGTCCTCGAAGGTGTCGGCGAAGTGGTACGGCGAGGTCGGCAGGTCCAGTTCCTCGGCGGCCAGGCGACGGATGCCTTCACGGTTCATGGTCAGCGACGTGGCGCGTGCGGTCGGGATCACGGTGAAGCCTTCGGCCTCCAGCTCCACCAGGGTAGCGGTGGCGATGGCTTCGATTTCCGGCACGATGAAGTGCGGTTTTTCCGCTTCGATCACCGCACGCAAGGCGGCGCCGTCAAGCATGTTGATCACATGACTACGATGGGCCACCTGCATGGCCGGCGCATTGGCGTAACGATCCACGGCAATCACTTCAACGCCCAGGCGTTGCAGTTCGATTACCACTTCCTTGCCCAGTTCACCGCAGCCACACAGCAAAACGCGGGTCGCGGTTGGCGACAATGGAGTTCCGATTCGGGTCATCTCAGGTCCTCAGGGGAGCGGATCATGGGGAGAAAGGCCGGCATTTTACATGAACTGTAAAAATTGGCCTCAGTTGGCGACCGCCCGTTTGCGCACGCGCCAGGCCATGATCAGCCACACCGCAGTGACCCCGGCGAATTTCGACACCAGCGCGGTGCCCACCACCATCGGCGTCAACGCGCCGATCAGGCCGAAGAAGATGAACGTATCGAGGGGGATGCTCAGCGCCGAACTTATCCACAGGCGATCGTGGAGCGGGCGCTTGGTGATGGTGAATACCAGCCAGTCGATGCACTCGGACACCGCGAATGCCGTGGCACTGGCCAGGGCGATGGACGGGTCGGAGGTGATATAGGACAGCACCAGCGCGGCCAGCATGGCGATGATCGCACCGTGGCCGAAGCGGGTTTGCACCATGTCGCGCAGGATAAACACCAGGCCACCCCAGGCGGACCAGATCACATCCAGGTGCGGGGCGGTGGAGAAGGCGAAGTTGATCAGCACGACGCTGCTGATATAGGCGATCAGGAAGAGCATGGCGGGATGGGCCCTGTGTATAAGGGGCACAGGGTACTTCACATTAAGACAGATGTCGTCTGGGGGGCCTTATCGGGGACAAGCCCCTCCCCACACGCTTTCAAATGTGGGAGGGGGCTTGCCCCCGATAGCAATGGTTCAGGCGCCAGATTTACCAGAAGCCATAAACACCAACCCATTCGCCAAGGCCCGCTCATGGCACAAGCCCAACACTACCCGGCGCTCGGCATTATCCATGCGACTCCAACGCGTGATTTCATCCACGGTACGCTGGCAGCCGGTACAGATGTCGTCATCATCCAGCGCGCAAATGCTCACGCAGGGCGATGCAACAGGTCGTTCAACTGCACTCATTCTTCCTGCTCAGCCAGGTCACGGGCATAACGCTGCGAATTGTGTACATAGTGCGCGGCACTGGCCTCAAGCATCCTCTTTTGCGCGTCGGTCAGCTCACGCACCACTTTGCCCGGCGACCCCATCACCAGCGAGCCATCGGGAATCTCCTTGCCTTCGCCGATCAGCGAGTTGGCGCCGATGATGCAATGCTTGCCAATCTTCGCGCCGTTGAGCACCACCGCATTGATGCCGATCAGGCTGTAATCGCCGACGGTGCAGCCGTGCAACATGGCGTTATGGCCGATGGTCACGCCGGTGCCGAGGGTCAGCGGGTAGCCCATGTCGGTGTGCATCACGCTGCCATCCTGCACGTTGCTGTTCTTGCCGATCAGGATCAGTTCGTTGTCGCCGCGCAATACCGCGTTGAACCAGACGTTGGCGCCCTCCTCCAGTTTGACCTTGCCCACCAGCGTGGCGTTGGGCGCCACCCAGCTGTGTGGATGGGTCTCGACGCGGGCATCGCCCAGGCGGTATTTCATGGTGTTCCCTCACGGCGTTGCCATTGAATGGATGGCTTATTTATGGATAAAGCTCTTGGGCGGCTGGTGCAGGCTGATCTGCGCGTCGTCATAGAGCAGGTTGATCAGCTCGACGATCATGATCGCCGTCAGCCCCCAAATCTTGTATTCACCGAAACGGTAGCTGGGCACGTACCAACTGCGGCCCTGGTAATCGATTCGGTGGGTATGCTCCCGCGGGTCCTGTCGGAAAAAATCCAACGGGACGCTGAAGACCGCGGCAATCTCGGCATCGTTGGCCAGGTACTCCACGTAATCCGGAATCACACCTACGTAGGGGGTGACGCGGATACCGTGCAAGGAGATCAGCGGACTGAGTGGCCCGATGACCTCCACCAGGCCCGGCGCCAAGCCGATTTCTTCTTCGGCTTCACGCAGGGCGGTAAAGACCAGGTCCGGGTCTTCCGGGTCGCGACGCCCGCCGGGAAAGGCCACTTCGCCACCATGGGTCGACAGGCCGCTGGCGCGCAGGGTCAGGATCAGCTCAGGTTCGTCACTGCGGGTAATCGGCACCAGCACGGCGGCCTCGGGGAAACGTCCGTCGGTCTCCAACGTGTGCGGCGTGTGGTTGCTTACCCGGCGAAGTAGCTCGTCCAGCATGAGTCATCTCGATCTGTTGGCTACCTGGCATCATGCACCAAAGCGTGCAGGCGCCCAACCCCAAAACCATGACCGTGTCGCGAAACGACAACTTGCAGGAACGCCTGACCCCAAGCCAAGATGGATGGACTTTCCAGGAACCCCAGCATGAAATTCTGCAGCCAGTGCGGTAAACCGGTGACCCAACGCATTCCCGACGGCGACGCGCGCCTGCGCTATGTGTGCGATCACTGTTCGACCATTCATTATCAGAACCCCAACATCGTCGCCGGCACCGTGCCGGTGTGGGGCGATCAAGTGCTGTTGTGCCGCCGCGCCATCGAGCCGCGCCTGGGTTACTGGACCCTGCCCGCCGGTTTCATGGAGAACGGCGAAACCGTGGAACAGGCCGCTATGCGCGAAACCCTGGAGGAAGCCTGCGCCCGCGTACGGGACTTGAGCATCTATACCTTGATCAATGTGCCGCATATCAGCCAGGTGCATATTTTCTACCGTGCCGAGCTGATCGACCTGGACTTCGCCGCCGGCGCCGAAAGCCTGGAAGTGAAGCTGTTCGCCGAGGCTGACATCCCTTGGTCCGAGCTGGCTTTCCGCACCGTCGGGCGTACCTTAGAATGCTTCTTCGCTGACCGCCGCCAGCACGCCTACCCAGTGCGCAGCGAGTCGGTGCCGCCACTTGCCAAACCCGCCCAATAACAACGGCAGACGGCCTTCAAAGGGAAATCGTTTCAATGCGTTGGTTGCTTGCTCTGTTCTGCCTGTCGTTCGCCATGTTGTCGTCAGCCTCCACCCTGCAAACCGCGAGCGGTAAAACGGTCGAGAAGGTGCTGGTGCTCAAGTCCGCTCATCAATTGCAGTTGATCAATGACGGCAAGCCTTTCAAGACTTATCGCATTTCCCTGGGCAAAAACCCCAAAGGCCACAAACTGATCGAAGGCGACCGCCGTACCCCCGAAGGGCTGTACTGGATCGACTGGCGCAAGACCAGCGAGCGCTTCAACCTGGCCATGCACATTTCCTACCCCAATATCAGCGATGCCGCACGCGCGCGCCGTGAAGGCGTGAAGCCCGGCAGCATGATCATGATCCACGGCACCCCCGACACCGAGGACTACCCGGAGCAGTGGTTTCATACCCTGGACTGGACCGACGGCTGCATCGGCATGCGCAACGTCGACATGCGCGAAGTCTGGAACCTGGTCAAAGACGGCACCCTGATCGAGATCCGGCCGTAACCGTCGACCGCTCGTAAAATAATTCAAAAACTTCTATCGCCCCTGGCGAGGCCTACCGGTGAATACCAGTTCACCGCGCGGGCCTGTGCATTTCTGCGCGCCACAAAGACCTCTCTAATACCACTTACCAAACAGCACCAATATCGCGCCCTAAATCATGGATTCGCACCGTTTTGGCAGCATTGACATGGTATTTAAGTGGTATTAGCTTGCGCCCCATACCGAGTGCCAGAACACCAATAACCGCATCGGACACCTCACAAATGAACCACATCCTCACCCTGCGCCCCGACGACAAACAATCCACGCCGCTGTACCTGCAATTGGCGCGCAATCTGGAGGCCGCCATTCATGCCGGTCGATGGACGTCCGAACAAGCTCTGCCGTCGGAGCGAACACTCAGCGAGCAGTTGAGCATTTCGCGGGTTACCGCGCGCAAGGCGCTGGAAGTGTTGCTCAGCCAGGGCCTGATCCGCCGCAGCCAGGGCTCCGGGACGTTTATCACGCCGCGCCTGGAGCAGCCGTTGTCGCGCCTGTCGGGGTTCAGCGAGATGTTGCGCCTCAAGGGGTTCGTGCCCAGCTCACAGTGGCTGGAGCGCGAGATCACCCCGCCGACCCATGAAGAACTGATCCGCCTGGGCCTGTCGCCCACCGACAAAGTCGCGCGGCTCAAGCGCCTGCGTAAGGCCGATGACACGGTGATGGCGATCGAGATGACCACCCTGCCCGCCAGCGTACTGCCGCAGCCGCAGTCCGTCGGCAACTCGCTGTACGAATACCTGGACGGCGTCAACAAACCCATCATGCGCGCGCTGCAGCATATTCAGGCGATCAACGCCTCGGACGAGTTCGCCAACCTGGTGGGCATCGCCCCCGGCACCGCCATGCTGCTGATGACCCGGGTCGGCTACACCGCCGACAACACACCGATCGAAATCACCGACACCTACTGTCGCAACGACTACTACGACTTCGTTGCCGAACTTCGACGTTAAAACACCGTGCGGCACCGACGTTGCGACCCCTTGCCAGACACAGAGAACTGCCCATGTCCGAAGACAATATCCTTACGCCCCAAGGTTGGGTGCGCGGCCGCCTGGTGCACGAGCACGGCAAGGTCATCGCCGTCCACGGCCAGCCGTGCGACCCGGCCGACAACGACCTGCCCTACCTGCTGCCCGGTTTCATCGACCTGCATGTACACGGCGGTGGCGGCAAGGACATCATGGAAGGCGTTACGGCCTTCGAGACCATCACCCGCACCCATGTGCGCTTCGGCACCACCTCGCTGCTGGCCACTACCATGACCGCACCGGTGGATGAAATCTCCAGTGTCCTCGGCCAACTCGGCGCGTTCTGCGAGCAACGCCCCGTTGGCTGCGCCCGGGTACTTGGAGTGCATCTGGAAGGGCCCTACATCAATCCAGGAAAACTCGGCGCCCAACCCAACTTCGCCCACACCGCGCTGATGGCCGAAGTGGAAGCCTATCTGCGACTGGCGCCGATCCGGGTGATCACTATTGCTCCGGAAATCGCCGGCCATGACGGCCTGATCCGCGCCCTCAGCCAACGCGGCGTGCGCATGCAGATCGGTCACACCCTGGGCAGCTATGAAGAGGGCGTTGCGGCCCTGGCCGCCGGCGCTACCAGCTTCACCCATTTGTACAACGCCATGAGCCCCCTGCATCACCGCGAACCCGGCATTGTCGGCGCCGCGCTGGCCCATGCCACCTACGCCGAATTGATCCCGGATTTGCTGCACGTACACCCCGGCGCCATCCGCGTGGCGTTGCGGTCGATCCCGTGCCTGTACTGCGTCACCGACTCCACCGCCGCCGCCGGCATGCCCGACGGTGAGTACAAGCTGGGCAGCCACACCGTGACCAAATGCCTGGGCGGCGTGCGTCTGGCCGACGGCACCCTGGCCGGCAGCACCCTGACCATGGATCAGGCGCTGCGCAACCTGGTGAAGATCGGCCTGCCGCTTCACGAAGCCTCGCAGCGCCTGTCGCAATTCCCCGCGGATTACCTGGGCCTGGAAGAACGCGGCCGCCTGCAACCCGGCAGCTTTGCCGACTGCGTGCGCCTGGACCGTTCCCTGCACCTCACTGACGTAATGGTCGAAGGAGACACCATTGACTTCAAAAATGCTTGAAGAGGCCCTGGCCTCCGCTGACGCGGTTGCCGCGCAGTTGCAACGTTTGGATCCGTTGCTGGAAGAGATTGCCGGTCGCCTGCGTCGCCAGCCGCCGCAAGTGGCGATGACCATCGCCCGCGGCAGCTCCGACCATGCCGCCAGTTACTTCGCCTACTTGGCCATGCAGCATGTGGGTGTGCCGGTGGCGTCGTTGCCGATGTCGGTGGTCACGTTGCTGCAAGCGCCGTTGAAGGTCAGTGGCCAGGTGGCGTTCGGGTTTTCCCAATCGGGCCAGAGCCCGGATCTGGTCAACAGCCTGCGCCTGCTGCGCAAGCGTGGCGCCTTGAGCATCTCGTTGGTCAATGCCGAAGATTCGCCCCTGGAAGCCGCGTGCGAATTCCACGTACCGCTGTGCGCCGGGCCGGAACTGAGTGTCGCCGCCACCAAGAGTTTTATCGCCACCCTCAGCGCCACGGCGCAGTTGATCGGCCACTGGAACCAGGAAGCCGAGCTGCTGCGCGCCTGCCGCGCATTGCCCGATGAATTGCGCGCCGCCGCCAAGCAGGATTGGACCCCCGCCATCAACGCCCTGCGCGACAGCCAACGCCTGATGGTGATCGGTCGTGGCGCCGGTTTCGCCATTGCCCAGGAGGCCGCGCTCAAGCTCAAGGAAACCTCGGCGATCCAGGCCGAAGCCTTCAGCAGCGCCGAAGTACGTCACGGCCCGATGGCCTTGATCGATGACAACTACCCGCTGTTGGTGTTCGCCCCGCGCGGCGCCGAGCAGGCTGGTCTGCTGAGCTTGGCCGCCGACATGCGCCAACGCGGCGCCCGCGTGCTGCTGGCCGCGCCGGACGATATCGCCGAACGCGACCTGACCCTGAGCCGCGCCGAACACCCGAGCCTGGACCCGATCCTGGCGATCCAGAGTTTCTACGTGATGGCGGCCGGCCTGGCGGTGGCGCGAGGCATGGACCCGGACCAGCCGCGCCACCTGAGCAAAGTCACCCGCACCCACTGAGTCGCTTGCCGTGTTTTCCTGATGAGTACCTTGCCCATGTCCAATAACAACAATGACCTGACCCTCAGCGCCCCTTTAAGCGGGCCGGTGCTGGCCCTGGGCAATGTGCCCGACGAGGTATTCGCCAGCGGTGCCATGGGCGACGGCCTGGCCATCGATCCGTTGAACGATTGCCTGCACGCGCCGTGCGACGGCGAGATCATCCAAGTAGCCCACACCGGCCATGCGCTGACGATCCGCGCCGACAACGGCGCCGAACTGCTGATGCACGTGGGCATCGACACGGTGGCGCTCAACGGCCAGGGCTTTGCCCTGCGCGTAGAACAGGGCGCGCGGGTCAGCCGGGGCCAGGTGTTGCTGCAGTTCGACCTGGACCGCGTCGCACGCCACTGCAAAAGCCTGATCAGCCTGATCATCATCACCAATGGCGAGCACTTCCAATTGCATCCGCTGGGGATTGATTCGGTCAAGGTCGGCGAGCCGTTGATGCAGATTACGGCGCGCGCGGCCGCTTCGGTGCACACGGCTGTGGACAACAGCGACGCTGAAGCCAGCGCCCAGGTGCGCGTCACGCATCGGGGCGGTTTGCATGCGCGTCCGGCGGCGCTGATCCGCAAGGCGGCGCAGGGGTTCAGCAGCCAGTCACGCCTGCATTTTGCCGGGCACTCGGCGGCGTGCGACAGCTTGATGGGCGTGATGGGGCTGGGCGTGGGAGAAGGCGACGAGGTGCG
Organism: Pseudomonas sp. MD330_10; assembly: GCF_042610415.1. NCBI lineage: Bacteria > Pseudomonadati > Pseudomonadota > Gammaproteobacteria > Pseudomonadales > Pseudomonadaceae > Pseudomonas > Pseudomonas sp. MD330_10. The sequence goes on from NZ_JBHGZU010000006.1 coordinate 318,939, forward strand.
CGTGACATGCCGCGGCAAGGATTGCGAAGCCGCACTGCAAGCGTTGGTGACGGCGCTGTCCCAGCCTATAGGCGATGCCCCTCACGCGCCGGCCGCCGCCGCGCCCGTGCGGGTCACTGCCGAGGCCGGCGTGCTGCAAGGCGTGTGCGCGGCGCCCGGGCTGGTGTGCGGGCCGCTGTTGCGCATGGCCGGTGTGGAGCTGGCGCCCGATCCCGGCGATCATCAAGCCGATGAACAATTGCAGCGTCTGGACGCGGCGCTGGAACAAGTGCGCGGCGAAATCCGCACCACCCTGGCACAGGCCCGCCACCGTAAAGCCGTGGAGGAAGAAGAGATCTTCTCCGCCCATTTGGCCTTGCTGGAAGACCCCGCGTTGCTGGACGCCGCCAACGCCGCCATCGAACGCGGCAGCGCGGCCACCCACGCCTGGCGCGATGCGATCCAGGCCCAGTGCCAGGTGTTGCTGGGCTTGGGCAAGCCGCTGTTCGCCGAACGCGCCAATGACCTGCGCGACCTGCAGCAACGGGTGCTACGTGCATTGCTTGGCGAAGCCTGGCAGTTCGAACTGCCCGCCGGGGCCATCATCAGCGCCCATGAACTGACCCCATCGGACCTGCTGCAATTGAGTGCACAACACGCGGTGGGCCTATGCATGGCCGAAGGCGGGGCCACCTCCCATGTGGCGATCCTCGCCCGAGGCAAAGGGCTGCCGTGTGTGGTCGCCCTCGGCGCTGAAGTGCTCGACGTGCCCCAAGGCCAACGGGTGGTGCTCGACGCGGCCAATGGGCGCCTCGAATTGGCGCCCAGCGAGGCACGTCACGCCGAAGTGCATCGGATTCGCGACGCGCAAAAACGGCGGCGCCAGCAGCAACAAACCCAGGCACACCAGCCGGCGCAGACCCGCGACGGGGTGAGCATTGAAGTGGCGGCCAATGTCGCCTCCAGCGCCGAGGCACAGGTAGCGTTCGAGAACGGTGCCGATGGCGTCGGCCTGCTGCGCACCGAATTCCTGTTCGTCGACCGTCGCACCGCGCCGGATGAGCAGGAGCAACGCCAGGCCTATCAAGCGGTGCTGGATGCCATGGGCGACAAATCGGTGATCATCCGCACCATCGATGTGGGCGGTGACAAACAGCTCGACTATCTGCCGCTGCCGGCGGAAGCCAACCCGGTGCTGGGCTTGCGTGGTATTCGCCTGGCCCAGGTACGGCCCCAATTGCTCGATCAACAACTGCGCGCGCTGTTGCAAGTCACGCCGCTGGAGCGTTGCCGCATCCTGCTGCCGATGGTCAGCGAAGTCGACGAACTGCTGCACATCCGCCAGCGTCTCGACCAACTGTGTATGGAGCTGGAACTGAGCGTGCGTCCGGAACTGGGCGTGATGATCGAAGTGCCTGCCGCCGCGCTATTGGCCGAGCAACTGGCCCGGCATGCGGATTTTCTCTCCATCGGCACCAACGACCTGTCCCAGTACACCTTGGCCATGGACCGCGACCACGCGGGGCTCGCGGCCCGCGTTGATGCCCTGCACCCGGCGCTGTTGCGCCTGATCGCCCAAACCTGCGCCGGCGCGGCCAAGCACGGGCGTTGGGTTGGCGTGTGCGGCGCCCTGGCCTCCGATCCACTCGCCACCCCGGTACTGGTGGGGCTGGGGGTCAGCGAGCTGTCCGTCAGCCCGCTTCAAATAGCCGAGATCAAAGACCGCGTCCGCCATCTGGAGGCGGCGCACTGCCGGCAACTGAGCCAAGGGCTGCTCGACCTGAGCAGTGCCGCGGCCGTTCGCCAAGCCTGTCAACGCCACTGGCCGCTGAGCTGACAACAACAAGAAAAAGGGAGACATGCCATGTACCAGCACTTTATCGAAGGCCTGCAACGCTTGGGCCGTGCACTGATGCTGCCGATTGCGATCCTGCCGATCGCCGGCCTGCTGCTGCGCCTGGGCGACACCGACCTTCTGAACATTGCGGTGATGCACGATGCCGGTCAGGCGATTTTCGCCAACCTGGCGCTGATCTTCGCCATCGGTATCGCCGTGGGTTTTGCCCGCGACAATAACGGCACCGCCGGCTTGGCCGGGGCCATCGGTTATCTGGTGATGATCTCCACCCTCAAGGTGATGGACACCACGATCAACATGGGCATGCTCGCCGGTATCGCCAGCGGCTTGATGGCCGGGGCGCTGTACAACCGCTTCAAGGACATCAAGCTGCCGGAGTACCTGGCGTTTTTCGGCGGCCGGCGGTTCGTGCCGATTGTTACCGGGTTCTCCGCCGTGGGCTTGGGCGTGGTGTTCGGCCTGATCTGGCCACCGATCCAGCATGGCATCAACAGCTTCGGCGTACTGCTGATGGAAAGCGGCAGCCTCGGCGCATTCGTATTCGGCGTGTTCAACCGCCTGCTGATCGTCACCGGTCTGCACCACATCCTCAACAACATGGCCTGGTTCGTGTTCGGCAGTTTTACCGACCCGGCCACCGGCGCGGTGGTCACTGGCGACCTGACCCGCTACTTTGCCGGCGACCCCAAGGGCGGCCAGTTCATGACCGGCATGTTCCCGGTGATGCTGTTCGGCCTGCCCGCCGCATGCCTGGCGATGTACCGCAACGCTTTGCCGGAGCGGCGAAAGGTCATGGGCGGGATTTTCCTGTCGATGGCCCTGACATCGTTTCTGACCGGGGTGACCGAGCCGATCGAATTCGCCTTCATGTTCCTCGCGCCATTTTTGTACCTGATCCATGCGGTACTGACAGGTCTGTCGATGGCCGTCACCAATATGTTGAACATCCACCTCGGCTTTACCTTCTCCGGTGGCTTTATCGATATGGTGCTGGGTTGGGGCAAGTCCACCAATGGTTGGTTGGTGGTCCCGGTCGGCTTGGCGTATGCGCTGATCTACTACAGCGTGTTCAGCTATTGCATCCGCCGCTTCAACCTGAAAACGCCGGGCCGTGAAGATATCCAAGCCGCGCCGACGCAAACCCTGACCGACAACCAACGCGCCAGCGCTTATATCCGCGCCCTGGGCGGTGCGGACAACCTGCTCAGCGTCGGCGCCTGCACCACCCGCCTGCGCCTGGACATGGTGGATCGCAACAAAGCGCTGGATGCCGACCTCAAGGCGCTGGGCGCCATGGCCGTAGTGCGCCCCGGCAACGGTGGCAGCCTGCAGGTGGTGGTCGGGCCGATGGCCGATAGCATCGCCGATGAAATTCGCTTGGCCATGCCGTCATTCGTCGCTACCGCACCGGTGGCAGCGGCACCTGTGGATAAACCGAAAGCCGTGAATGAGCAGCACGCCGAGCAATGGCTGAACGCCTTGGGCGGACGCGCGAATGTGCGCCAATTGGAAGCGCTGGCCATGACCCGCCTGCGGGTGGTGCTGGGCGATGATTCAGCCTTGTCCGAAGCGCAACTGACGGCGCTGGGCTGCCAGGGCGTCAGCCAGCTCGACAGCGGCGTTTGGCACCTGCTGGTCGGTGACAAGGCAACCGGATTGGGCGAGGCGCTGGAACGCCTGACCCGCCCGCTCAACGCCTGACCGGCGGGGGGCACCACTGACTTATCTACAGCCCGTTCACGGCGCCATTCTCCAAGCTAAGGGTTCTTTCCCTCAGCATGGAGAATGTGCCCGTGAGCACGTCCAGCCCCCCTATTGCCCCGACGTTCGATGAGATAAAGGCCTACCTCAATCAGATCGGCCAGCATCTGCTCGAATCCCCCACACTGTTGATCCCGGAGAAAGCCCCCTCGCCCGACCTGCGTTATCTCGAACGCTTGAACGGGCTGATCCGTGGTGCCCGCCGGCAATACCTTGAACATGCGCGTGTCCACTACGGAACACTGCGCGACAGCGATCTGCGCAGCGAAGCAGGACAAGCCTTGCTCGCCACCCTCAAGGCCAACCTCGATACCCGGTTGCGACAACTGGATCTGGCCCACCAGATCGACGGCAAGCCGCGCAAATCCTTTATGACCTTCGACGCCGGCTTCATCGCGCTGACCCACGAAGCCAAGCTCGGCGTGCAGGATCGGCTGTTGCACCCGCAAGAAGGCGCGATGCTTGAAAAGGTGTCGCTGTACCCGACCTTGCGCCCGGGGCTGTATGCGTTGCGCTTCAGCTATCAGGAGCAGACCGTCGAGCTGGCCGGTGCGTTTGTGGTGACCGAAAAAAACCATCCCGTGCCGAGCAGCCTCACCGCCCCGCAGGATGTCGGCCAGGTGCTGCTGTTCACTCCAGCGCGGGGCGTCGAGTCATTTGATTCATTGGCGCTGCTGGACAGACGCCTGCACCAGCAGTTCGAACACCCCGCCAGCACCGAGGAATTCAGGGCGCTGCTGCCAGTGCGCTACCAAGCGCTGGGTAGCAGCGGAATCTGGCCGCTAACGCTGTCGCCCATCAGCGATAAGCCGCTGTTCGAGCACGTCAACGAAGTGCTGATCGACCGGCGCACCCTGGACATCGAGCGCGCGTTAAGCCTTGTGGACAACCCGGACCAGAACGCCGCGCAACTCATTGAGGCTGTCGAGCATGCCATCGAGGCCGCCCTGCCCGACCTCACCGCCCGCCTTGAACTGCGGGCCCAGACCCTGCTCGAACGCTGCCTGCGTTACAGCGCGCCGGACTGGTACCGCAGCGCCAGCGAGGTTGCGCGCAGCACCCTGGCCGAGCGCCTCAAGGGCTACGATCAGGCGCGCCGGGCAATGCTGGAGGTGTTGAACCCGGCCACCACCCCCCGCACGCTGGCACGCTATCAATGGCTGGAACGGCTGGCGGACGAGTTGGACATCCACGACCTGGAACCCCAGCACCTGCTGGTCAGCACCCGACGCTTCGTCCCCAATGTCGGCCATTACGATCACGACCGCACGCTGATCGAGCTGGCCTTGCGCGGCCTGCACACCGACGATGAAAAGCCGGGCTCCGACTTCCTCGCCAACACCGTCCTCACCTACCAGGATGCGCCCCTGCCAGCGGCCTATCAGGATCTGAACGTCGCCTGGCTGGCGCAGCAAATGGTCACCCTGCAACCGCGCCTGGACTTCGCCGATGCGCAACGCGATTTGCATGGCCGGGCAGAAGTGCGGCGCGCGGTCGAGCACATGCTTGATCAGCGTATCGTCGCATTGGCGTATATCGCCCACCTGCAGGGTCATCTGCTGGAGAGCGACCTGCAACTGCTTGAGCGTCTGCGCGAAGGCACCGACCCGCAGCTCAGCGCCGCCACCGTGGGGGCCAATACCCTGTCGCTGCACGGCGCACAGCTTCAGGACCTGTGGGTGCTGCGCCGCACGAACGCCAGCGGCGTCGTGGACCGCGTGCTGCTGTGCACCCCTGAAGCGCCACGCGACCAGCAATTCAAGGCCTTCGACACGGAACGGGCCTGCCAGCAACATATCCTCGGCTGGACCCTGGACAACGGCCTGAAGGCCGCGCCGGGGAGCATGACCGATTACCTGATCACCCGCGTGCCGCTGCGTTTTCGCGCGGCCATGCAGCACGTACTCAGCAACCTGAGCCTCAAATACCACGCCGAGGAATACAAAGAGGTCACCTTCAGCACCACCGCCAGCCACGCCGAATGCCTGCAAGCGATGTCGCGCCATGTGCTGTCGGCGCGTATCGACGACTATGCGTTCAGCACCCCGAACTGGTACCGCTCGACCACCGATGAGGTGCGCAAACAACTGGTGACCGCCGCCGAGGACGCCGAAGGGGCGCTGCAGGCCTACCACGAACATCCGCTCTCGGAGGCTAATTTCCACAGCTTCAACACCTACCTCCATGACCAGGCCCGACAACGCTTGAATGGCCTGCTGGGCCGCCCAGGAAATGACGTCGACCCGGATACCGTCTGGGTCTATGCCCCGCCGACATTAGTTCTTGCCTCGCGCCCCGAACCAATGACCTACACCCAATTGTTTCGCGACGGCTACGCCGACGGGGTGGGCTTTCTCGATGAGAAATTTTCCCGCTCGGCCACCTTCAGGGGCCCGGAGGGTATCGACCTGAGCGCACTGACCGCCGAAAAGGTCGCGCGCTCGGTCACAGGGGTGTGGATCGGTCAGCGCTATACAGACAAAGTCAGACGCGAGCTGCTGAATGCCGAAAGCCCGGCCTATGACTTCCGGCGCAATGCCATTCTGGCCATCACCCAACGCCAGCTGCTCAGTGCCGCCATCGAGGCGCAGCTCAAAGGCGACATCGCCGGGGTGGACTTGAATTGGCTGAAGAAAAGCATCGCCAGCCTGGGCGACACCACCGTGCAAACCCGCAAGACCTACGCCATCCACCGCTTGATGATCGATGGCGATTGGGTGATCGACACCTACCTGTTCAGCCACGCCGACAACCCGGTCCTGCTGTACACCCCGCAAGCGCCCGACGGCATCAGCTTTCGCGAGGCTCGGCTGTTCAATTACCTGCTCAAGACCCAGCCCGGCTGGATCGGCTACCTGGTCAACCGGGTCGGCGTTCAATCCCAGGCGCGAGTGCGCAGCTTTCTGGAAGAAGCGCGGCGCCTGCTGCCCGCGCACTTGGATAGAACCAGCCTCAGTCCGGCGCGCTACGACGCCATAGCCGGCGTGCCGCCTGTTACCGACCTGCGCCAGCTGCTGTACAACATGAAACTGCAACGCAAGATCGACAACGTCACGGGCACCACGGTCAACCGCACGCAAATGGTAACCGGCATTCTCTGGACCTGTGTGGAATGGGTCACCGCTATCGCCACCGCGCCCTACCCGGTGCTGAGCCTGAGCACCGGGATGTTGCTGGCTTTCAAGGACGCCATGCTCGCCCTGCACGCCTATCACCAGGGCGACACCGGCGCGACACTGGAACACCTGGCCGGGTACCTGTTCAACAGCGCCGGCGCGGTGTTCACCGACTTGCGCCCGGTATTGCGCGGCCTCAGGCCGACTGGCAAACCGTTGCGTCTGGCCGCAGCCAAGAACGAACACCTGCGCGCCATGAAATTGATCCGGCAACTGGAGCCCGCCCCTGCGGTGCCCGCCAACATGCAGCCGGTGATGTTCGAAGGGCAAGCCTTGTGGGCGAGCCGTACGCCGGATGTGATCGGGCGCTATTTGCTGTATCGGCTCGATCCGCTCAGCGGCAAGTTGGTCTCGACCACCCGCGTGGCCGCCCCCAATGCCGAGGGCGTCTGGCGTCGTACCGGAGTGGCCGGCGGCGGCCCGAAATATGAAGCGCTGCCAGAGACACCACAACCGTTTGCCCAGTATGAAATGCCGGAGAAACACTGGCGCGACCTGACGACGGTGATCAACCCGAACGTGCGCGAAGAACTCATACGGCTGGGCCGCGAACGCGACGTGCCGGCTTATACGGTGTTGTCGTCCGCGGCCGACAGCGTGAAACACTTGCAGCCGGTTTACGTGCAGAAAGTCGAGCGGCTGATCAAGGATGCGCGCAATTTTTTCCGATTCCTCGACCCGATCCCCACCCGCGCGCCCGCGCCGCCCATAGAGGCGAGCACAACCTTCAGGCAACTGCTCGACAGCGATGTGTTCGCCGGCAACAAGAACCTGGTCATTGGGGCGGTACCTGGCTCCATCGCCAGTAAACAGGTGCTGATGCAACAGATGGACGCCCTGATCGAAAAAGGCTTCAAGCGCCTGTACGTGGAATACCTGCCGGGGGACGTGTTCCGGCCGAAACTGGAGAAATTCAACAAGGGCCAGTCCTGGCGGCACATCCAGCAGCATATGCGGAGTATCGACAGCGCCTTCGGCATCGCCGACGACGCCGAGTTTTCCTACGCTGCCCTGCTAGGTAAAGCGCAGGAAAAAAAGGTGCAAATCTGCGCCCTCGATGCCACGACGTCCTATCAACTCGAAGACTCGCTGACCCTGCTCGGTAATACGCCGTCCACCACGCCACGGGGCAATGACCTGAGAAACTTCTACTCCCATAAAGTGATTCAAGCCGACAGCGTCGACGCCATGGATGAACGCTGGGTGGCCTTGGTCGAACCGTCCCGGATGCGCAGCTTCAATCAAACCCCGGGGCTGGCCGACCTGCACAATGCGGTGGCGTTGCGCATCGACGACGTGGGTGCGAACCAACCTGTCGGCCTTTAGCTGGATACTCCCGGCGCGATTCCCGGCGATGGACTGGCCAAGGCCGATTACCGTATGACCCTGCACACCGGCTACAAAGCCCCCCAACCCAGTATCGCGGAGAGTGCACCCCAGCCCGGTCACTTCAGTGAGTTCGACATTGCGCCGACCTTCAGGGACGACATCGCCAGCCTGGCCGAACACCCCAGGGGCCTGGACACGCGTTACGCCCCCAGCGGTGCCCGCAGTCGTGCAGCATTCGATGCCTTTGTGGCGCTACGCACGCAGTTGAAGGCCAAGGCCCGAGCGTTTTTTGCCGACTATCACGCCACGCCCCGACCGGAACTGCCGCACCTGAGAACGGACACCACACCGGAAGCTTTCCTCAAGCAGGTCAGTGACAGCACGTTCTCGGGGCTGGTGATTGGCGAAGCCCACTCGGCCCAGGCCAGCAAAGCGTTCCTGCGCAAACAGATGAAGACCCTCAAGCAACAAGGCTTCAAAACCTTATATGTCGAGCACCTGCTGACCGACCTGCATCAGGCACAACTGGACCTGTTCCATCGCACCCAGCGCCTGCCCGACGGGCTCAAGGCTTACCTCAAGCGCCAGGACAGCGGGCATATGCCGCTGTACCGAGGCCCTAACAGTTATTCCGAAGTGATTCAGGCCGCCGGCAAATACGGCATTCGCGTTCGCGCCCTGGACTGTACCGCCAGCTATCACGTCAAAGGCCTGGAGGGCATCACCGATCGCAATCAACTGTTCAGCTATTTTGCCGCTCAGGTAATCAAGGCAGACCAGACGGCCCATGGCCCGCACAAATGGGTGGCGTTCGTGGGCAGCGGCCACACCAATACTCAGCTCGGGGTGCCGGGGCTGGCCGAATTGCAGGGCGCCATCAGCCTGCATATTCGCGACGTCGCGCCCACCCTGTCGCGCAGCCTGCATCGCGGTTATTGGGAGACGGACATTCAGGGCGCCTACTGGATTGCCGTGCGTAGCGACTTCAAGCTGGACGTCGGTATCGCAGGCACCCAGACGCCCCTGCCCTTTCCTGCCGCCGACCGCTCGAAACTGACTCGACCCGGTTTCTTTCTGGTGGAACGCCCATCAGCCGCCGAAACCAACATCCTGCACCGCTCCCGTAGCGGCGAGATCGTTTCCACGCCCATCCAGGTGGATGACAACGGGCTGTTTTTCATCGACCGCTGGAACATGAAAGAACAGCGCTTCGAGTTCCAGAACACCCTGATCGAAGCCTTGAGGGAAGAGGTGAAACTGACACCGGCCCCCTGAACACCGGCCACAAAAAACCCGCCGACCATAAAGGCTCGGCGGGTTGCTTGGAGTGGCTGCCGGCAGATCAGAAATCCGCCAACGACCACACTTCATACGCAGGTGTTTCGTAGGGATGGCTGACCTTTAACGCAGCCACTGCGGCTACGATCAAATCGTCCGCCACCACCATCTCAACTTTCCACTCATCGACCACTTCAACCTCGCCGACTTGCCCGAGAAACGGCTGGCTGCCGTCCAACGCGCGAAACTGGCCGCGGCCCAGCACTTGCCAGGCGCAGCTGTCGTAGTCGCCGATGCGCCCGCCGCCAGCTGCAAAGACGGCGGTTTTCACCGTCTCCACATGGCTGTCGGGCACAAAGAAGCTGAGCTTGTACACCGCCTCAGTTCACCCACACGCGCGCGTTGCGGAACATGCGCATCCAGGCACCGTCTTCGTTCCACTCTTCAGGACGCCACGAGTTCTGCACCGCGCGGAACACGCGCTCCGGGTGCGGCATCATGATGGTCACGCGGCCGTCGCGGCTGGTCAGGCCGGTGATCCCACGCGGCGAGCCGTTCGGGTTGGCCGGGTAGGTCTCGGTGACCTTGCCGTGGTTGTCGACGAAACGCAGGGCCACGGTGCCGGACAGGTCGGCTTCCAGCAGTGCCTCTTCGCTTTCGAACTCGGCATGGCCTTCACCGTGGGCGATGGCGATCGGCATGCGCGAACCGGCCATGCCTTGCAGGAAGATCGAGTTGGACTCCTGCACCTGCACCATGGCGACACGGGCTTCGAACTGCTCGGAGCGGTTGCGCACAAAGTGCGGCCAGAACTCACTGCCCGGGATCAGCTCGTGAAGGTTGGACATCATCTGGCAACCGTTGCACACACCCAGGGTGAAGCTGTCGTTGCGCTCGAAGAAGCCCTGGAACGCATCGCGGGCACGGCTGTTGAACAGCGCCGACTTGGCCCAGCCTTCGCCGGCACCCAGCACGTCGCCATAGGAGAAACCGCCGCAGGCCACCAGGCCCTTGAACTCGTTGAGGTCGACGCGACCGGCGAGGATGTCGCTCATGTGCACGTCGATCGCATTGAAGCCGGCGCGGTCGAACGCCGCCGCCATTTCCACCTGACCGTTGACACCCTGCTCACGCAGCACCGCCACCTGTGGGCGGATGCCTTTCTTGATGTACGGCGCGGCGATGTCCTGGTTGACGTCGAAGCTGAGCTTGGTGCTCAGGCCCGGGTTGTCTTCTTCCAGGATCACGTCGAATTCCTGCTCGGCGCAGTCGGCGTTATCGCGCAGGCGTTGGATCTGGTAGCTGGTCTCGGCCCACTGGCGTTGCAGCAGACGACGCTGACCGCTGAACACGGTGTCGCCGTTGAAGGAGATATTGATTTCGCCGTTGTTGATCGGCTGACCGATCACCGCGACGCAATCGGCCAGGCCGGCCGCGCTGAACTGAGCCAGCACATCCGGAGTGGCGTCCTGACGGACCTGGATCACTGCACCCAACTCTTCGTTGAACAGGATGCCGTTGATCTCGGACGCATCCTCGGCAACGCTGTCGAGCACGATGTTCAGGCCGCAGTGACCGGCGAAGGCCATTTCCACGACGCTGGTCAGCAAGCCGCCGTCGGAACGGTCGTGGTAGGCCAGCAGGTGGCCGTCGGCGTTAAGGCCCTGGATCACGGCGAAGAAGGCTTTGAGGTCTTCGGCGTCGTCGACGTCCGGGGCCTGCTTGCCGAGCTTGCCGTGGGTCTGCGCCAGGATCGAGGCGCCCATGCGGTTCTGGCCACGGCCCAGGTCGATCAGCACCAGGTCAGTGGTGCCCTTGTCCATGCGCAGTTGCGGGGTGAGGGTCTGGCGGATGTCGGTAACCGGCGCAAAACCGGTGACGATCAGCGACAGCGGCGAGGTGACGCTCTTGTCGGTGCCGTCTTCGTTCCAGCGGGTGGCCATGGACATCGAGTCCTTGCCCACCGGGATGGTAATGCCCAGCTCAGGGCACAGCTCCATGCCGACGGCTTTCACGGTGTCGTACAGGCGCGCGTCTTCACCCGGGTGGCCGGCGGCGGACATCCAGTTGGCCGACAATTTGATGTCAGACAGCTTGCCGATGCGCGATGCGGCGATGTTGGTGAGGGTTTCGCCAATGGCCATGCGGCCCGACGCCGGAGCGTCCAGCAGGGCCAGCGGGGTACGCTCGCCCATGGCCATGGCTTCACCGGTATAAACGTCGAAGCTGGTGGCGGTGACGGCCACGTCAGCCACCGGGACCTGCCACGGGCCGACCATTTGGTCACGGGCCACCAGGCCGGTGATGGTGCGGTCGCCGATGGTGATCAGGAAGCTCTTGCTCGCCACGGCCGGGTGATGCAGCACGCGTTCGATGCTGTCGGCCAGTTCCAGCTTGCTTGGGTCGAAATCATCGCCCAGTTCGGTTTCACGTACCGCCGAACGGTGCATGCGCGGGGCTTTGCCCAGCAGCACTTCGAGGGGCATGTCCACCGGGCTGTTGCCGAAGTGGCTGTCGGTGACGGTCAGTTGCGGTTCGGCAGTGGCTTCGCCGACCACGGCAAACGGGCAGCGCTCACGCTCGCAGATGGCCTGGAAGCGCGCGAAGTCGTCGGCGCCGACGGCCAGCACGTAACGCTCCTGGGATTCGTTACTCCAGATTTCGTGCGGGGCCATGCCCGGCTCGTCGTTTGGAATATTGCGCAGTTCGAAGCGGCCACCACGGTCGCCATCGTTGACCAGCTCCGGGAAGGCGTTGGACAGACCGCCCGCGCCGACGTCGTGGATAAAGCTGATGGGGTTCTTGTCACCCAGTTGCCAGCAACGGTCGATGACTTCCTGGCAACGGCGTTCCATTTCCGGGTTTTCACGCTGTACGGACGCGAAGTCCAGGTCCGCCGAGCTGGTGCCGGTGGCCATGGAGGAAGCAGCGCCGCCGCCCAGGCCGATCAGCATCGCCGGGCCGCCGAGCACGATCAGCTTGGAGCCGACCAGGATCTCGCCTTTCTTGACGTGTTCTTCACGGATGTTGCCCATACCGCCGGCCAGCATGATCGGCTTGTGGTAACCGCGCACTTCATCGCCACGGGGGGTGGTGATGGACTGTTCAAAGGTACGGAAGTAGCCGGTCAGGGCCGGACGGCCGAACTCGTTATTGAACGCGGCGCCGCCCAGCGGGCCTTCGATCATGATGTCCAGCGCATTGACGATGCGCTCGGGCTTGCCGTACGGCACTTCCCACGGCTGTTCGAAGCCCGGGATCTGAAGGTTGGAGACGGTGAAACCGGTGAGGCCGGCCTTGGGCTTGGCGCCGCGACCGGTAGCACCTTCGTCGCGGATCTCGCCGCCGGAACCGGTGGCTGCGCCTGGGAACGGGGCAATCGCGGTCGGGTGGTTGTGGGTCTCGACCTTCATCAGGATATGCACCGGCTCCTGCACCGCGCCGTACTGGCGGGTCTCGGGGTCCGGGAAGAAACGGCCGGCGACGGAGCCGACGATTACCGAGGCGTTGTCTTTATAAGCAGAAAGAACACCTTCGCTGTGCATCACGTAGGTGTTCTTGATCATGCCGAACAGGCTTTTTTCCTGGCTTTCGCCGTCGATGTCCCAACTGGCGTTGAAGATCTTGTGGCGGCAATGCTCGGAGTTGGCCTGGGCGAACATCATCAGTTCGATGTCGTGGGGGTTGCGCTTGAGGCCGTTGAAGGCGTTGACCAGATAGTCGATCTCGTCTTCGGCCAGGGCCAGGCCCAGTTCGGTATTGGCCTTCTCGAGGGCGGCGTGGCCACCGCCGAGCACGTCAATCGCGGTCAGCGGCTTGGGCTCGGCATGGCTGAACAGACCGGCGGCCTGTTCCAACTGGCCGACGATGATCTGGGTCATGCGGTCGTGCAGGCTGCTGGCGATCAGCTCGGCTTCGGCCTCGCTGAACTGCCCGGCGACGTAGAAGGCGATACCGCGTTCCAGCCGCTGGATATTCGACAGGCCGCAGTTGCGGGCAATGTCGCTGGCCTTGCTCGACCAGGGCGAGATGGTGCCGAACCGTGGCAGAACCAGGAACAAGCGGCCGGTCGGCTCTTGAACGGGAACGCTTGGGCCGTACTTCAGAAGGCGTGCCATCACTTGCTGTTCGTCGGCGGTCAAAACGCCGCTCACGTCGGCGAAGTGAGCAAATTCAGCGTACAAGCCTGTAACAGCTGGAACCTTCTGGCTCAGTTGCTCAAGGAGTTTGCTGTGGCGAAAGGCAGAAAGGGCAGGAGCGCCGCGCAGGATCAACATCTTCGGGACAGCCTCGGGAAGGGGTGTGCTTTGAGGCCGTGCATTCTAGCGTAAACCGCCGCCAACGGCACCCGAAACGGCATCGCTGGCCGCTGCCGAACGTCAGTTGGCCGCGATTGCACCTTATCGCGGCGTCATCCGCTGCATTCCGCGCAGTTATTTTAACCGTCACAAACGCCCGCCAACGCCCATTTCTGCGGGCTGCAGCACAGTTTTGGCGGCGCTAGCAGACAAGTCCTGCGCTGTCGAGATATGGCGCCGTGGGCCGTTTGCGTATACTGCGCAGATGTTCTCCCCAACTGCTTTGCGCCCGCGATGCGCCAGATGGCTCATCGCAACCGGACTCTTCCTGATGCTCAGCGCCTGTGTTGATAAACCCAGCACGCTCGAGCGAATCAAGGAGGATGGCGTATTGCGGGTGGTTACTCGAAACAGTCCAGCCACTTATTTCCAGGACCGCAACGGTGAAACCGGTTTCGAGTACGAACTGGTCAAGCGTTTTGCCGATGACCTTGGGGTGAAGCTGGAAATCGAGACCGCCGACAACCTTGACGACCTGTTCGGCCAGTTGGGCAAACCCAACGGCCCGGTGCTCGCCGCCGCCGGCCTGGTGAGCAGCGAACAGCGTCAGCAACAGGTGCGTTTCTCCCATCCTTATTTGGAAGTCACTCCGCAGATCATCTACCGCAACGGCCAATCGCGGCCGACCAACGCGGCGGATCTGGTGGGCAAGAAGATCATGGTGCTCAAGGGCAGCACCCACGCCGAACAACTGGCCGAGCTGAAAAAGCAAAATCCTGCCATCGAATACGAAGAATCCGACGCGGTCGAGGTGGTGGATTTGCTGCGCATGGTGGACGAGGGCCAAATCGACCTGACCCTGGTGGACTCCAACGAAGTGGCGATGAACCAGGTGTACTTCCCCAATGTGCGCGTGGCCTTCGACTTGGGCAATGCCAGCAACCAAAGCTGGGCCGTGGCCGCCGGGGATGACAACAGCCTGCTCAACGAGGTCAACAGTTACCTCGACAAGGTGCAGAAGAACGGCACCCTGCAACGGCTAAAAGACCGCTATTACGGGCATGTCGATGTACTGGGTTATGTCGGCGCCTACACCTTCGCCCAGCATTTGCAGCAACGCCTGCCCAAATATGAAAAGCACTTCCGGGCATATGCCAAGGCAGAAAAGGTCGATTGGCGCCTGCTGGCGGCCATCGGTTACCAGGAATCACTGTGGCAGCCGGCCGTCACCTCCAAGACCGGCGTGCGCGGCCTGATGATGCTGACCCAGAACACCGCCCAGGCCATGGGCGTGTCCAACCGCCTGGATGCCCGGCAAAGCATCATGGGCGGCGCCAAGTACCTGGCGAAGATCAAGGACGAACTGGACGACAAGATCGCCGAACCGGACCGCACCTGGTTCGCCCTCGCCGCCTACAACGTGGGCACCGGCCATCTGGAAGACGCTCGCACGTTGGCCAAGCGCGAAGGCCTGAACCCGAACAAATGGCTGGACGTAAAGAAAATGCTACCGCGCCTGTCGCAGAAGCAGTGGTATAGCAAGACCCGCTACGGTTACGCGCGGGGCGGCGAACCGGTGCACTTTGTGGCGAACATCCGGCGCTACTACGACATTCTCACCTGGGTGACCCAGCCGCAGTTGGAAGGCAACCAGGTGGTCGAAGGCAACCTGCATGTGCCGGGTATCGACAAGACCAAGCCGCCGGAAGACACCCCGCCACTCTAAGCGCAATATTTTCAGACTCCGCCAATTGGCTTTACTTGGCTCAAAGGCCGGTGAGCAGATGGACTACGCCGCCCGGTAACACCATCACGCCAGCAATACCCGACGCCCTTAACCCTGCCTCATCCAGCCGCCCCGCATCCTCCAACTGCACCCGCACCCGCGTCAGTGCCACGCGCTGTTGCGACTTGAGGTTATCCGCCCCGCCCAACGCACTCAGCACCTCGGCCGACAACTCATTCTGCGTTGGCGCGGCTACGGTTTCCGCCACCAGATCCGGAGTAAGGGCCTTCCAGAACGCCCGCTGCAATTTCTCGAACATGCTCAAAGCTCCACGACAGGTGAGGTTTCAACGGTGGCCGCCTGGTACATGCGCAATGCCTCGCGCACTTGGGCGGCTTCTTCCAGGCCCAGGACCTGACGGGCGATGATCTGGCAGTCAGCCAGGTCCAGTTCGCGCACCGTGGCCTTGATAGTGGGGATCAACGGGACGCTGACCGACAGCTCATCCACCCCCAACCCGATCAACACCGGCACCGCCAGCGCTTCGGACGCCAACGCACCGCACACGCCGACCCACTTGCCGTGGGCATGGGCAGCCTTGACCGTTGTGTCGATCAGCCGCAACACCGCCGGGTGGAAGCTGTCGGCCTGACTGGCCAGGCGCGGATGGTCGCGGTCCATGGCCAGGGTGTATTGGGTCAGGTCATTGGTGCCGATGGAGAAAAAGTCCACATGGGGAGCGAAGACGTCCGCCATCAATGCAGCGGACGGCACTTCGATCATGATGCCCAGTTTCGGTAGCGTCGCGAGCCCGAGCGCCGATGCTTCTTCTTGAAGAATCCGCCGAGCCAGGTGCAACTCAGAGAGCAGGCTGACCATCGGCAGCATGATATGCAGCCGCGCGAAACCGGCGCTGGCGAGGATCGCGCGGAACTGTTCGCGCAACAATTGCGGCCGCTCCAGGCATAGGCGAATGCCGCGCAGACCGAGGAATGGGTTGTTCTCGGCCTCCATCGGCACATAGGCCAAAGGTTTGTCACCGCCGACATCCAGGGTGCGCACCACCAGGTTGCGCTCGGTGCCCAAGGCACGGGCGATGGCGGTGTAGGTGGCGGCTTGTTCGTCGGGGCTGGGGGCGCGGTTGCGGTCCAGGTAGAGAAATTCCGAACGCAGCAGGCCGACGCCTTCGCCGCCCAGGCCCAGGGACTGCTCCACTTCCGGCAACGAAGCAACGTTGGCGGTGACTTCGACATGATGCCCATCGCGGGTGATTGCAGGAACACCGGCCTGCGCCATGTCCCGCTGATGACGCAGCAGCTGTTGCGCGCGCGCCGTTTCCAACTGCTCGATTTGCGCCAGGTCCGGGTCCAACTGCAACGTACCCTGATCGGCGTCCAGCAAGACATACCGAGCATTGGCCAGCGCCAGCACTTCAGGCGACACGCCGCAAATCGCCGGCAGGCCAAGGGCCCGGGCGAGGATGGCGACATGGCTGGTGGCGCCGCCGCCGACCGTGACAAAGCCCAGCACCTTGCGCGTGTCCAGGCTGGCGGTTTGCGAAGGGGTGAGTTGCTCGGCGATCAGGATCGCGCGCTCGGGCAAGTCCCAAGCGCTGTCTTGAATGCCGAGGATCAGTTTCAACACACGCTGGCCGACATCCGCCAGGTCCGCGGCCCGCTCGGCGATCAGCGCATTGCCCAAGCCCTGGAAGAGTTCCACGGTGGCGGCGGTGGCGCGGTTCCAGGCAAAGGCTGCGCTCTTGCCCTCGGCCAATAATCCGTGGGCTTGTTCCAGTAACGTCGGGTCTTCAAGCAGTTCCTGATGGGCACGAAAGATCTCCGCCTGGGCACTGCCGACGGCATCGTCCTGCAAGGCTTGAAGCGCTTGGGTCGCAGCCGCCAGACCACGGGCCAACGCTGCCTGCTCAACGGCCTGCCCGGCGCCCTGCTCAGTGATGTTCAACACAGGCTCGGCCACTTGAAACACTTGGCCGAACGCCGCCCCCGGCGATGCACACACGCCCCTTAGTAGCGTGGCCGGCAACACCGGTTGCTCCGGTGCTGTCGGTGTCGTAACGGCCTCGCCACAGCCTTGCGTCAACAACGCAACCAACGCCGCGATCGCGGCCTCGGCGTCTTCCCCCGCCGCACTCACTTGCACGCTGTCGCCCTGCAAGGTTTGCAGGGCCATGATCGCCACCAGCGATTTGGCATTGGCGCTCTGGGTTTGCTTGTGCAGGTAGATGCTTGCGCTAAACGCTTTCGCGGCCTGGGCCAATACAGCCGCCGGGCGGGCGTGCAGGCCGTTGGCATTCGGCAAGGTCAGCGGCTTGGAGAACAGGGCGTCGCCCTCCTCCTCATCGGCCTCTTCTACCCGATTGCCAGGGGCTACCTGCAACACGGGCTGGCCCAGTTCCACCAGGCCGCTTGCCAGAGGCGTGAAGGGCTCGCCGCTGACCACCAGCATCAGGGTCAGCACACTGCGCGCGTTGAGCGCCACATAGTCGGCATCGAATTCGATCAGGGCTTGCCCTGCCTCCACCCTCTGGCCTTCCTCGACCAGACGGGTGAAGCCCTTGCCGGCCAGGCTTACAGTGTCCAGGCCGATATGCATCAGCACCTGCACGCCGTTGTCATCGGTGATGCTGACCGCATGCCCAGTGTCCTGGATATTGCTGATCACCCCGGCCAGCGGTGCGCAGAGGGTCTGCGATGTTGGGTCGATGCACAGGCCGTCGCCGATCATGCGGCTGGCGAATACCGGGTCGGGCACCGTGTCTAGCGCCAGCAGTACACCCGACAAGGGCGCCCGCAATTCCAGGGTTTGCGTTGCGATCATGACTTCACCTGCTGTTTTGTTCTGTAAAAATCACGGGGTGGATGCGAATGCCAGGGGTGACTTATTTCCACCAGTATTCAACCTGCACGCCCACGTTCGACCCATGCCGCGCCGTGCCATAGGAACCGGTGTCGGACAACGCCGAGCCCGCCGCCAGTTCATTCGCCGCACGCTTGGCCGCTTCGTTCCAGGTCGCATAGGTGTAGTACAAGCGCACTTCCGGTCGCGCCCAGAAATCCGGGCCTTTGGGCGACCAGGTCGGGGCGAAGGTAAATTTGCTTAGTTTGCGCGTGCCGCCGGTGGCGTCGACTTGATCGTGCCCCAGTTCGGTGACCAGTTTGAATTGTTCGCTGAGCGCATACGCAGGCCGTATGCCGATGGACATCCAGGTCTGATCCTGGCTGCCGGGCCGAATGTCCTTCTGGTACACCGCCTCGATCTGCCCACCGAAACGCGGGGTCACCTGCCAGTCGAAAAACTCCACGGCGCGATAACTTTTGCTGCTGTTGTCCAGAAAGGTATTGCCGGTGTAGCCCAGGCCGGTGCCGGGGCCTTCGCCGTACTGCAGGGCGAATTTGTTCTTGCCGCCCAGGAAGGGTTTTTGCACATGCTGCGCGGTCAGCGCCCAACCGCTGTGGGTATCGCGCCCACCGGCCTTTTCGATATAGCTCAAGCCCAGCTCCAGCTCGCCGCCGGGGTTGGTCTTGAAGCCCGCGACGTTGAAATCGTGACGGGTGGCGTATTCCTTCTGGTACAGGTTGTCCTTGCGGGAAATCGCATAGCTGTACTTGAGGTCGCCGATCAGCACGTCCTCGATACCGCCGCCCGTGGCGCTCTGGTTCCAGTAGTAGAAGTCGGAAATATGGATGTCGTTACGTTTGTAGTAACGCCGACCGGCCCACAGCGAACCACCGTTGAGGGCAGGCAGGTTCGACCACTGCGCATACATCTGCGGCATGCGCGCCGAGCCGTTGTCTTCGCCTTGGAATTTAAGGGCGCGGTCGTACTTGTTGTAGAGCGAGGCCATCGCATCGACGCTGAGTACCGAGCCATCGTCGAAGGTCAACAGGTCCTGACGCAGTTCCAGTTCGGCGTACTGCTCGCATTCGTTGCCCAGGCGGTATTTGGTTTGCGCCCCCGGCAACTGGAAACACTGCTGTGGGCCACTGCCCGTGGAAGTCCCCGCGCCACTGCGCAGGTAACCGGCGAATTCCAGGGCCTGGGCGCCGAATGGCAGACTCAGGCAGGAGGCAACGAGGCCGAGCTTTACGGTGGTTTTCATGAAGCACTCCAATATTTTTATTATGTTTTTTTGCAGCGCCCCTGCACTCCCATACAGGGGTTACAGCGGGTCTCAGTCCTTCAAATGCAGCACAAAAGATTCGTACGGACGCAACACCACCGTGGTGGTGCGTTGCGGGCAGTCGGGGTAGTTGCTGATCAGCAGGCGTTGCTCGGTCGCAGCACCAATCACCTCGTCAGGCAGTTGGATCTCACAGGGCTGGCCGTAGAAGTTGTTCAGCACCAGCAGGCGCTCGCCGAGGCCTTCGCGCAGGTAGGCCCAGACCTGCAAATGGTCTTGCAGCAGTGGCCGGTAAACGCCCTCTTGGATCAGCGGTTCGTGACGACGCAAGGCGATCAGCGCGCGGTAGTGGTGCAGCACGGAGTCGGGATCGTCGAGTTGGTGTTCGACATTGATGTGCGCCGCACTGGCCGGGATGCCGATCCACGGCTCGCCGCTGCTGAAACCGGCATTTGGCTGCGCGTTCCATTGCATGGGCGTACGGCCGTTGTCGCGGGACTTCTGCATGATCGCGGCCATGCTCGCCGCTTCGGATTCGCCCGCATCGCGCTTGAGGCGGAAGATGTTCAGGGTCTCCACATCGCGGTACTGCTCGATCCTGTCGAAGCCCGGATTGGGCATGCCCAGCTCTTCGCCCTGGTACACAAACGGCGTGCCTTGGAGAAAGTGCAGCGCAGTGGCGAGCATCTTGGCCGAGACCACGCGGTACTCGCCGTCATCACCGAAGCGCGAGACCACTCGCGGCTGGTCGTGGTTACACCAGAACAGCGCGTTCCAGCCGCCACCGGCCTGCATGCCCAGTTGCCAGTCGGAAAGGATCTGCTTGAGTTGCAGGAAGTCGAAGTCGGCCTTCACCCACTTTTGCAGGTTCGGGTAATCCACTTTCAAGTGGTGAAAGTTGAAGGTCATCGACAGCTCTTTCGACTCGGGCCGAGAGTAGCGGATGCAATGTTCCAGGCTGGTGGACGACATTTCGCCGACATTGATCAAGTCATGCCCCTCGAAGACTTCGCGGTGCATTTCCTGCAGGTACGCGTGCACGTTCGGGCCATCGGTGTAGAAACGGCGGCCGTCGCTGCTGTCTTCAGGGAAATCGGCGGGTTTGGAGATCAGGTTGATCACATCCAGGCGGAAACCGCCCACGCCTTTGTCACGCCAGAAACGCATGAGCTTGGACACTTCGGCGCGCACCTTGGGGTTGTCCCAATTGAGGTCGGCCTGGGTGTGATCGAACAGATGCAGGAAATACTGGCCGGTTTGCGCCTCGTACTCCCAGGCCGAGCCGCCAAACTTGGATTCCCAGTTGTTCGGCTGGTCGCGCCAGATATAGAAATCGCGGTAGGGGTTGTCGAGGCTGCTGCGTGCCTGCTGGAACCATTCATGCTCGATGGAGGTGTGGTTGACCACAATGTCGAGCATCAGCTTGATGCCGCGCTTGGCCGCTTCGGCGATCAGCAGGTCGCAGTCGGCCATGGTCCCGTAGCTGGGGTCGATGGCGTAGTAGTCGCTGATGTCGTAGCCGTTGTCCCGTTGCGGCGAACGCAGGAACGGCGTGATCCACAAACAATCCACGCCTAGCCATTGGAGGTAGTCGAGCTTGTCCACGATGCCCAGCAGATCACCGGTGGCGTTACCCGCGTGACTGTGGAAGCTTTTGGGGTAGATCTGGTAGATCACCGAGTGTTGCCAGTCTTGCATGGTGGGTTCCTTTAGTAGGGTTTTGTGCTGGCCTCTCGGGCCTCATCGCGAGCAAATCGAACCGTCGCGCCGCCCTCCCACAGGGTGTAAGCATTCCAACTGTGGGAAGGGGGCTTGCCCCCCGATAGCGATAGTTCAGGCGACGCGATAACCCGGCCGAACAATCTTCATGCTCAACGCACAGGTCAAAACAAACGGCACGACCATCGCGATGCCCATCCCGATCACAAACATCGCGATGGATTGCGGCACGATCGAAATAAACCCAGGCAAGCCGCCCACCCCGATGGCCGAGGCCTGCACCTTGTTCAGCGACAGGAAAATGCTGCCCAGGGCCGACCCCACCAACGCCGCATAAAACGGAAACTTGAAGCGCAGGTTCACCCCGAACATCGCCGGTTCCGTGATGCCGAAATACGCGGAAATCGCCGAGGTGGAGGCCATGCTTTTGTCCCGCGCATTGCGGGTGGTGTAGAACACGGCGAGTGCGGCACTGCCCTGGGCCAGGTTGGACATCACGATCATCGGCCAGATAAAGGTGCCGCCCTGGGTGGAGATCAGTTGCAGGTCCACGGCCAGGAACATGTGGTGCATGCCGGTGATCACCAGCGGCGCATACAGCAGGCCGAAAATCGCCCCACCGACCATCGGCGCCAGGTCGAACAGGGTGACCACGCCTTCAGTGATCAGGATGCCGAGGTGACGGGTCACCGGGCCGATGATCGCCAGGGCCAGCACGCCGGTGACCACAATGGTGGTGATGGGCACTACCAGCAATTGAATCGAATTGGGCACCCGTGCCCGCAGCCACTTCTCGATCACGCTCATCACATAGGCGGCCATCAGGATCGGCAGGATCTGCCCCTGGTAGCCGACTTTTTCGATCCTGAACCAGCCGAAAATGTCGAAGTACGGCAGGCTCTGGCCATCCAGACCGGCGACGGCCTTGCCGTAGTTCCAGGCGTTGAGCAGGTCCGGATGCACCAGCATCAAGCCGAGTACGATGCCGAGGATTTCACTGCCGCCGAAACGCTTGGCCGCCGACCAACCCACCAGCGCCGGGAGGAACACGAACGAGGTATTGGCCATCAGATTGATCAGGCTCCACAGGCCATCCAGGTTCGGATAGGCCTCCAGCAGCGTCTTGCCCTCGATGAACATGCCCTTGGCGCCCATCAGGTTGTTGATGCCCATAAGCAGGCCGGCAATGATCAGCGCGGGCAGGATCGGCATAAACACATCGGAGAACACGCGGACCAGGCGCTGCATGGGGTTGGTCTTGTCGCCGCCGGCTTTCTTGACGTCGGCGATGGTCGAGGCGGCAAGGCCGGTTTGCTCGCGCAGGGCGGCGTAGACCTTTTCCACTTCGCCGGGACCGATCACCACCTGAAACAGGCCGCCGGTAAAGAACGAACCCTTGACCAGATCGACCTGGTTCAGCGCGCTGCCATTGACCCGGCTGGGGTCCTTGAGCGCCAGGCGCAGGCGAGTCACGCAGTGTGCGGCTTGCTCCAGGTTGTCGCTGCCTCCGAGGTGCTCGAGGATCTCGCGGGCGATATTCGAATAGTCGTGGCTCATGCTTGGTTTCCACTTTGGTTTTTTTATTTGGGGCAGTCATTGGCAGCACGCCGAAAGCAAAAGTACTCGTACAGACGAGTTAAAGCAACAACTCGTCTGTACGAGTTTGAAATTGTTTTTTCCTGATTTTCTGTAGGAATCTGCTGAGCCCCATGGAAGCCGCAGCAACCAAGGGCTCAATGGACAAACCCTATCGGTAGCACTAAGGTTCGAGCCTGAATAAGCCGGGCACAGAGCCATCCCCATGAGCAAATACAACCAGATCTATAGCGATCTGCTTGCCAGCATCACCACTGAACGCCTGCAACGTGGTACGCGCCTCCCCTCCGAAACCGAATTGATGGACAGCTACCAGGCCAGCCGAGGCACCGTGCGCCGCGCCATCGAACAATTGCAGGAGCGTGGGTTTGCGCAAAAGATCCACGGCAAGGGCACGTTTGTGTTGTCGCCCAACCCGATCGAGTTTCAGCTGGGCGGCATCGTCAGCTTCCACGAAACCCACGCCGACCTCGGCGATGACGTCCTGACCGAAGTGGTCGAATTCACCCAGATCCCGCTGGAGGGTTCGCTGCTGCAACACATCGAAGCCGAACCCGGCACGCTGATCACCCGCATCAAACGGGTACGACACATCGATGGCAAACGCGTGATCCTCGACATCAACCACTTCGTCGCCGACCTGATCCCAGGCTTGGACCGCACCATTGCCGAGCAGTCGATCTACGCGTTCATCGAACAGACGTTGCAGCTGCAAATCAGCTACGCCCAACGCACCATCAAAGCCCTGCCACGCAGCAAAGACGACCAGGCCCACCTGGACCTCGACGGCCAGAGCCATGTGATCGTGGTGAGCAACCAGACATTCTTCCAGGATGGACGGCAGTTCGAGTACACCGAGTCGCGGCATACGCTGGATAAGTTTTACTTTTCGGATATTGCGCGGCGGTGAGCCGAGTCAGGAAAAAGCAATGGCGTTAAGTCATCTGCTGCGAACTCCCCCTATGTTGAGTAGAGACTTTTCCTGCCGTCGACCATTGGCCGGCGTCTGTAAAGCCTGGTTGGTGATGCTCAGCGCGCTTCTCATCGCCTGCCAGACGCCGCGTGAGGCGCTACAACAACTAGCTCAAGAGCATGGCCGACACTGGGAGGTCTTGCCGGGACATGCGTTCCCCCTCTTCATCCTTGCACCGCGAACTGCCGAAGAAATGACTCGCCTGCGTGTCTATTTGGAAGGCGATGGGCATTCCTGGGCCACGGCCACACAACCCAGCCTGGACCCAAGCCCGCATAATCTCTTGGTGCCACGGTTGGCGGTCGACGATCCGACGCCGAACGTTTACTTGGCACGCCCCTGCCAGTTCGTGATGGCCGCAACCTGTCAAACCTCACTCTGGACCGATCGACGATTTTCTCAGGCAGTGGTCGACCGTCTCAGCCAGGCCATGGACCAACTGAAACAGCGATATGGCAATCGTGAGTTCGAACTGGTGGGGTATTCAGGAGGCGCCGCTCTGGCATTATTGCTGGCGGCGCAGCGCAATGATGTAACCCAAGTGCAAACCCTTGCCGGCAATCTCAGCCCACGTCTGTGGGCGGCGATGAAAGGGTTGTCCCCGCTCGACGGTTCACTGGAACCGCTGGACTACCGTGATCGACTCGTCTTAATACCCCAGCGCCATTTCATCGCAGAAGCTGACTCAATCGTTCCGAGTCATTTAGCCGATCAGTACCAACAGGCACTTGGCTCGCCCCTCTCCCAATGCGTGCATGTACCAGGGGCAAGTCATGATGAGGGGTGGGAAGCGGCATGGAGCCGATGGGCTAAAACTCCGTTGGCGCATCAGCGTCTTGAGACTGAGAGTAGGCAGATCCCTTTGAAACAACCCACTACCTCCCCCATCAGGCTCCGCGCGGCCCGTGACAGCGCCAATGACCCTGAAGTTCCAGCTATTGCTGATTAATTCCGTAAAGTTTAAAAAAATAACTGAAACGTCGCATTTTTTAGCTTTTTTCCCGGCCTTAGTCATTTTCTTGATGAATTGTCCTACACGCATCGTGTAAATTCGGCCGCGCTTGAATCAGCACTCACTGACAAGCTGGCAGGGATGCCTAAAAGACGGACGCTGACGCGCGCGTTATTCCCTGTCAGTTTCCGCCCTGTAAGGATACTGCCTTGAACATTTCCCACCTGCGCCGCTCGTTGTTGGCGCTGTCCGTTGCGGCTGCCACTGCCACTGCCACGGTCCATGCCGCACCCGCACCCGACTTCAACTATGACCTGAGCAACGGGGCCTACAACAGCGACGGCGATGTTTTCAATAACGCCACCCTGGCCGGGACCTCGCAAAACGCAGGTGTCGGCCTGCTCAACGTGACCCTGGCGGGCAATCTGATCAATCAGGGCAACATCAACCTGACGACCACCAGCCCCAGCGACGTCCCGTCCGGCATCGCCGTACTTCTTAATTCCAACATCGCGGGCGACCTGGTCAATAACGGCGACATTACGGTGAGCGGCAACGGCGCGATGGGGCTGGACCTGTATCAGGCGAATATCGCGGGCAACGTAAACAACAACGGCAAGATCAGTGTGACTGGCCAAAACGCCAACGGCATGATGATCACCTCGACTCAGGCGCGCATCAATAACTCGGGCACGATCACCGCTCGCGGCCTCGATTCAGCGGGCATCGAGATCGAGAACGCGCGCTTCACCGGGCAGATGACAGGCGCGCCCTTCACAAGCGATATCAACAACAGCGGGACTATCTCCGGCGAAGGCATGGGTATCCACTTCGTCAACCTCGACACCTCCGGCGGCTTCGACACCCTCTCCATCAGGCAGACAGGTGGCCTGATCGAAGGCGGCATTGCGGCAATTCTGGTGAACGACAACGCCTCACCCTCGTATTTCTACTGGCAAGGTGGTCAGGTCAAGGGTGACCTGCTGGGCCTCAGTGGCGTGCTGGTGCAAGGCGAGGCGATGTTCGATGGCTCGACCATCCGCGCCGGTTTCGTCGATATCGACGGTGGCCGCCTGACGCTGCTTCGTCCGCAGACCACCATCGTCGGCGACCTCGACATGGACAGCGACACTGCGCGCCTGCGTCTGCTGCTTGATAACGACACGCTGCCCAACGCGCCGATCCTGAAAGTCACCGGCAATACCTTCTTCTCTGCAGGCAGCCAGATCGAATTGCAGGCCCGCTCCGATGACTTCCGCACCTCGGCCGCGGGCAACCGCTACACCCTTATCAATTCCGGTACGTGGGAAGACCCGGAGAACCTGTCCGTGGTTTCCTCCTCGGCCCTGCTTGAAGTGAAGAACTTCGGCATTGAAGGCCAGGACGTGAAAGCACTGGTTGCCACCCGCAATGATGAAGTCGTCACACAAGACCTGCTGGGTGCCCACGGCTCGCGTAATGCGGTGAATGCCATCAAGCCGTTCAAGAACACGGTGATGGGCCAACTGGACGAAAGCGACCCGGTATTCCAAAGCTTCGCCAACGCCGCCACCGCCGAAGAGCTGGCCAAACTGGCCGAAACCCTGACGCCGGATGTCAGCCGTGGGGCGATCAACGCTGCCACCAACAGCCAGACCTTGGTCGCAAGCGCCATCAACCGTCGTGCCAGCAAAGCGCGCAGCGGTTTGTCCTCCGGTGACGTGCTGGCAGAACAAGGCGTATGGCTGCAAGCGCTGTCCAGCGATGCCGACCAAGACAGTCGCCACGGTGTCGCAGGCTACGACGCCAACACCAACGGCATCGCCGTGGGCGCCGACGGCAAGGTCAACGCCGAGACCACCGTAGGCCTGGCTTACAGCTACCTGACCAGCGACGTCAAATCCGACCTGGGCAACAAAACCGATGTCAGCGGCCACGCATTGACCCTGTACGGCAACTGGGCCCGTGACAACTTTTTTGTCGACACCTCGCTGATGTATGGCTGGAACGACAACGAATCCAAACGCTACATCGCCGGCACCCGTGCCAAGGCCGACTACGACAGTGAGATCTTTGGCGTCAACGCACTGGCCGGCTACACGTTCCAGCTCAACAAGCAGTGGCTGCTGGAACCTCAGGTCGGTGCGCGCTATGCAAATGTGTCGATGGATTCGTACCACGAGAAAGGCAGCTCAGCCGCCCTCAACGTCGGCAGCCAGCGCTATGAAATCGGCGAAATGGGCCTGGGCGCTCGCCTGGCGGCCGCTTTTGACCTAGGTGCAGGCAGCCTGGAACCGGAAGCCAAGCTGATGGCCTGGCACGACTTCATCGGCGACAAGGCCGGCACCACCTCCACCTTCGTACTCGGCGGCACCCCATTCACCACCACCGGCGCCACACCAGCGCGCGACAGCTACGAGCTGGGCCTGGGTGCAAACTACCGAGTGGGCGCTTGGAGCGTCGGAGGGACATACAACTACCTGACCAGCAGTGGTTTCGACGCCGACACTTTCAGTGCGAACGTGCGTTACGACTTCTGATAAACCCCTTCGCTAGAAACAACAAAACCCGCCAATGCGGGTTTTGTTGTTTCAGGCTGGTGGTTTGCGGCGGGTGGGCGCCGTAGCCGACGCATCGTAGGCATCGCCAACAGCTGCTAAGTTTCGTAGGAAATTTTGTAGGTCTTGCCTAGCCGTTCGACACGTGCAAACCCGAGTTCGCCAAGGTGCATACCCGCGATAAGAATCTTATCCGAGCTAACAACACTCAATAGTTTGGATCGTGTTTCGGCGCTAAGAAGCGGATCTTGGTCGAATGCAATGGACACATCGGGACGAGCAATCTGAATTTGGGGGAAATGAACGATATCCCCCCAAACCAGCAGACTACGATCATTGGAATCGAGACGATAACCGCAATGTCCTGCGGTATGCCCCAGAAGAGGCATCGCACTGATGCCAGGCAGAACTTCGTTATCAGTAAAAGTGCGCGTCTTCTCCCGATACTGATCGAACACCTTGCGAGCAAACAGAAAGTTGTCACGAGCCCGCTCACTCGCTCGGCTGAGGTTGCCATCATCCTTCCAAAAAGAAACCTCGCGCTGGTGGACGACTAACTCTGCATCGGGAAAGGCTGCTTCCCCTGAAGAGTCAAGCAGGCCACCAACATGGTCGGGATGTGCATGGGTCAGAAGAATGGTGTCAATGTCAGCGGGTTGCACCCCAGCAAGCGCGAGATTCGCCTTTAACTTTCCGCCCCACTGCTTGAAACCACCAGCCCCCGCATCGATGAGGATCGTGCGGCCCCTTCCACGCACCAGGTAACAGTTGATGTGAATCGAGGATGGGTCGCTCACACCTGCGTCCTGCTGCAACTTGTAAGCCTGCGTAGGATTAATGTTGGAGAGAAGATCCAGACTTGCGCAAAGGTATCCATCACTGATGGCCGTAATCGAAAAGTCGCCGATCTGCTGGCCCGGAAATTTCATGTCGTTCATTGCGGCACTCCTTGCGAATCATCAGTTCCGCGCGTAGAGGGTATCGGCTGGATAGCCGAAGCAACGGATGTGTGCCGTGAGCCCGGCATGGCGTTTTATTGCCTCATCCAGTCGCGCCATGAAATCGTCCATGACCGATGGCGTTCTGAACGGTTCGAGGCGGTACTTGATTTGCGCGTAAGCAGGATGCCCACGCCCCTGGCGAGCAGCGACATAGATGACATGCACGTTGTCCAGCGCAGCCTGGAGGACGTCCGTGCAAAGCCGGGTGCATCGTTAGGTGAGTTCCGCCAGATTCGCTTCGGGCGGCATCTTTTGCGCCTGGATAAAGATCGTCAGGTTAGGCATATCGATTCTGCCCCTGCGTCTGGGGCGCTGCTCCATTACCACTGGTCAATTGCGCAGCCATCGGGGCATAGAGGTGTACGTTCTTCGGAAGGGGATCTGCACCAAGACTAATGGCGCTATCCAGCTTCGCCAGCCACCTGTTCTCAGGACACTTCTCCAATGCGACCGCCCACATCTGCTCAGGCGTGAGCCCCATCTTGATGAGCGGCTCGGGACCGACTGCGCTCACGATCAGATACTCGCCTTCACCGATGGCAGGCGCGCGCTCAAGGCCGCCGTAAAGATTGCGGTGCCAATCGGTAATGTGCTGCTGCCAGCGTGCGAAGTTGCCCCCGCCCTTCTGGCGATACTCATCACTTTCAAGCACAGCCAGACCGTCGATCAAGTGCATGGCCAGGTACACAGGGCAACCAGCGCTAATCGCTTTGAAGCGTTGCGAAGTATGGAACCCACTCACGGAAATAAGCGCGGGTAGCTTTTCCAGGCTATAGAAATCATTCCACTGTGCTTCGCTGACTGGGTCGGCAAAGCTGCACTCGACGGTATAGATCATGGATAGCTCGCTACCGGCCTTTTCGTAGGTCCGGCCCTCCTTGTTGATGTCTAGTCATGCTATGACCTTGATCACGGCGTATAAAACGATTATTCGGTATGCTTCAGTGACGAAAGATCAAGCTAAGCTGGATCGCCATCATCAGAACGGGAACGCTCATGCGAAGGAAGATCCCCAGCAGCACGGCACTGACAGCATTTGAAGCCGCCGCCCGCCACGGCAGTTTCGCGCGCGCGGCAGAGGAACTGTCTTTGACTGAAGGAGCTATCAGTCGCCAGATCGGCCGGTTGGAAGCCTTCCTCGGGGTCACGCTGTTTGAGCGGGTCGGCAATCGTGTCCGACTCCTTCCTAACGGAGAGCGTTACGCGGCCCAGGTTCGCGAATCACTTGACCGCTTGGATCGGGACAGTCAGTACTTGATGGGGCAGCCGAACGATGGCGCAAGCCTGGACATTGCCACTATCCCGACGTTCGCGATGCGATGGCTCATCCCTCGCTTGGGACGCTTCCAGCAGAAGCATCCGAACATTACTGTGCATTTGGCCGAGCGCATGGAGCCCTTGGTCCTGGCCGGCAGCGGATTCGATGCTGCCATCCATTTCGAACACCCGGCGTGGACGGGCATGCAAACTCACCAACTTTTGCATGAAGTGCTGGTTCCGGTTTGCCATCCTGGACTTCTGACAGGACGCAATCGAACAACCGCATTGGACGAATTACCGCGCCTTCACCGACGACAGAACCCTGACGCTTGGCAACACTACTCCCAAGAGGTGGGAAGCCCGCTGACCAATCCTGCAATTGGCGCACGCTTTGATCTCCATGGAATGTTGATAGAAGCCGCATTGGCCGGCCTCGGCGTTGCGCTAGTACCGCGCCTGTACGTTGAGACCGAACTGGCGTCAGGAAGCCTGATCGCCCCGTGGCCGGACGGAAAAACCATCTCTAAAACCTTCTGCCTCATCCTCCCTGAGCCCATCGAATTGGGTAGAGAGCCAATACAAGCTTTTGCTCAATGGCTGCTCGACGAAGCAAAGAAGGGAACAGAACTTGCCCGCGGCGATCATCTTCTTCGCCTCCCCTAGACGCTCACACGCTTGAGCCAGGGTGATCCCGCCTAAGCCGTAACGACCGGAGCTGACGTCACACAAACACGCTACCTGGCGATGCACAAAGCTGCCAGAATTTGCCAGCCCCAAAAAGCCAAAAGCCCGCAATTACGCGGGCTCCAGGGCATTTTTTGCTAGTGGGTGCCGGACAATGCCGGACGTCCAATCATTCCCACTCAATGGTCGCCGGCGGCTTGCTCGACACGTCATACGTCACGCGCGAGATGCCTTCGATCTCATTGATGATACGGCCGCTGACGGTTTCCAGCAGTTCGTACGGCAGGTGTGCCCAGCGGGCGGTCATGAAGTCGATGGTTTCCACTGCACGCAGGGCCACGACCCAGGCGTAACGACGGCCATCGCCGACAACGCCAACCGACTTGACCGGCTGGAACACCACGAACGCCTGGCTGACTTTGTGGTACCAGTCGGCCTTGCGCAGTTCTTCGATGAAGATATGGTCGGCGCGACGCAGCAGGTCGGCGTATTCCTTCTTCACTTCACCAAGGATGCGCACACCCAGGCCAGGGCCTGGGAAGGGGTGACGGTAGACCATGTCGTACGGCAGGCCCAGTTCCAGGCCCAGGCGACGGACTTCGTCCTTGAACAGTTCGCGCAGCGGTTCGACCAGCTTGAGGTTCATTTCCTCAGGCAGGCCACCCACGTTGTGGTGGGACTTGATCACGTGGGCCTTGCCGCTCTTGGCGCCGGCCGACTCGATCACGTCGGGGTAAATGGTGCCCTGGGCGAGGTACTTGATGTTGTCCAGTTTGCTGGACTGGGCATCGAACACGTCGATGAAGGTGCGACCGATGATCTTGCGCTTCTTCTCCGGGTCGGACTCGCCGGCCAGGTTATTCAGGAACTGCTCTTCGGCGTTGGCGCGGATCACTTTGACGCCCATGTTCTCGGCGAACATGGCCATGACTTGCTCGCCTTCGTGCAGGCGCAGCAGGCCGTTGTCGACGAACACGCAAGTCAGTTGGTCGCCGATGGCCTTGTGCAGCAGCGCAGCAACCACGGAGGAGTCAACGCCGCCCGACAGACCAAGCAGCACGTTGTCGGTACCGACCTGGGCGCGTACTTGGGCGATGGCGTCTTCAGCGATTTTCGACGGGGTCCACAGGGCTTCACACTCGCAGATATCGAGGATGAAGCGCGACAGAATGCGCCCGCCTTGCTTGGTGTGGGTCACTTCCGGGTGGAACTGCACGCCGTAGTAGCGACGCTCGTCGCTGAACATGCCGGCGATCGGGCAGCTCGGGGTGCTGGCCAGGATGTGGAAGTCTTCCGGCATCTTGGTGACCTTGTCACCATGGCTCATCCATACGTCGAGGCCGAACAGGCCGTCGGCGTCGACGTGATCTTCGATGCCGTCCAGCAGGCGGCTCTTGCCGACCACGTCCACACGGGCATAACCGAACTCACGCAACTCGGAACCTTCGACCTTGCCGCCCAGTTGCTCAGCCATGGTCTGCATGCCGTAGCAAATACCGAAGACCGGCACGCCCAGGTCGAACACGGCTTGTGGGCAGCGCGGGCTGTTGGCTTCGTGCACGGACTCGGGGCCGCCGGCGAGGATGACGCCTTTAGGGGCGAATTCGCGGATCGCTTCGTCGTCCATGTCGAACGGATGCAGTTCGCAATACACGCCGATTTCACGCACGCGGCGGGCGATCAGTTGGGTGTACTGGGAACCGAAGTCGAGGATCAGGATGCGGTGGGCGTGAATGTCGAGGGCCATGAAGTCAGTCTCGTCTAATGAATCAGAAACAACTCGGGGCTGAAGAACAGCCCCGGTTACTTAACATTTTGCTGGAAGCTTCAACCTACGCGGTAGTTTGGCGCTTCCTTGGTGATCTGCACGTCGTGGACATGGGATTCAGCCATGCCGGCGCCGGTGATCCGTACGAACTCTGGCTTGGTGCGCATTTCGTCGATGTTGGCGCTGCCGGTGTAGCCCATGGAGGAACGCAGGCCACCCATCAGTTGATGGATGATGGCGCTCAGGGTGCCCTTGTACGGCACACGGCCTTCGATACCTTCCGGAACGAGCTTCTCAGCGCCAGCCGAGGAGTCCTGGAAGTAACGGTCGGAAGAACCTTGCGCCTGGGACATGGCGCCCAACGAACCCATGCCGCGGTAAGCCTTGTACGAACGGCCCTGGAACAGTTCGATTTCGCCCGGCGCCTCTTCGGTACCGGCGAACATCGAGCCCATCATCACGCAGGAGGCACCGGCGACGATGGCCTTGGACAGGTCACCGGAGAAACGGATGCCGCCGTCGGCGATCAACGGTACGCCAGTGCCTTCAAGGGCAGCGGCGACGTTGGCGATGGCGCTGATTTGCGGCACGCCCACACCAGCGACGATCCGGGTGGTGCAGATCGAGCCAGGGCCGATACCGACCTTGACCGCATCCGCGCCCGCTTCGGCCAGAGCCTTGGCGGCAGCGCCGGTGGCGATGTTGCCGCCGATCACTTGCACTTCAGGGAAATTCTGTTTGACCCAACGTACGCGGTCGATCACGCCTTTGGAGTGACCGTGGGCGGTGTCGACCACCACCACGTCCACACCGGCAGCGACCAGAGCCGCAACGCGGTCACCCGTGTCTTTACCGGTACCGACGGCGGCGCCGACGCGCAGACGACCTTGGTCATCCTTGCTGGCCAGCGGGTAAGCCTTGGCTTTTTCGATGTCGTTGACGGTCATCATGCCCTTGAGGGCGAATTTGTCGTCGACGATCAGCACGCGCTCGATGCGGTGCTTGTGCAGCAATTCGCGCACGTCGTTCTTGTCGGCGCCTTCCTTGACCGTGACCAGACGCTCTTTAGGCGTCATCACTTCGCGGACGGTGACTTCAAGACGGTTCTCGAAACGCACGTCACGGGAGGTAACGATGCCGACCAGGTCGCCATCGTGCAGTACCGGAACGCCGGAGATGTTGTGCAGGCGGGTCAGGTCGAACAGGTCACGCACGGTAGCGTCGGCTTCGATGGTGATCGGATCCTTCACCACACCGGCTTCGTAACGCTTGACCTTGCGCACTTCGGCAGCTTGCTGCTCGATGGTCATGTTCTTGTGAATAATGCCGATGCCGCCTTCCTGAGCCATGGCAATGGCCAGACGGGCTTCGGTGACGGTGTCCATGGCAGCGGAAACCAGGGGAATATTCAGCTCGATGCCACGGGTTAGGCGGGTCTTGAGACTGACTTCGTTAGGAAGCACCTCGGAATAACCAGGCACTAGGAGAATGTCGTCGAATGTCAGAGCTTCTTGGCTGATACGCAGCATCGCGGGGGCTCCCGAGCGGGAAAATGGAAGCGCGCCATTATATACATGCACCCTGCCTGGCTCAATGTAAAACTCTGACAAACTTGGTAATACTGATAGATGGATTAAAGTTCGACCTTGACCCAACTGATCTTCTGGTCCAGCCAATCGGCAAATTCGTCGATAAAGCTCTGCTTGAAGCCCGCTTCGGCCCAGTTGTTGAAGATAAATCCCAGGTTGGAAAACCCGCACTCCTGCAAGAACAGAAAGCCGTTGATGTCATCTTCATGCCCGCACAGTGGGCAGGTGAAGTTGTCGGTGTGGCCGGGCATCCAGTCTTCCAGGCTTTCGAACAACGCCTCCCCCACTTCCCGCCGACACTCCGGGCAGCCGGCCTCGCCAAGAAAGCCTTTGGCGGGCGTGTAGATACAGCGTTTATAGATAATTTCCAGCCCATTGACCGGCTCGTTGAACGGTAGCGCTTCGGGATACAACACCACGGCGCGGGCGCCGTCGGCCAGGGCATAGCCCATGCGGTTGCCGGTGCGGCCGCAGGTGGTCAGTTCTTCCTTGACGATATTCTTGCGCACCAGCCAGCGCACGATTGCCCGAGCGCGGGGTTCGTGCACGGGCAAAGTGGAGATTTTCGGAACAAGGATGCTTTGGGAATTCATGGGAGCCCTGCGGTGTGGCTTCTGAAGCCTGGGAGGACGGCAGCTTAATCCCTGAAGAAATCAGGTCAAGTATTCAAATACCGTCCAATCAACGCAATGCCGCTGGCCAGCACCAGCCAAGTCACCAAGCGCACGAATGCCTCCCGCGACAGGCGCATCGTCAACCTGCGCCCTGCCCACAACCCCACAGCCATCGCCGGCAACAAGCACACAGCGAGCAGCAACAGCGGTAAGTCCGCATACACACCGGCGACCAGGAACAGACTCAAGCGCACTACAGTGCTGCAACTGATCAACGCACTTTGGGTGGCGCGCGCCGCGTCCTTGGGCAGACGACTGTTCAGATAGATCGCATACAAAAAACCGCCGCTGCCGAACAGCGCACCAAACAGCCCGCCGATCGTTCCCATCGGGATCGACCAACCCGCCGCCAACTGCGTCGGGCGGGCCTTTAT
The DNA here is from genome assembly GCF_042610415.1 of Pseudomonas sp. MD330_10. Lineage (NCBI taxonomy): Bacteria > Pseudomonadati > Pseudomonadota > Gammaproteobacteria > Pseudomonadales > Pseudomonadaceae > Pseudomonas > Pseudomonas sp. MD330_10. The sequence continues at coordinate 353,612 of NZ_JBHGZU010000006.1, forward strand.
CGCCAGGCTATAAAGGGCGTAGGCACTGATAAACAACCCCATCAACAGCAGCAATAGGTCGGAATGCAGATTGAGCAAAAACACCACGCCCAAGGTACAACCGACGGCCATGCACGGCAGCAGGCGCAATAACTCGGGCTTGCTCACGTCTCGTCGGGTTTGCAGCAAACCGCCAAATGCCGCGACAAAATCCAACAGCACCAGCAGCGGGATGATCTTCGACAGCGGCATAAACAAAATCAACACCGGCCCGGCCACCAGCGCCGTGCCAAAGCCGGCGATGCCGAACACGATATAGGCAACGGCCACGCCCACGCCGATCACGAGCCATTCCAAACCGCTAAACGACCACTGACTCATCAGCTCAACCGGGCCCATGGGTGATTCCTTGCAAGAGATGGCGTTCACTTTAGCCATCGACGAGCGTTGCGACTAATATCTTCCAACCCTCCGAGCCATCTTAAAAAGGCATAACGCGTGATCTCCACCCGTCAATTGCGCTACTTCGTTGAAATCGCCGACAGCGGCAGTTTCGGTGCCGCGGCCGAGCGCCTGTTCGTCGCGCAATCGGCCTTGAGCCGGCAAATCAAGGCGCTTGAGCACCAACTGCAAACGCCGCTGTTCGAACGCACGGCGCGTCAACCGAAGCTGACCGCGGCGGGCGAAGCCTTTTACCCTCGGGCGCGCAACCTGCTGAGCGAACTGCAAAAGGCCAGTGAAGTGGCGACCCAGATCGGCAGCGGCCAGGTCGGCACCCTGCGTCTGAGCCATTCGAGCACCGTGCCGATGAGCGGCGTGCTGCTGCGCGGCATCAGTGCCTGGCTGGAGCGCTGCCCTGGGGTGTCGGTGGATATCGCCAAGATGTCCTCCGAAGCGCAGCTGGAAGAGATCGCCGACGGCCGCCTGGACATCGGCCTGCTGCGCTTGCCGGTGTTGCGCCAGCGCGAAGGCGTGCGCGTACAGCCTTTATACAGCGAACCCTTGATGCTGGCGGTGCCGCCGAACCATGCGCTGGCTGGCCGTGATGCGCCCATAGAGCTGGCGCAGTTGCGGGATGAGGCGTTTATTTCGATCCCCCATCCTCAGCGCGGCGGTTTGAGTTATCTGTCCGCCGAGCTGTGCATGCGCGCCGGTTTTTTCCCCAAGGCAGCCCGGGTGATGTCGCGCAAGACCACACAGTTGCAGTTGATCCAGGCCGGTTTCGGTATTGCCTTGTTACCAAAATCCATGCAGGACATTGCACCTGCCAACCTGCGTTTTTTACCTCTGGCCGAGCCGGACAGCCTCAGCACCGTGGCCCTGGCCTGCGCGCAAGGGCCGAGCGCGCTGGTCGAGCAATTCTGCCAAACCCTAAGCGAATGCCTATAAACTGCCGCCCATGATTAAAGACCTGTTGCCATGATTAAAGACCCGTTTGCCCGTCTGGGCCTGGACCGGGAAGTTCTGACTGTCAGCCAGCTCAACGGCCGTGCGCGGGTGTTGCTGGAAGACGTGTTCGCCAATATCTGGGTCGAAGGCGAAATCTCCAACCTCGCCCGCCCGGCGTCCGGCCACGTGTATTTCACCCTCAAGGACAGTGGCGCCCAGGTGCGTTGCGCATTGTTTCGCAGTAACGCCGCACGCGTTCGGCAGGCCTTGAAGGATGGCCTGGCGGTGAAGGTGCGCGGCAAGGTCTCGTTGTTTGAGGGCCGTGGTGATTACCAGTTGATTCTCGACACCGTGGAGCCCGCCGGCGACGGTGCGCTGCGCTTGGCCTTCGATGCGCTGAAAGAAAAACTCAGCGCCGAAGGTCTGTTCAGCGCCGAGCGCAAAGTGCCGCTGCCGGCCCACCCGCAGCGCATCGGCATCATCAGCTCACCCACCGGCGCGGTGATCCGCGACATCATCAGCGTATTCCGTCGCCGTGCGCCGCAGGTGCAACTGACGTTGATCCCCACCGCCGTGCAAGGCCGCGAAGCCATCCCGCAAATTGTACGGGCGCTGAAACTGGCGGATGCGCGCGGCTTCGACGCACTGATCCTGGCCCGTGGCGGCGGTTCGCTGGAGGACCTCTGGTGCTTCAACGAAGAAGCCGTGGCCCGTGCGGTGGATGCCTGCGTAACCCCTATTGTCAGCGCCGTCGGCCATGAAACCGATGTATCGATCAGCGACTTCGTGGCTGACGTGCGCGCACCCACTCCGTCCGCTGCCGCCGAGCTGCTGGCGCCGGATTCAAGCCATCTGGTGCGCCAGGTGGAGAACCTGCATCGGCGCCTGGTGATGCTGATGCGCAACCGCCTACGGCACGACCGCTTGCGACTTGAGGGCATGGCCCGCCGCCTGCGTCATCCGGGCGAACGTCTGCGCCAACAGGCCCAACGCCTCGACGACTTGGACATGCGCCTACGCCGTGCCTTCGAGCGTAGCCTCAACACCCGGCGCGAGCGCTTGATCCGCCTGGAAACCCGCCTCGCCGGCCAGCATCCGGGACGCCAACTGGCCCTATTGCGCCAGCGCTTGGACAGCCTCGCCGAACGCCTGCCGCGCGCCATGCGCGAAGGCCTCAAGGCGCGTCGTCTGCAATTGCAAAGCCAGGTGCAGACGCTGCAGGTGGTCAGCCCGCTGGCCACCCTGGGCCGCGGCTACAGCATCCTGCTGGACGAGCGTGGCCAAGCCATTCGCAATGCCGCGCAGACCCACACCGGCCAGCGTCTGACCGCGCGACTCGGTGAAGGCCAATTGCAAGTGCGGGTGGAAGACAACCACCTGACACCCGTTACCCTTTCGTTACTGGATTAATCGATGCCACGTCTTTTTAGCCTGTTGATGCTGCTATGCCTGACCTTTAACGCCCACGCCGACAGTTACATCAGCCGCACCCTGAACAAACCGGTGCCGGGCGGCGTGGCAGTGGTCGAGCTGGGCCCTTCGGCAGCGGCGCCCAAGGCCACGTATCAAGGCAAGCCGGTGCTGGTGGTCAAGGAACAGGACAATTGGCTGGCGATCGTCGGCATTCCGCTGACGGTCAAACCCGGCAACGAGCGCATCAGCAGCGGCGGCCGCAGCCTGCCCTTTATCGTCGGCTATAAAAAGTACCCGGAACAGCGCATCACCTTGAAGAATAAAAGCCAGGTCAACCCTGCCCCGGCGCAGCTCAAGCGCATCGAGGCCGAGCTGGCGGTACAGATCAAGGCTTACCGCAGTTTCAGCCCGAACCTGCCGAGCAATCTGGTGCTGGACAAACCGGTCAACGGTCCGCTGTCGAGCAAGTTCGGCGTGCGCCGCTTTTTCAACGGCGAAGAGCGCAACCCGCATTCGGGCCTGGACTTCGCGGTGCCCGCCGGCACGCCGATCAAAACGCCCGCAAACGGCAAAGTGATTCTGGTGGGCAATTACTTTTTCAACGGCAATACCGTGTTCATCGATCACGGCCAAGGCTTTATCAGCATGTTCTGCCACATGTCCACGATCGACGTGAAGGTCGGCCAGCAACTGGTGCGAGGTGCGGTGGTGGGCAAGGTCGGCTCGACCGGCCGAGCGACGGGGCCGCACATGCACTGGAACGTCAGCCTTAACGATGCGCGGGTGGACCCGGCGATCTTTATTGGCGCATTCCAACCTTGATATCCGCGATTGCGCGCCTAAGAATTGGCGCGCAACAAAACCCACATCACACCCGAATAATTGGCAGAAAATCTCGATCAGACTGCACAATAAAGAACTTCTATCAATTTTTTTCGACTGCTTGCCATCATTCACCTCGGCGGTTAGGGTTGGACCTATGAAAACCTCTCACACCCTCATTCAGCTCCGCCAGCACCGCAGCCTGTGCCTTGTCAGCGCACGACTGCCAGGCTGAATCGATCTGCCTCGTCTTGTGCTTTATCCCCAATAACAGTTCCACGGCAGGCCGCCTCTTCTCGGCCCCTACACAAAGGATTTCCCGATGAGCATGCTCAAAGACCCGTCTTCGAAGTACCGCGCGTTCCCGACCATCGATATTCCGGACCGCACCTGGCCATCGAAAACCATCACCGCCGCGCCAATCTGGTGCAGTTCCGACTTGCGTGATGGCAACCAATCGCTGATCGAACCGATGGATGCGGTAAAAAAATTGCGCTTCTGGAAAACCCTGGTCGCAGTGGGCGTGAAGGAAATCGAGGCCTCCTTCCCGGCGGCCTCGCAGACCGACTTCGACTTTGTGCGCACCCTGATCGAAGACAACCACATCCCCGAGGACACCACCATCCAGGTGCTGACCCAGGGCCGTGAAGACTTGATCGCACGTACCTTCGAATCTCTGCGCGGAGCCAAGAAGGCCATCGTGCACTTGTACAACGCCACCTCGCCGTCGTTCCGCCGCATCGTGTTCAACCAGGACAAGGACGGTATCAAGGCGATTGCAGTCAACGCCGCCAAGCTGTTCGTCAAATACGCCGCCCAGCAACCGGAAACCCAGTGGACTTTCGAGTACTCGCCTGAGACCTTCAGCGCCACCGAACTGGAGTTCGCCAAGGAAGTCTGCGACGCCGTGATCGAGGTGTGGAACCCGACACCGGAGCACAAGGTCATCCTCAACCTGCCGGCAACCGTGGAGTGCGCCACGCCGAATATCTATGCCGACCAGATCGAGTGGTTCGGTCGTCATATCAACCGCCGTGACAGCGTGATCATCAGCCTGCACACCCACAACGACCGTGGTACCGGCGTGGCTGCCACCGAATTGGGCCTGATGGCCGGTGCCGACCGTGTCGAAGGCTGCCTGTTCGGCAACGGCGAGCGCACCGGTAACGTCGATCTGGTCACCGTGGCCCTGAACCTCTATACCCAGGGCGTGGACCCTGAGCTGGATTTCTCCGATATCGACGGCGTGCGTAAAGTCGTTGAAGAGTGCAACCAGATCCAGGTCCACCCACGTCACCCGTACGTCGGCGACCTGGTTCACACCGCGTTCTCCGGCTCCCACCAGGATGCGATCCGCAAGGGCTTTGCCCAGCAGAAATCCGACGCGCTGTGGGAAGTCCCGTACTTGCCGATCGACCCTGCAGACATCGGCCGCAGCTACGAGGCCGTGATCCGCGTCAACAGCCAGTCAGGCAAGGGTGGCATCGCCTACCTGCTGGAACAGGAATACGACATCAGCTTGCCGCGTCGCATGCAGATCGAGTTCAGCCAAGTCGTGCAGGCCGAAACCGACCGCGTGGGCCTGGAGATGACCGCACCGCAAATCTATGCGTTGCTGCAGCGTGAATACCTGCAAGCCAACACACCGTATGCGTTGGTCAGCCATCGTTTGCAGGAAGAGAACGGCAACAGCTTCGTCGAGGTGGAAGTCTCCGGCAAAGGCCAGGGCGAAACCAACCTGCACTGGAAAGGCAAAGGCAACGGCGCGCTGGAAGCCTTGGTGGCCGGCCTGCCGGTGGCGGTCGAGATCATGGACTACAACGAACACGCGATCGGCGCGGGCACCAACGCCAAGGCTGCGGCCTATATCGAACTGCGCGTGAACGGCGAACGCCCGGTGCATGGCGTGGGCATCGATGAAAACATCACCACGGCCAGCTTCAAGGCATTGTTCAGTGCACTGAACCGCTCGTTGAGCCAGTTGGAAGCTAAGGCGGCGTAAACGCCGGCCGCTGAGTGCCAAAGGCCCCTAGGTGTGAATCCAGGGGCCTTTTTATTGAGCGTCAGATTTGGGTTGACTGTCAGGGACTCATCGGGGGCAAGCCCCCTCCCACAGGTTGATTTGTGAATACACACAAAATGTGGGAGGGGGCTTGCCCCCGATAACTGTCAGTCAGACGAACTGAAAACTATCGGCATCCAGATGCGCTGGAAACCGGGCGCGATACGCCGCCAACTCAGCCGCCTCCAGCTTCACCTGAAACACCCCGTCAGCCTCCCCCGCACTGAGCAGCGTCTCTCCCTGGAAGTCCAGCACCTGACTGTCGCCGGTATAGGCAAAGCCTTTGCCATCGGTGCCGACCCGATTCACTGCCGCTACATAACACAGGTTTTCGATGGCCCGCGCCGGTAGCAAGCGGTTCCAGTGCTGGCGCCGGGCGCCGGGCCAGTTGGCCGTGTACAACAACAGGTCAGTATCTTGAGCGTCGCGGCTCCATACCGGGAAGCGCAGGTCGTAGCAAATCAACGGGCGTATACGCCAGCCCTTCAATTCGAACTGCACTTGGCGCTCGCCGGGGGTGTAGTGATTGTGCTCACCGGCCATGCGGAATAGATGGCGCTTGTCGTAGTGCAACACCTCGCCATCCGGCCGTGCCCATAGCAGGCGATTGCGATGGCTGCCGTCGGCGGCCTGGATGATCACGCTGCCGGTGATCACTGCGTCGTATTTGACCGCTTGGGATTGCAACCACTGCTGGGTGGGACCGTGTTCCGGTTCGGCGAGGGCCTGGGACTCCATAGAGAAACCCGTGGTAAACATCTCGGGCAGTACGATCAGATCGGCTCCCCTGGCCTGCTCCAGCAGCAGTTCAAAATGCTCAAGGTTGGCCTGGCGGTCGTGCCAGGCCAGGGTGGTCTGGATCAGGGCAATCGTCAGATCGGGCAGTGCAGTCAGATCACGCATAGTTTTTCGGCTGCCTGGCGCAGCGTGTCCTCACGTTTGGCAAAGCACAAGCGCACCAGGCGCTGGCCTTGGGGTGGGTGCTGGTAGAACACCGAGATCGGAATGCTCGCCACGCCATGTTCACGGGTCATCCACAGCGACATGGCGACGTCATCCAGATCCGGGCGTATCTGTGAGTAGTCCACCAATTGGAAGTAAGTACCGGCGACCCGGGTAAAGCTCAAGCGCGACGGCGCCAGCAAGTCGCAGAACAGGTCGCGCTTGGCCTGATAGAACGCCGGCAGTTCTTCGACATGCTCCGGGTGTTCGGCCATAAAGTCAGCCAATGCGCACTGCAACGGTGTCACACCACAGAAATTGACGTATTGGTGCACCTTGCGCAGTTCGGCCGTCAGCGCTGGTGGGGCGACGACATAGCCGGTTTTCCAGCCGGTGACGTGATAGGTCTTGCCAAAGGAGCTGACCACGAACGCACGTTGGTACAGCTCCTCATGGGCCAACACGCTGACGTGAGAGACCCCGTCGAATACCAAGTGCTCGTAAACCTCATCGCTGACCAGGTAAATATCGCGATCGCGGATCAGTTCAGCCAATTGGTCCAGCTCAGCACGGCTGATCAGCGCGCCGGTCGGGTTGTGGGGGGTGTTGAGGATGATCATGCGCGTGCGCGGCGACAGCGCGGCCTTGATCCGTTCAAAGTCCAGCGCGAAGCCTTGCAGGCTCAGTTGCACATGCACGCAACGGCCGCCAGCCAGCTCCACCGAGGGCTCATAGCTGTCGTAGCACGGGTCGAACACGATGACTTCGTCGCCGCTGCGAATCACTGCCTGGATGGCGCAAAAGATCGCGGCAGTCGCGCCAGGCGTGATGGTCACTTCGGTGTCGGGATTGACCGTAACCCCATAACTGCGGGCGATCTTGGCCGCCACTTGCTGACGCAGAGCCGGCAAACCCGTCATAGGCGAATATTGGTTATGGCCGGCGGCAACATGCTTGCCCACCGCGTCGAGCAAACCTTGAGGCCCGTTGAAATCGGGGAAACCCTGGGACAGGTTGAGGGCGCCGGTTTCAGCGGCGAGTTGCGACATGGTGGTAAAAATGGTCGTGCCGACCGTTGGCAGCTTGCTGGTGATCATCGAAGGCCCCTGCGGATGAGCCCCAAGTTTTAAGCTGCCAACCCGGTTGGGTCAAGGCACAAACCGGCGCGCACAAAAAAGGGCTCATCAAGAGCCCTTTCTGCGAAGTCGATATCAGCGCTTGTCGCGGCGCTTTTTGTCGGCTTTTTTGTGGTGAGTCATCAAACGACGCTTCTTGTTCACCTGACGGTCAGTCAGTGTGTTCTTGTTGCCTTCGTATGGGTTCTCGCCACCTTTGAACTCGATACGAATCGGCGTACCGACCAGTTTCAAGACGCGGCGGTAGGTGTTTTCCAGATAACGCACGTAGGACTTGGGCACCTTCTCGATCTGGTTACCGTGGATCACGATAATCGGCGGGTTGGCACCACCCAAGTGGGCGTAACGCAGCTTGATCCGACGGTTGTTGACCATCGGCGGCGCGTGCTCGCCCACTGCGTCTTCCAGGATCTGGGTCAGACGGTTGGTCGGCCAACGGGTGACCGCGGACTTGAACGAGTTCTGTACGGAGGCATACAGGTTACCCACGCCAGTGCCGTGCAACGCCGAGATGAAGTGGATATCCGCAAACTCGACGAAGAACAGCCGACGCTGCAGCTCGACCTTGACGAAGTCGCGCTCGCTCGGCGTCATGCCGTCCCACTTGTTGATCGCGATCACCAGTGCCCGACCGGCCTCCAGGGCGAAGCCCAGCAGGTTGAGGTCGTGGTCCACCACGCCTTCACGGGCGTCCATCACAAAGATCACCACGTTGGCGTCCTTGATGGCTTGCAGGGTCTTCACCACGGAGAATTTTTCAACTTCCTCATGGATCTTGCCGCGCTTGCGCACACCGGCGGTGTCGATCAGCGTGTACTTCTCGTCGTTGCGTTCGAACGGGATGTAGATGCTGTCGCGGGTGGTGCCTGGCTGGTCATAGACGATAACGCGGTCTTCACCGAGCATGCGGTTGACCAGGGTCGACTTGCCCACATTGGGGCGGCCGATAATGGCGATCTTGATACCGTCTTTTTCGCTCGGGCCAGGAATGCGCTTGGCTTCCTCGCCTTCGGCGACGATCTCTTCTTCGCCCTCTTCTTCCTCGACATCATCTTTCGGGAAGTCGCGCAGAGCGATTTCCAACATCTGAGTGATGCCGCGACCGTGGGCACCGGCAATCGGGATCGCGTCACCCAGGCCCATCGGGCTGAATTCGGCACGGGCCTGCTCAGGATCGATGTTGTCGATCTTGTTGGCGACCAGGTAGGAGCGTTTGTTGCGCTTGCGCAGGTGCTCGCCGATCATTTGGTCGGCAGCGGTGTAGCCCGCGCGGGCGTCCACCAGGAACAACACGACATCGGCTTCTTCAATGGCTAGCAGCGACTGCTCGGCCATTTTTTCGTCCATGCCATGCTCGTCACCGGAGATACCACCGGTGTCGACGATAATGTAGGAGCGCCCTTGCCACTTTGCCTCACCGTATTGGCGATCACGGGTCAGACCGGACAAGTCGCCGACAATGGCGTCGCGAGTCCTGGTCAGGCGGTTGAACAAGGTGGACTTGCCGACGTTAGGTCGGCCCACCAGGGCGATTACGGGAACCATGCGGCTCTCCACTTCGTTATTTCAGAAAATACAAAAGCCGCTGCAGGGCAGCGGCTGGTGCTCGGGGCAGCATATTCATGCCGCATGCCCTGCCGAAGCAGGGCCGCCTGGGGGTGACCCCAAGCATAGTCAAACCTTTACTTGATGGTCAGGGCTTCCAGCTTGCCGCTGTTGCCATACACATAAAGCATGTTACCCACCACCAGCGGACGCGCACGCAGGCCGTCGCTGTCGATACGCTCGCGACCGACAAAACGACCGTCCACCTGGCTCAGCAGGTGCAGGTAGCCTTCGAAGTCGCCGACCGCCACATAGCTGGAGAATACTTCCGGCGCCGACAACTGACGGCGAGCCAGCGAGTCGTTGCTCCACAACGCAGTGGTAGTACGCTCGTCGACGCTTTCCACGGTTCCCGACGCCAGGCTGACATAGACGCTGCCAAGCCCCTGCGCGACACCGGCGTAGCTGGAAGCATCACGCTGCCAGTTCACACGACCGGTCTGCAGGTCCAGTGCCGCGACACGGCCTTGGTAAGTGGCGACGTAGAGGGTTTCGCCCGACAGCAGCAAGCCGCCATCGATATCCACAACGCGGTCCAGCTCGGAACGACCTTGTGGGATGGCCACGCGGGTTTCCCAGGCCGGTACGCCGTTAAGCGTATCAAGGGCGACCACTTTACCGGTCGACAGACCTACCACGGCAAGATTATTGGTCACTACCGGACCGCTGGTACCGCGCAAGGTCAACACTGCCGGGGTACTGTCGTACAACCAGCGCTGTTCACCGGTGCTGGCGTCCAGGCCAATCACACGGTCGTCCTGGGTCTGCACCACGACCACATTGCCATTGGTGGCAGGGGGTGCGAGTACTTCACTGGTCACGCGAGCGCGCCATTTCTCTTCACCGGTGCTGGAATCCAGCGCCACGACTTCGCCCTTAAGCGTGCCCAGCATTACCAGGCCATAACCCACGCCAACGGCGCCGGACACTGGCAGTTCCAGGTCTTTCTTCCACTTGACGTCGCCGTTCATGCGATCCATGGAGATCACAACGCCGGTCACGTCAGCGGCAACGATGTTTTCACCGTCGATAGCCGGCACCAACATATTGTAGGTTTCGCCCTGACCGTCACCGATGGAGCGGCTCCACTGCTTTTGCAGGACCACTTCTTCCTTGAAGCTGGTCAGCTCGGCCGGAGGCAGTTCTTTTTTACTGTTGCTGCTGCAACCCGCGGCCAGAACGGCCAGAGCCAGCAATGCTGCATGTTTCCAACGGATCACGTCACGCATCCCCTTTGGCCAAGTCGTCCAGCTTGATTTGTAAGCCACCGACCGCCGCTTCATCAGACAGCGCCGCCTTGGCTTTTTGGTACGCAGCATTCGCTTCGTCGGTACGACCCAATTGGACCAGCAGGTCGCCCTTGAGCTCTTCGCGAGTGGCTACAAATGCTTTGTCAGCATCGCCGTCGAGCAGTTTGAGTGCTTCGTCAGCTTTGTTCTGTGCCGCCATCACCTGAGCCAGGCGCTGACGCGCGATTTCACCCAGGGTCGGGTTGGTCGGCTTGTCGACGATGGCTTTCAGCTCGGTGGCTGCATCATCCAGCTTGCCGGTATCGACCGCGACTTTCGCGACGAACAGGCTGCCGTACTGGGCGTAGGTGCTGCCGCCGAATTCGTTCTTCAGCTTGCCGGCCAGGTCGGCCACGCGCGCCGGATCGGGCTTACCGTCCGGTGTCAGGGTGGTTTCCAGCAATTGCTGATAAACGATCGAGGCGCCTTGGGATTGGTTGGCCTGATACTTGGTCCAGGCTTGCCAGCCGAACACCACCACTAAAGCCAGCAGACCGCCGGTAACCAGGGGCTTGCCGTTACGCTGCCACCAGTCCTTGAACTCGGCCAACTGCTCATCATCAGTACTCGACACCCCAATACTCCTTAATCGCTAAATTCGGCTGTTCGACAGCTTCAACCCTGCACGACGCAGGTGGCCAAGTGCGCTGCGAGCGCATCAAAGGCAATATTCTGTTGCTCGCCCTGGCCACGCAGGGGTTTGAAACCTATCACTTGCTGGGCCAACTCGTCATCGCCCAGGATCAATGCGTACAACGCACCGCTCTTGTCGGCTTTCTTGAACTGACTCTTGAAGCTGCCCGCGCCGGCGTTGATCTGCAGGCGCAGGTTCGGCAGTTGGTCGCGCACCTTTTCGCTCAAGGCCAGTGCAGCCAACTCGGCGGCCTCGCCAAAGGCGCACAAATACACATCCACCTGACGGGAAATTTCTTCCGGCACCTGCTCCAGGGTTTCCAGCAGCAGGATCAAGCGCTCGATGCCCATGGCAAAACCTACGCCGGTGGTCGGCTTGCCGCCCATCTGCTCGACCAGGCCATCATAACGGCCACCGGCACACACGGTGCCCTGGGCGCCGAGCTTGTCGGTAACCCATTCGAATACGGTTTTGCTGTAGTAATCCAGGCCACGTACCAATTTCGGATTGATCACGTAGGGAATACCGGCCGCATCCAGGCGAGCCTTGAGGCCCTCGAAGTGCGTGCGGGATTCGTCGTCCAGGTAATCGGCCATTTTCGGCGCGTCAACCAGGACCGCCTGGGTATCGGCGTTCTTGGTGTCCAGCACGCGCAGCGGGTTGGTCTTCAGACGGCGCTGGCTGTCTTCATCCAACTGATCCAGGCGCGCGGACAGGAATTCAACCAGGGCTTCGCGATAGCGCCCACGGGACTCGCTGGTGCCCAGGCTGTTGAGTTCAAGCTTGACCGCATCGCGGATGCCCAGCATGCCCCACAGGCGCCAGGTCAGCACGATCAATTCGGCGTCAATGTCCGGGCCATCGAGGTTGAACACTTCCAGGCCGATCTGGTGAAACTGGCGATAACGGCCCTTCTGCGGACGCTCGTGACGAAACATGGGGCCGATGTACCACAGTTTCTGCGGCTGGCCGCCACCGGTCAGGCCGTGTTCGAGTACTGCGCGCACGCAGGCGGCAGTACCTTCCGGACGCAGGGTCAGGGAGTCGCCGTTGCGGTCTTCGAAGGTGTACATCTCTTTTTCGACGATGTCGGTCACTTCACCGATGGAGCGCTTGAACAACTCGGTGAACTCGACGATTGGCATGCGGATCTGCTTGTAACCGTAGTTATCCAGCAGGCGCGCGACAGTTCCCTCAAAATAGCGCCACAGTGGCGTCTGGTCGGGCAGGATGTCGTTCATGCCACGAATGGCTTGCAGAGACTTGCTCACATCAAATCCTTAAATTCGTTCTTAGCCGCGTGCGATCAGCGCTGCGTCAGCCGCGACCTTCTCGGCCGCTTTCTCGCGGATCAGCCGTTCAAGCTCATCCACCAGATTGTCATTCGTCAACTTCTGCGACGGTTTGCCGTCGATGTAAATCAGGTTAGGTGTACCGCCGGTCAAGCCAATATGGGCTTCCTTGGCTTCACCCGGCCCGTTGACCACACAACCGATCACCGCGACATCCAGCGGTACCAGCAGATCTTCGAGGCGTCCTTCCAGATCGTTCATGGTTTTCACCACGTCGAAATTCTGCCGCGAGCAGCTCGGGCAGGCGATGAAGTTGATGCCTCGGGAACGCAAATGCAGGGATTTGAGAATGTCGTAGCCGACTTTCACTTCCTCTACCGGGTCTGCCGCCAGGGAGATGCGGATGGTATCGCCAATCCCTTCGGCGAGCAGCATACCGAGACCCACCGCAGATTTCACTGTGCCTGAGCGCAAACCGCCCGCTTCGGTGATACCCAGGTGCAGCGGCTGCACGATTTCCTTGGCCAATAAACGGTAGGCTTCTACCGCCATGAACACATCGGAGGCCTTTACGCTGACCTTGAAGTCCTGGAAATTCAGGCGCTCCAGATGTTCAACGTGGCGCAACGCCGACTCAACCAGCGCCGCCGGGGTTGGCTCGCCGTATTTTTTTTGCAGGTCTTTTTCCAGGGAACCGGCGTTGACGCCGATACGGATAGGGATCCCACGATCACGCGCGGCATCCACCACCGCACGCACGCGGTCTTCGCGACCGATGTTGCCCGGGTTGATGCGCAGGCAGTCCACACCCAGCTCGGCAACGCGCAACGCAATGCGGTAGTCGAAGTGAATGTCGGCCACCAACGGCACTTTGACCAATTGCTTGATACGACCGAATGCCTCAGCGGCATCCATGTCCGGCACGGACACCCGCACGATGTCCACGCCGGCAGCTTCCAGGCGATTGATCTGGGCAACGGTTGCGGCCACATCATTGGTGTCGCTGTTGGTCATGCTCTGCACCGCGATGGGAGCATCGCCGCCCACCGGCACCGAGCCGACCCAGATCTTGCGCGATACGCGACGTTTGATTGGAGATTCGCCGTGCATGACTATTGTCCCAACTTGAGGCGAGCGGTCTCGCCACTGGTGAACGGCGCCACGTCCACAGGCTGGCCGTTATAGGCCACTTGTGCGCCTCGGGCGTAGCCCAGACGCAGCGTCAAAGGAGGCTTGCCGCCCTGGTCCAGCGTATCGCCCTTGCGCTTGAGACCGCTAAACAGCACTTTGCCATTGCCATCGGTGAGCTGCGTCCAGCAATCAGCGATGAAAGTGATCTGTACGCGCCCGTCACCGGCAATCAACGCAGGCGTGGTGGGCGGCGAAATCGCCGGGGTGGCCGGAGCAGCCGGGGCGGCGGTTGCTGGAGCCTGTGCGGGCACGGCAGGCACATGGGCTTGAGCGGCAGGCGCAGCCGGTGTTGCGGGGGCCGCAGGCGCGGTCGCAGCCGGAGCGGTTTCCGATGCGAGCGGTTGCTCAGTGGCCAACGGCGCCTCAGGCGTGGTCTGCCCCTCGACAACGGCCTGGTCTTCCGGCTCATCCAACGGATGAATCTGGGTGGTGCCATCGGCGCTTTCGACTTCGACATGCTCCATGGCGTTACTGGTCATGTCCTTGGTGCGCTGGGAGGTCTGGTCTTGCCACCAGACAAAACCGCCGCCAATTACGGCGATCAGCAGCAAAAGGCTAACAATTCGCAAAATAGTGTGAGAAACGCGTACCGGCTCTTCGATACGTCCCAGGCCATGCACGCTGCTGCCTTGGGAGTCGGTGCCGGTGTACTGGTCGAACTCCTGAACCAATACGGTCTGGTCGATACCGAGCAATTTGGCATAAGCGCGGATATAGCCACGGGCGAAGGTATGCCCAGGCAACTTGTCGAACGCGCCTGCTTCAAGGTTAGACAGGGACGTAGTGGTCAAATTGAGCTTGAGGGCCACTTCCGCCAGCGACCAACCATTGCTTTCGCGGGCCTGACGCAAGGTCTCGCCTGGGTTTACGCGATTAGCTGCTACAACTTCCGGGTGCGCCGCTTTCATCATTGCTCCGACAGGTATTGCTGATATTCCGGGGTACCGGGATAGAGTCGTTCGAGTTGCTGGCCAAACCGTGCGGCCGTGTCGCGTTCTTCATGAACCGTCGCCAGGCGCACGCCGAGCAATAGACTACGTGCATTTTGCCCGCTGAGCAGGCTAAAACGTTCGTAATAGTCGCGGGCCGGCACATAATGCCTGTCTTCATAAGACAACTCAGCCATTTCGAGCAAGGCACGCGGCTGGCGAGCGTTCAAATGCAGAGCCTTTTCCAGATGCCGGCGGGCGTCTTCACGCTGGCCGAGGCGCACCGCAGTAACCCCGAGATTTTCGAATACCCGCGAGCGCTCAGGATAGAGGGTATCAACGCTTGCTCGTTGGAAATAATCGGCGGCCTGGTCATATCGTTTCTGCGCGAACAGGAAGCTACCGTAGTTGTTCAGCAACCGTGGGTCGTCAGGACGGGCAGCCAGGGCCTTCTTGAAATAACCGTCAGCCAGCTCCGGCTCGGCCTGGGCTTGAAAGACCAGCGCCAACGCTGCATTAGCGTCGGCATCATCGCCGTCCAGCTCAAGGGCCTTTTTCAACGGCACCTTGGCCTGTTCGCTCATGCCCTGCTGCAAATAGCCCAACCCCAACTGCACATAAGCGACTCGCGCTTCGTCACGGCCCTTGCCGGTTTGCAAAGGGTGGTCATGGCCCGATGAAACACACCCGGCGATACCGGTAATCAGCAGAAGCAGCGCAAGGCGCAAGGGCATAGAGATCCTCTCTCAGGTTCGATTCACAGCGCTTTGCGGCATATCGTCGGCGGCGCTCAGTTCGCGCACCGCAATATAACGTTCGCTGCGACGGGTGCGATCCAGCACCTGTCCTACCAATTGGCCACAGGCGGCGTCGATGTCTTCACCACGGGTGGTGCGTACGGTGACATTGAAGCCGGCCTGGTGCAGTTGATCCTGGAAACGACGGATGGCGTTGTTGCTCGGCCGCTCGTAGCCAGAATGGGGAAACGGGTTAAACGGAATCAGGTTGATCTTGCATGGGATGTTCTTGAGCAACTCGATCATCTCGACGGCGTGTTCGACCTTGTCGTTGATGTCTTTGAGTAAGGTGTACTCGATGGTCAGCACGCGCTTTTCGCCCAGGGACGACATGTAGCGCTGGCAAGATTCGAGCAGCATCTTAAGCGGATACTTTTTGTTGATCGGCACCAATTGGTTACGCAATGCGTCATTAGGTGCGTGCAGCGACAACGCCAGGGAGACGTCGATGTGCTTGGACAGCTCATCGATCATCGGCACCACGCCGGAGGTCGAGAGGGTCACACGGCGCTTGGAGATGCCGTAGCCCAGGTCGTCCATCATCAGGTGCATGGCCGAAACAACGTTGTCGAAGTTCAGCAGCGGCTCACCCATGCCCATCATCACCACGTTGGTGATGGCACGGTCGACGGTTGCCGGGACGCTGCCAAAGGATTTGTTGGCAATCCACACCTGGCCGATGACTTCGGCGGCCGTGAGGTTGCTATTGAAGCCTTGCTTGCCGGTGGAGCAGAAACTGCAATCCAGGGCACAGCCTGCCTGGGACGAAACGCACAATGTGCCGCGCTTGCCCTGGGGAATGTAAACGGTCTCGACGCAGCTGCCGGACGCCACACGCACCACCCACTTACGGGTGCCGTCGCTGGAAATGTCCTCGCTGACCACTTCGGGACCACGGACCTCAGCAATGGCCTTGAGCTTGTCGCGCAAGGCCTTGCTGACGTTCGTCATGGCGTCGAAATCGTCGACGCCAAAGTGGTGAATCCACTTCATTACCTGACCGGCACGGAAACGCTTCTCCCCGATTGAGTCGAAGAATTTTTCCATTTCCTGTTGAGTCAGACCCAGCAGGTTGGTTTTTACAGTCGATGTAGTCATGGATTCACCTTCACTCTTAAGCCGATGCTTAGCGAGTGGTTACTTCAGTAGCTGCGAAGAAGTACGAGATTTCGCGAGCGGCAGCGGCTTCGGAGTCCGAACCGTGTACAGCGTTGGCGTCGATGGATTCAGCGAAATCGGCACGGATGGTGCCGGCAGCTGCTTCTTTAGGGTTGGTAGCGCCCATCAGCTCACGGTTCAGAGCGATAGCGTTTTCGCCTTCCAGCACCTGAACGACAACAGGACCGGAGATCATGAAAGCAACCAGGTCACCGAAGAAACCACGCTCTTTGTGCTCAGCGTAGAAGCCTTCAGCTTCAGCTTTGGACAGTTGCTTGAGTTTCGAAGCTACCACCTTCAGGCCGGCTTTTTCGAAACGAGTGGTGATCTCGCCGATGACGTTTTTTGCAACAGCGTCAGGCTTGATGATGGAGAAAGTACGTTGAACAGCCATGGTGTAACTCCAGAAACGGTAATTTACGAAAAATTAAACCCGCGAATTATACGCGGGTTATTGGGTATTGCCTAACTGCGTAAAAAGGCGGTTCAGTCTGCTTCTTCGATCCACAGGCCTTGAATCGCCTCCAGAACCTTTTCGCCGCCCCGGTCCGGGACGTCGTCAAAGTCAGGCAGCTCCAATACCAAATTACGCAACTTGACGAAGTTGACCGTTAGAGGATTGACCTCAGGGTGAGCTTCAGCAAGTTGTATAGCGATTTCTTGTACATCAACCCATTTCAGGCTCATGACATTTCCTTGAATCAATGCGGCGCTTCGGCTGCATGGTTGAGCGAATATTTCGGGATTTCTACAGTGAGATCTTCAGTTCCCACTCTCGCCTGGCAACTCAGGCGCGATGTCGGCTCAAGGCCCCACGCCCTGTCAAGGTAGTCTTCTTCCAGATCGTCGGCCTCGTTGAGGCTATCAAAACCTTTACGAATGATGCAGTGGCAGGTGGTACAGGCGTTCACGCCACCACAGGCACTTTCGATCTCGATGTGGTGGTCATGGGCAACTTCAAGAAGGGACTTGCCGGTCTCAGCCTGCACGACCATGCCATCCGGGCAATGCTCGGCGTGCGGTAGAAAAGTGACCTGCGGCATCAGTTATTCCTCAATTTCATTCAGGTTGCGGCCCGCCAGCGCGGCTTTAACCGTCTGATCCATACGGCGGGCGGCAAAGGCATCGGTGACTTGCGACAGGCGCTTGGTCTGCTGTTCGATGGCATAACCATCGTTACCTTTCATCAGTTCGGCCAATTCCTGCATCTGCAAGTCAATGACCATGCGTTCTTCAGCGTCCAGCAGGCGTTCGCCATCGACATCCAGGGCGCCCTGCACCGCCTCGAGCAGACGCTGGGCGTCCACTTGCTGTTCGCGCAACACCCGGGCGACCTTGTCGTCACTGGCGTGCTGGAACGAATCCTTGAGCATTTTGGCGATTTCGCCGTCGGTCAGGCCGTAGGACGGCTTGACTTGGATGCTGGCTTCAACACCCGAGCCCAGTTCACGCGCAGCCACATTGAGCAAGCCATCGGCGTCGACCTGGAATGTCACGCGAATCTTCGCCGCACCGGCAACCATCGCCGGAATGCCGCGCAGTTCGAAGCGCGCCAGGGAGCGGCAGTCACTGATCAGCTCGCGCTCGCCTTGCAGCACATGAATCATCATGGCCGTTTGGCCGTCTTTGTACGTGGTAAAATCTTGGGCACGGGCAACGGGGATGGTGGTGTTACGTGGAATCACCTTCTCCATCAGGCCACCCATGGTTTCCAGACCCAGCGACAACGGAATCACGTCGAGCAACAACAATTCGCCGCCATCGCGCTTGTTACCGGCCAAAGTATCGGCCTGGATGGCTGCACCGATGGCAACTACCTGATCCGGGTCGATTTCAGTCAACGGCTGACGACCAAACGCCTCAGCCACGGCCTCTCGCACGCGCGGCACACGGGTGGAGCCACCGACCATCACCACAGCCCCTACTTCTTCCAGCTCGATACCGGAGTCGCGCACGGCACGGCGGCATGCCTTGAGGCTGCGGGCAACCATCGGCTCGATCAGCGCATCGAAGGTCTCGCGAGTCAGTTGAGCCGACCAGTCGCCGTAGGAAACTTCAACGGACGCGGCGTCAGTCAACGCCTCTTTCGCCGCACAGGCAGTTTGTAGCAGGTTGCGCTGCGCGCCCGGATCGAGATCGGCGGACAAGCCCGCGCCGCTGATGATCCAACCCGCGATGGCGTGATCGAAGTCATCACCGCCCAGGGCACTATCGCCGCCGGTGGCCAGCACTTCGAACACACCACCGGTCAGGCGCAGGATGGAGATATCAAAGGTGCCGCCACCCAGGTCATAAATAGCGACCAGGCCTTCGGCGTGCTGGTCCAGGCCATAGGCTACTGCGGCCGCAGTCGGCTCATTGAGCAAACGCAGCACATTCAGACCGGCGAGCTTCGCCGCGTCTTTGGTGGCTTGGCGCTGTGCGTCATCGAAGTACGCGGGCACGGTAATCACCGCGCCAACCAGCTCGCCACCCAGGGTGGTTTCCGCGCGCAAGCGCAGCACCTTGAGAATTTCCGCCGACACTTCCACCGGGCTTTTTGGGCCCTGGACGGTGTCGATAAACGGCATATGGGACTCGCCGCCAACAAAGCGATACGGCAGTTGATCGCCCAATTGCTTGACGTCGGATAGCCCACGGCCCATCAGGCGTTTAACAGAAAGCACCGTGTTGAGCGGGTCGGCCGAGGCCGCGAGCCTGGCTGATTCGCCTACTTCGACGCTGTCAGCGTGGTAACGCACGGCGGACGGCAGGATCACCTGGCCATCGGCATCGGGCAATGGCTCAGATAGGCCGCTGCGCAAGGCAGCGACCAGGGAATTGGTGGTGCCCAGGTCAATCCCCACCGCCAGGCGTCGCTGGTGCGGTTGTGGGCTTTGGCCGGGTTCGGCGATCTGCAGTAGAGCCATGGTAATCAGGTCTTATCTGTCTATCAGGCGTGCAACGGGGCAGCACTGGGTTAATCGTCGAGGCGCTCTTCTAGCTGGCGCACTTCGTAGGAGAGTTTGTCGAGAAACTGCATGCGCCGCATCAGGCGTTCGGCCTGTTCGCGTTGCGCTGCATCATCCCAACAGGCTGCGAAGCTTTCGTTGAGCTCATCCTGGGCCGTTTTCAGGCGTCGCTTGAAGACCGCGACGCCCGCCAGATCGGCGTCGTCCTGCAAGTCTTCCAGCTCCTCGCGCCACTGCATCTGCTGCATCAGAAAGTCGGGGTCATGCACGGTGACTTCCAACGGCAACTCGCCCCCGTTCATCGCGAGCAGGTAGCGCGCGCGTTTCGGCGGACTCTTGAGGGTCTGATAGGCTTCGTTGAGGCTGGCCGATTGCTCCAGCGCCAGGCGCTGCTCACGCTCGGAAGCGTCGGCAAAGCGGTCCGGATGCACCCCACGCGCCAACTCTCGATAGCGCGTGGCAAGCTGCTCAAGGTCGAGCCGAAAGCTCGGCTGCAACTCGAATAAAGCGAAATGACAAGGAGTACCCACGAGTAGCCTCAGATGTTGAAGCTTTCGCCGCAGCCACATTCACCGCGAACGTTGGGGTTGTTGAACTTGAAGCCTTCGTTCAACCCTTCCTTGACGAAATCGAGTTCGGTGCCGTCCAGGTAGGTCAGGCTTTTAGGATCGATGATCACCTTCTCGCCGTGACTCTCGAACACCTGGTCTTCCGCCACTACCTCGTCGACAAACTCCAGCACGTAGGCAAGGCCGGAACAGCCTGTGGTGCGAACACCCAGACGAATCCCCTCACCTTTACCGCGCCCATCCAGGGAGCGTCGCACGTGCCGCGCAGCCGCTTCTGTCATGCTGATAGCCATCGTTGACTCCTTACTCGTCGCCAAATGCTTAGATCAAGCCTTTCTTCTGCTTGTAGTCGCGAACGGCGGCCTTGATGGCGTCTTCAGCGAGCACGGAGCAGTGGATTTTCACGGGCGGCAGCGCCAGCTCTTCAGCCAGCTGGGTGTTGCTGATGGTGACAGCTTCATCCAGGGTCTTGCCTTTCATCCATTCGGTCGCCAGGGAGCTGGAGGCGATGGCCGAACCGCAACCGTAGGTCTTGAACTTAGCGTCTTCAATCACGCCAGCGTCGTTGACCTTGATCTGCAGGCGCATCACATCGCCGCACGCGGGAGCGCCGACCATGCCAGTGCCGACATCCGGGTCTTGCGCGTCCATCTTGCCGACGTTGCGCGGGTTTTCGTAGTGGTCGATGACCTTTTCACTGTAAGCCATGGTACTGAATCCTCACTCATCAGGGCCGCTCTGAAACCCTGTAGAAACGCCTGCGTTTTCCGCCACGTTCCTACAGAGCTGGGGTGGCGGCTTCTATAGTTAGTGTGCCGCCCACTCGATTTTGGAAATGTCGACACCGTCTTTGTACATGTCCCACAGCGGCGACAGCGTACGCAGTTTGTTGACCGCTTCGCAGACTTTCTGCGCGGCGTAATCGACTTCTTCTTCGGTGGTGAAACGGCCAAACGTAAAGCGGATCGAGCTGTGCGCCAGTTCGTCGTTGCGGCCCAGGGCACGCAGCACGTAGGACGGCTCAAGGGAAGCCGAGGTGCAGGCCGAACCGGAGGAAACCGCCAGGTCCTTGAGCGCCATGATCAGCGACTCGCCTTCGACGTAGTTGAAGCTCAAATTCAGATTGTGCGGTACGCGGGCGGTCATGCTGCCGTTGATGTACAGCTCTTCAAGGTTCTCGACCTGTTTGAAGAAGCGATCGCTCAACGCCTTGATGCGCACGTTTTCAGCAGCCATGTCTTCCTTGGCTACACGGAACGCCTCACCCATGCCGACGATCTGGTGGGTCGCCAGGGTGCCCGAACGCATACCGCGCTCATGACCGCCGCCGTGCATGGTGGCTTCGATGCGCACACGCGGCTTGCGGCTCACGTACAGCGCGCCAATGCCTTTGGGGCCGTAAGTCTTGTGCGCAGAGAACGACATCAGGTCGACTTTCAACTTCGACAGATCGATATCGACCTTGCCAGTGGACTGCGCCGCATCGACGTGCAGCAACACGCCCTTGGAGCGGGTCAGCTCGCCGATCGCGGCGATGTCATTGATGGTGCCGATTTCGTTGTTAACGTGGATCACGGAAACCAGGATGGTGTCTTCACGCAGCGCGGCTTCGATCATGGCCGGAGTGACGATGCCGTCGGTGGTCGGCTCCAGGTAAGTCACCTCGAAACCTTCACGCTCCAGTTGGCGCATGGTGTCGAGGACAGCCTTGTGCTCAATCTTGGTGGTGATCAGGTGCTTGCCCTTGGTCGCGTAGAAATGCGCGGCACCCTTGATAGCCAGGTTATCGGACTCGGTGGCACCGGAGGTCCAGACGATTTCACGCGGATCGGCGCCGACCAGATCAGCGACCTGGCGACGAGCGTTCTCGACCGCTTCCTCGGCTTTCCAGCCGAAAACGTGGGAACGGGAGGCCGGGTTGCCGAAGTTTCCGTCAACCAGCAGGCATTCGCTCATCTTTTGCGCGACACGCGGATCAACCGGGGTGGTCGCTGAGTAATCAAGGTAAATCGGCAATTTCATGGACTTTCTCCTAAATCAGGCTGGCTGGCGTGCCGTTAGCTCTGCGGCTGTCACTCGACGGCGGACGCTTCAATCTTGTCCAGACGCGGCGCCTTGGTGTTGCAACGGCGCTGGTCCTGACGCTGGGCTACTTCTTGCACCTCACGGCGAGTCACAAGATCAGCCAAGCTGATACCACTCAAAAACTCATGGATCTGCAGGCTCAAATCACACCACAAGTGATGTGTAAGGCAGGTATCGCCGGCATGGCAGTCACCCAACCCCAGGCATTTTGTGGCATCGACCGATTCGTTGACCGCGTCGATTACCTGGGCTACCTGAATGCCCTGCATGTCGCGGGACAATTGATAGCCACCGCCCGGCCCACGCACACTGGAGACCAGATTACTGCGGCGCAATTTGGCGAACAGTTGCTCAAGGTAGGACAGGGAAATGCCTTGACGCTCGGAGATATCGGCCAGGGACACCGGCCCAGTTTGCGCGTGCAAGGCCAAGTCGAGCATGGCAGTCACCGCGTATCGGCCTTTTGTAGTCAGTCTCATGGACAAGTACCAAGGTGTTTCAGAATGGGAGCAAGTATGCGATTCCCGAGTATTTAAGTCAACTATAAGACCTAGTACTTTAGTCAGGATTACCCGTAAAAAGGGCGCGCGAATCATAGCAGGATGGGGTTGGATCGAACAGCGAGAACAGGATCGACCAGGAATTCCGAGACCAATGGAGCCAAAAACTGGGAGGGCTCGCCCCTCCCATGGGGTTTGGTGGCTTCAGCCGGCCTTCGTGACAGCTTCGTCCTTGATTTCGGCGAAGTCCTCTTCACGCAGCTCTGGCAGATCTTTCGCACAGTAAGTGCTACCCAGCTCCTTCAGTGCACCGCACATACCATCCAACTTTCCATCCACCGCTTGCAGATGGTCGAGCAACTGGCCGATGGCGCGTGCGACCGGGTCGGGCATGTCTTCGCTGACGCCATACGCGTCGAAACCGATTTTCTCGGCCATGGCCTTGCGCTTGGCCTCTTGCTCATCACCGACTTCCGGCTTGACGATGATGCGCCCCGGAATACCCACCACCGTGGCGCCAGGCGGAACCGCCTTGGTCACCACAGCATTGGAGCCCACCTTGGCACCAGCGCCGACCGTGAACGGACCAAGCACCTTGGCGCCCGCCCCGACCACCACACCATCGCCCAACGTAGGGTGGCGCTTACCTTTATTCCAACTGGTGCCGCCCAGGGTCACGCCTTGATAAAGCGTCACGTCGTCGCCGATCTCAGCGGTTTCACCAATAACGATGCCCATGCCGTGATCAATGAAGAAGCGCCGCCCCACCTTGGCGCCCGGATGAATCTCGATCCCGGTCAGCCAGCGACCGAAATTCGACACCAGCCGCGCCAGCCATTTCCAGCCCATATTCCACAGCGCACCGGACAGACGATGGATCCAGATCGCGTGCATGCCCGGATAGCAGGTCAGCACTTCAAAGGCGTTGCGTGCAGCCGGGTCACGGTGAAAAACACTCTGGATATCTTCTCGCAAACGCTCGAACATTTTTAATCCTTCCGCTTGAGGAGTTCGCCACGGGCCGCTTTCTGGGTTTCCGTGAGGATGCCACGCAATATATTCATTTCCGCCCGGCTGACCGAGCTGCGCCCGTACAGGCGGCGCAGGCGCGCCATCAAGTGCCGCGGTTTTTCAGGATCGAGGAATTCGATGGCCACCAGAGTATGTTCCAGATGCTCATAGAATCGCTCCAGCTCGTCCATGGTGGCCAACTCACCACTTTTAGTGGACGCCACTTCATCCTTCTCGACCTTGCTCGGCTGCCCTTCGGCGGCCAGCCAGGCCATGCGCACTTCATAGCTCAATACCTGCACCGCCGCCCCCAGGTTCAGCGAACTGAACTCGGGGTCTGACGGAATGTGCACATGAAAGTGACATCGCTGCAGCTCCTCATTGGTCAGGCCGGAATCTTCACGGCCAAATACCAAGGCGATTTCAGCGCCGCCGGCCGCCTCCTCCACCACCTTGGTCCCGCACTCTCGCGGGTCCAGCAATGGCCACGGGATACGACGGTCGCGGGCACTGGTGCCCAGCACCAGGTTGCAACCGACCAAGGCATCTTCCAAGGTGGCGACGACCTGGGCCTTTTCAAGGATGTCATTGGCGCCCGACGCGCGCGCGTCAGCCTCGTGGTGCGGGAACACACGCGGCTCGACCAGCACCAGGCGCGTCAGCCCCATGTTTTTCATGGCTCGCGCCACCCCACCGATATTGCCGGGATGACTGGTATTGACCAAGACGACACGAATGTTTTGCAGCAAGGGAGGCGCTCTCGGACACAGGAAAGGGGAGCAAATCTTACAGAACAGCCTAAGGTTATGCCATGAAAGCGAACGTCGTCCTTCACCTGAAGAAAGTTTCTGCTAGAATGCCCGGCTTTCTTTAACAACCTTAGGTGACACATCCATGCAGCCCATGCTGAATATCGCGCTGCGCGCCGCCCGCAGCGCCAGTGAATTGATCTTCCGCTCCATCGAGCGCCTGGATACCATCAAGGTCGACGAAAAAGACGCCAAGGATTATGTATCCGAGGTGGATCGCGCCGCCGAACAGAAAATCATCGATGCACTGCGCAAGGCCTACCCTACCCACGGCATCCTCGGCGAAGAAACCGGTTTGCACAAAGGCAGCGGCGAAGGCGAAGACTACCTGTGGATCATCGACCCACTGGACGGCACCACCAACTTCCTGCGCGGTATCCCGCACTTTGCCGTGAGCATTGCCTGCAAATACCGTGGCCGTTTGGAACACGCGGTTGTACTCGACCCGGTTCGCCAGGAAGAATTCACCGCCAGCCGTGGCCGTGGCGCCCAGCTCAATGGCCGTCGCCTGCGCGTCAGCGGTCGCACCAGCCTGGACGGCGCTCTTCTGGGCACTGGCTTCCCATTCCGTGACGACCAGATGGATAACCTGGAAAACTACCTTGGCATGTTCCGCGCCCTGGTTGGCCAGACCGCCGGCATCCGCCGCGCCGGCGCTGCCAGCCTGGACCTGGCCTACGTTGCCGCCGGTCGTTTTGACGCGTTCTGGGAGTCGGGCCTGTCCGAGTGGGACATGGCCGCAGGCGCACTGCTGATTCAAGAAGCAGGCGGCCTGGTGAGCGACTTCACCGGCGGTCACGACTTCCTGGAAAAAGGCCACGTCGTTGCCGGTAACACCAAGTGCTTCAAGGCAGTTCTGACGGCGATCCAGCCGCACCTGCCGGCCTCGCTGAAGCGTTAAGCGAGCGAGCAAAAAAAAGCACCCTTCGGGGTAATGCCAGTCAGTTAAGCCTTCTCGCTTGACCTTTGGCCGCAAGAAATCAAAATCCGATGCCTATACTGGCATCGG
>NZ_JBHGZU010000070.1:0-290 GCF_042610415.1 Pseudomonas sp. MD330_10
CGATTGACCGCCGCGATCAGTTCTTCGCGATCGTTTTCCATTAACAACGCCCCATGCACCAACCCTACCGGGCGGCCGCCGCTCTGACGCAACCGTTGGGCGGTGCCGAACATTTTGCGGCCATTGAGGTTGACGTTGTAACGACCGTCGCAGAAGGCACCTTCGATTTCCCCGACGGAGGCGTCGCCGACCAACTCCATCAACAGATCGCAGATCGGCTGGCACAAACGCTGGTAACCGGTCTAGATGCGATTCTGATAGCCTTCGCTACGTGGCGGTGCATAGAACAG
>NZ_JBHGZU010000071.1:0-290 GCF_042610415.1 Pseudomonas sp. MD330_10
CGCCGCTGAAAATCGGTTGCAGCAGGCCGCCGATCAATCCCATGTCGTGGTACAGCGGCATCCAGCTGACGATCACGTCGTCCGGGTTGAGGTCGATGCCGAAACCACGGCTGATCAGCACTTCGTTGGCCACCAGGTTGCCGTGGCTGACTTGCACGCCTTTGGGCAACGCGGTGGAACCGGAGGTGTATTGCAGAAAGGCGTTATCGTCGGCTTGCAGGTCGACCGCGACCCACTGCTCAACGAGCTGCGCGTCAAGGGTGTCGACGCTCAACTCCGGCGGCGCGTTG